>CALXCP010000141.1 GCA_944386845.1 uncultured Oscillospiraceae bacterium | reverse complement strand
ACAGGATGCTCAAAAAGTGGCGGAAAGCAAGCAGATCGGAGTGTATATCGCTATAAAGTACGAAAAATAGTTAGAAAAAAGTTCCAAAGCCGCTTGGTAAGGATGAGGTCCCCAGTTCAAATCTGGGTAGCAGCTCCAAAAAGCCCCGAAAACTGCGGTTTTCGGGGCTTTTTTGTTGTAGTTTGAAAACCCCGGCTATGCCGGGGAGTTCCGTAAAAGCTTTAGCGGAGAGTAGGAAATAAAAACTCCCTTTGCTATACTGAGAGTGCGGTCAGCCAACTGCACAAAAGGAAGCAAAGGGAGGTCATCCAAATGAATGACACGAATAGTTTATCACATACGAGCTGGAACTGTAAATATCACATCGTATTTGCACCGAAGTACAGACGAAAGATATTTTATCAGGAGAAGAAGCGGGAAATAGGAGAGATATTAAGGAGGTTATGTGAGTGGAAGCAGGTCGAGATCATAGAGGCAGAGGTGTGTCCAGACCATATCCATATGTTAGTGAGTATACCGCCGAAGCTCATTGTATCTGGGCCTGTGGGATTTCTGAAGGGAAAGAGCACACTGATCATCTATGAGAGACATGCAAATTTAATGCGCAAATATGGGAACCGACGATTTTGGTGCAGGGGATATTATGTGGATACAGCAGGAAAGAATGCAAAAGCAATAGCGGAGTATATCAAGCACCAGCTGGACGAAGATAAGATACAGGATCAGATCACGATGAAAGGATTTGTAGACCCTTTTAAGGGTAGCAAGTAACAAGCTCCTCGCAGCTGGCAGACCGTAACAAGCGCCAGCAGGCGCTGCTAGCAACATAGGGCTTTGCCCGCATAGGAAGAACCCCCGGCTATGCCGGGGAATTCCTATTTGTCTATGTGACGCAGATCCTGATAGACTTGCAGGCCCTTTCCGGCGATGCCTTTACGGTTCCGTCTCATAGGGCCAGGTATTGATGCCGCCGAATTCGTAGATGTCGGTGTAGCCCAGCTCCGCCAGGGCGGCGGAGGCGGTCTTGCTGCGGTTCCCGCTGCGGCAGTACACCAAAACTGTGGAATCCTTCTCGGGGATCACCTCAGCGGCGGTGTCTTCGTCGATGGTACCCACCGGCAGGAGAACGGCGTCGGGGATGTGGCCGCCATCATGCTCGTCCTGCTCCCGCACGTCCAGGATGATGACCTCTTGGGTGTCCATCATCTCTTTGGCCTCCTCCTGGCTGATTTGCTGGTAGCCATCCGCGGAGGTTCCGCCGCACCCGGTCAACAGCAGAAGAGATAAAAGTGTAGGCAGGATTCGTTTCATCTGAGTTCCTCCAGAAGTCCGGTGGCAAAGGCCCTGTGCCCCTGCTCGGTAAAGTGGACGCCGTCATAAGCCAGGAAGATGTCCCACTTTCCGGCGTCGGCAAAGCGGATGTCCAGCCGCTCCGCCAGGGCCTGGCAGAGCCCGGCAAAGGCGCGGGAGTCGTCGATGAGCTGTTGGTCGGGCACCCATTCACCCAGGGCCACCGGCGGCGGAGCGATTAGCAGAATTTTGTTTCGTTCCAGGGAGATTCCGGAGAGAAACCGCTCCAGCCTCCCGGCGGCCTGCTCTGGGCTTTTTCCCTGGAGCAGGTCGTTGGTCCCCAGCATGACGATCAGCAGATCCGTGTCGGCAGGGAAGGGAGGGGTGGAGGAAGGGATTTCCCGACCATTCTGCCCCATATTGCAAATCGTCCAGCCAGTTTTCTCGGCCAGAATGTCCACCCACCGGCTGTCCGCGTCATAGTGCCCGCCGAAATAGCCTCGCGGGTCGTAGCCGTAGGTGTTAGAGTCGCCGAAACAGATGACGTTCATTTTGCGGTTCCTCTTCTCTGCGTGATTTCGATATATTCATTGTCCTGTGGAGATCGTTGCCCTCAATCCTTGCTCAATTCGTTCCATTTCCCCGCTCCCATCTGTCCGGAGCCGCAGCAACGGAATACCGCACTGTTCAAAAATCCGGTTTTTCTTCTCATCCCTGCCCGCCTGGACACTTCCCGCGGCATGGAAGGCGGCGCCATCCACTTCTATTGCCAGCAGAGGAGATTTGTCCATCCGGCGGAATAGGAGAAAGTCCACATGGGTCAGAGGATTGCGGGCGTATGCTGTTTCCGCTTCCGTTAACTTGGAGTAGTCCTTCACCAAGTTGACCAAGGACACATGAGCCGCACAGTCCACAAAAGAAAACTCGGTCTTTTGGAGGATTTCTTGAATCACAGCATAGGCAAGATTTTCCGAGTCGTATTCTGAAATGCGCCCATGCTTTTTCAGAAAAGCCCTCCGCTGTTCCGCATACCCCTGATAGAGCAGATCGAAAACGGAGTAGACCGAACTCTCGATCACTGCGCAGTTGTTATACTCGATGTACCGAGCCAGATCACCGTAGTTGGTTCGGTCGTTCTGAGGGTCCTGCGAGGTGATGACGGTCAAGGCCTTGACCGCCCGGGATACTGCCACATTCAGCATCCTGGGGTCATCCACAAAATCCGTAATGACATTGTCCACGGAGGTCAGGACGATGGCGTCCTTCTCCCGGCCCTGAAACTTATGGACGGTGGCCCCTTCCAGGTTTCTGCCCAGCTGCGTTTGGATTGCCGCCACCTGATCCCGGTACGGCGTGATGATTCCGATGCTTTCATAGCCTTTTCGCTCCAACTGCGGGAGGACTTCTTCCCGGATCACATCGATCTGTCTCTGATTCAGGTGACCCCGGGCATGGTTTCCAGGCGCTGTCCGGTACATGGTCAGGACATCCGGCTCTTCGTGGTCCTCCGTCATGACGATGAGTTTCCCACCGTAGAATTTCTGGTTGCAGAAATTGATGATCTTGGGATGGCAACGGTAGTGTTCCCGCAGGAGAACGGTAGGAACCTCCGGCCATGCGGCAATGGCGGAAGAGAGCAGACTGTGGGTGGAGAAATGGTAAGTCTCCGGGAGGGAATACCGCCCCCAGATCTCCTCGCTTTTCTGGATGTTCTGGCTGTCCAGCACATTGGAGAGCTGCTGGAGATCGCCTACAATGACGATGTTCCTGGCGCTGGCGAAGGCAAGTACGCCGGTGGCCAGATCCACTTGGGATGCCTCATCCACGATAAGATAATCGTAGGTATGTTCAAAGTTCAGGGTGCCTTTGATGGAGTAGGTCGCACTCAGAATTACCGGATATTCCTGGTTGAATTTATAGTTTGAGCGGAAGTCCCGCATCTCAAAGCGCTGGCGAGACCCTTGCCAATGGAACTTTTCACTCAGTTCTGCCCGGAATAACCGCAGAGACTTTTCCGTCAGTTCCTCCATCTTTTGGTCAAAGGCATACTGCTCCAGCTTCTTTTCCAGTTGAGTCCGCTCTTCCGTCAATTCCTGCCGGCGCACCACATAGAATTGCCGCTGGAGGTACGGGATCACCAGCTCCGGTGTCTGGAGAAACACTTTCAGCGCACTGCGATTGAAACGAAACAGGATGGATATCTTTTGGAGCAGACCCAATTTGCTCTCCTGCTGGGCATGCTGCTCGTACTCTAACCAGAGGGACAAAATCTTTTGAGAGGAGAGACCTTTTACCTCGTCCTTTGGTGCTTGAGCATAGGTGCTGTAGTACTCACCAAAATAGTGCTGCTCCGGCGTCA
>CALXCP010000140.1 GCA_944386845.1 uncultured Oscillospiraceae bacterium | reverse complement strand
ACCTCAACGCCTGGGTGGGCATCATCCCCGTCACCGCCACCTTCGGCGCGGGCATCGCCCTGCAGCTGGACTTCCAGGCGGCCACCGTCTACACCGACCAGCAGGATGCGGCCACCCTGGCCGCCTGGACCGAGGAAGCCAAGAGCTGGGAGTCGGTGAACGACTATCTCACCACCCTGCGCCTCAACGGCTACATCAACGCCTTCGGCGGCTTCGGCTTCGATTACAGCATCCTGGCCCTGAAGATCGGCCTGTACGGCGAGCTGTCCGGCGACTCCACCAACACCTTCCTGTCCCGGGAGTATCTGGCGGACGAGAGCCAGCGGCAGCTCGACGGCCAGGGCCTGAGCGTCAACGGCGAGGTGGGCATCAAGTTCTACGCCAAGTTCCTGTTCATCTCCTACGAGACAATCATCGGCTCCGGCAGCTTCGGCTGGAGCAAGACCTACAACAACTACGGCGATATCCAAGACTACTGGTACGGTGAGGATGACGCCAGCGGCGCCAGCCTCCGGATGGGTCCCGCCACCCTGCTCAGCCGGTCCTACCTGACGGCCTACGCCAACAGTCGGGCCGACCGGTGGAGCGGAACACCCAACTATGGCGAGACCGCCAACGTGGTACAGGACGACGCCAACCCCGGCTCTGAGCCGGCGGTGAATGACGACGGCTCTCTGTCCGTCTACATCAGCGACCAGGGGAGCGAGAGCTTCTACGACAGCCGCATCTTTGCCGGTAAAGTCGGCACAGCGGGCAGCGCCATCGACGGCGGAGAAAATACCGGCTACGGCGATATGTCCCCCTCCCTGGCGGGTGACAGCAGCTTCTCCGTGGCCGCCTGGGTGCGGCTCACCGACAAGGTGACGGCGGACTCTCCCGATGACGGAACGGTGGATAAGGACGACGTCCTCACCGCCGACCAGCAGAAGCAGCTGCTCAACAGCACCGAGGTCATGGCGGCGGTCACCACGAACGGCACGAGCTGGACGACCGAGGCCCTCACCGTCAACGCCTCCCCCGACCTGGCCCCTGTGGCCGTGGTGGGCGGTGACAATGCCGCGGTGTTCTGGCGCAGCGTCTACGCTTCCGACGCGGGAACCGAGGGCGAGGGCCTGCTGGACTTCGACACCCGGGACGCCATCTATGTGAGTTTCTATAACAGCAGCGGCTGGGACGACGCCCGGATGGTGTACAACGGCTCCACCGGCACCGTGGCCGGCATCCAGGCCGCCATGCTCCCCGACGGCACCGCCCTGGTGGCCTTCATCCTGGACCGGGGGTCTACGGATAAAAGCGCCCCCTATCAGGGCTACGAGCTGGCCTACCGGACGGTGAAATCCAACGGCACCCTGGGCGACCTGGTGGTGCTCACCAACGACGGGGAGACCGACACCAATCCCCAGGTGGCGGCGGTGAAGAACAATGACACCAACTACTTCCTCCTGGCCTGGTACAGCACCCAGGGCGGCGGCGACATCCGCCTCCAGGCGGTGGACGCCTCCGGGCAGCCCCACACCGGCGGCGGCCTGGCCGTCCCCGCCAGCGTCAACGCCATGACCCAGGGGAGCGGCCTGGTCATCAGCGCCGACTTCCGTCTGGCCAAGCGGGAAGCGGGCAGCGGCGTGGAAGGCCTCACCCTAATGTGGCCCCAGGTGGTGAACGACCCCGACACCGGCAAGGCCGACCACAGCGTCCTCTACGGCATCCAGCTGTGCGGTATCGGCGGCGAGACCCGCCTCTCCGCCCCCCAGGCCCTCATCACCCTGCCCGCGCGCACCCTGGCCAACTCCTTCAGCGCCTGGCAGGAGAGCGATACCGTCAAGGCCTACATCTTCGGCACCTGGTATGACCCGAAGCAGACCGAAACAGGTACGCTTCTCGACAAGGACGGAAAACCAATCCTTGGTGGTGAAAACAATCAGGCTCTGACCTACGAGGTCCCCGTGGACACTGACCAGCTCCTCACCGGCGGCGGGGCCATCCAAACGGACGCCGCGGCGGTGGACGCCATCGCCGTGGACTACGGCAATCTGCAGACCGAGTCCTACACCCCGGTGGTCTTCACCGTCCGCAACACCGGCGCCTCCCGGCTGAAGAACATCGAGGTCGCCGTGGGCACCTACACCGACACCCTGGCCGGTCCTCTGGACCCCGGCCGGAGCGCCCCGATCGCCGTGATGTACCAGACAGGAGAGGAAATCAAGAATCCCACTTACACCGTCACCGCCGGCGGCGCTCAGCTGGCCAGCGACACCCTCCACCTGGACTACAACGACGTGGGCATCTCCTCCATGAAGGTGGTCCGGGAAGAGGTGGGAGAGCGGGACGTGCTGGTGACCCTCTACAACGACGCGGCGGCCAAGCTGGCAGGCTCCGGCCGCACCGTGGAGCTGACCTTCTACACCGACTCCCGGCGCACCCAGCCCGCTGCGGTCAGCCTGTCCGTTATCCCCAGCGGCGCGTCCTTCAGCAATAACACCATCACCCTCAGCGGCGCCGCCCTGAGCCGCATCGACCAGGGCAGCATGACCGTTCTGGTGACCTATGACCTGGCGGACTATGTGACGGGCACCCTGGGCAAGGACGAGGTCCCGGAGAGCGGCGTGCAGCTCTATGCCGATGTCCGGGTGAAGGACAGCAATGACAAGGTCATGGCCGAGTACGCCACCGGCGACAACCAGTCCGCCGTCCGGCTCACCGGCCTCTACGCCCGCACCGGCCAGCGGGCCACCCTGGATGTGGCGCAGGGCGAGACCACAGACGGCGCCGCCACCACGGCCCAGGTCACCCTCACCAACAACTCCCTGCGGGAGCTGAACTCCGGCACCCTCATGGCCGCCCTGCTGGACGAAAACGGCAGCGTGCTGGAGACCCAGACCCTCACCAGCGCCATTTCCAACGTATCCGGCGAGGATACAACGAGCGAGGACATCACCTTCACCGAAAAGGGCAGCCGGGTGGTGGTGTACGCGGCGGTGCCCGACCCGGACACCAACACCACGCCGGACACCCTGATTTTCGACGGCCTGAGCGTGACCATCGACGACTTCGTGCAGCAAACCGACGGCGAGGGCAAGCCCACCAATGAGTACGCCTATGAGCTGCCCAACGGCGTCGCCGCCGCCAGCACCGTGGTCACCGCTTTCCCGGGGAACGGGACGGATGCAGTCACCGTCAACGGGCAGCCATTGACCGACAGCACCGGAAAGAGCGGCGGCAGCGCCACCGTGGCCCTCAGCGGCACCACCGACATCACGGTGACCATCGGGGAGAAGACCTACACCCTCACCGTCACCGGCCCCGGCGGCTCCGGCGGCGGCTCCAGCGCCACCCGGTACGCGGTGAACGTGCCCGGCGAGGTGGAGCACGGCACCGTCACGGTGAGCCCCACCCGGGCCAGCCGGGGACAGACGGTGACCGTCACCGCCACCCCAGACGAGGGGTATGAGCTGGGCTCTCTGACGGTCACCGACCGGAACGGGAACACCGTCACCCTCACGCCCAAGGGGGAGAACCAGTACACCTTCACCATGCCAAGCGGTCCGGTGACCATCTCCGCCTCCTTCCGGCCCGCGGGCAGCGGAACAGGCCTGCCCTTCGTCGATGTGGCCGGGAGCGACTGGTTCTATGACCCGGTGGCCTATGTCTACCAAAACGGCCTGATGGCCGGCACCAGCGCCACCACCTTCGAGCCCAACGAGGACCTCACCCGGGCCATGATGGTCACGGTGCTGTGGGCCATGGAGGGCGGTCCGGTGGTGAACTACCGGATGGACTATGACGATGTCAGCGACAGCGACTGGTATGCCGAGGCGGTGCGCTGGGGCACCAGCGAGGGCGTGGTCAACGGCGTGGGGGACAACAGGTTCGACCCCGACCGCTCCATCACCCGGGAGGAGATGGCGGTGATGCTGTACGCCTACGCGGTGCGCAAGGGCTATGATGTGTCCATCGGCGAGGACACCAACATCCTCAGCTATGCCGACGCCTTCGACGTCAGCGACTGGGCCATGTCCGCCATGCAGTGGGCCTGCGGCTCCGGCATGATCGGCGGCAAGCCCGGCGGCATCCTGGACCCCGCCGGCGGCGCCACCCGGGCCGAGGTGGCCACCATCCTGCGCAACTTCCACCAGACCTTCGCGGCGGAGTGAGTCTCCGCAAAACGGACAGGGCAGCCCCCGCTCCGAAGAGCGGGGGCTGCCTTGCGCAGGGCGGAGGAGGGCTCCCCTCTGCCACCCGGGGCGGCATGGGATGGAGCGCGACCCGGGTCGGGTTTTATGCGGCACCGTGCGGGACCGGGCGGAGCCCGTCACTCCTCCCGCAGCCGCTCCACCACCGTGCGGCGCTCCGCCGCCCGGACCGTGAGGACGGGGATACCCGCCCCCAGCAGGGCGAAGAGGGGGACGATGAGCAGGAAGGGGCTCAGGTCCAGCCGGTAGGTGAAGAACCAGAACAGCCCCTCCACCGCCCGGAAGGCCACCGGCCCCAGGACCAGGGCCAGCAGCAGGGCCAGCCCCGCCGCCCCGAGGGCGTACAGCAGGCCCTCCCACACCAGCATGGCGCGCTGCTGCCTGGCGGTCATGCCCACGGCCTGGAGCACCGCCAGCTCCCGCCGGCGGGCGATGATACCGGTGAGCACGGCGTTGAAGAAGTTGAGCACCCCCACCAGCCCCACGATGAAGCTCAGGGCCCCGCCCAGGAGCAGGAACATGGATCGCATGCTCTCAAACTCGGCGGCATAGAGGGCCTTGCTCTCGTAGTCCAGCTCCGGGTTGACGTTCTCGGTGTAATCCGCCAGGAAGACCTCCATGGCGGCATTGGCCTCGTCCGTGGTGTCGAAGGCGTAGTACATGACGCTGTCCGTGCCGGTGTCCTGGACAAAGGTCTCATCGTTCAGGATGAACTCGTCCGCCCCGTAGTAGCGGTAGGAGAGGGCGGAAGGCACCGTCACCAGGGCGGCCACGGTGTAGTCCACGTCCCGGTATTTCACCGGCCGCTCCACATAGTTGGCCCCGTCGGGGATGTCCTCGTATGTTGCCCAGACCTCGCCGGTGTCCGGGTCGTAGAACTCGCTCTCCTCCACATAGCGCACCGTCACCGTGTCCCCCAGCCGGGCCCAGTGGGAGTTCATGTCGGCGTTTCCATAGTCGTCCTCGGCGTACACGGCGGCAATGTTCCGGCTGCCCGGCTCATAGAGGGCGGACAGGTCGCCGTCCAATACCGTCAGGTGGTCCAGGGCGAAGGGGGTCATGCCGGACAGCTGCACCCGGTCGGCCAGCAGGCCCGCCTCGTTCCGGTCGGTCAGACGGATCAGGCCGTCCAGCTGCTCCGGGGTGTAGAAGCGCTGCCTGTTCTGGCGGAACCAGTCCTCGGTGACGTACTCCAGCATGGGAGAGGTATTGCCGTACACCACGCCGCCGTCCGTGACGCCCCCCTGGGCGGCGATGTCGTCCATGGCGGACTGGGGCACGGCCTGTTCCGCGCTGAACGTGGTACTGGTCTGGAATTTCCCCGCGTTGGCCACGATGAAGTCGCTGGCGGTGAAGCTGGACACGTACTTGTCCATATCGAAGCCGCCGGCGAAGTTCACCGTCACGGTGAGCAGCACCACCGCCAGGGACAGGGAGAGCACCGTCACCACCGTCTTGCCCCGGCTGCGGCCCAGGTTGGCCCAGGCCATGGAGAAGGGGCTGACCCTCCGGGCTTTGCG
>CALXCP010000139.1 GCA_944386845.1 uncultured Oscillospiraceae bacterium | reverse complement strand
AAGTTGTTGGAGCCGGTGAGTTTAACGATCTCCACGCCCGGCAGCTCCAGCTCGTCCACCATGGCCTCAAATTCCCGTTCCTCGTCCTGCCAGAAGATGATGCGGCGCTGATAGAATTCCGGCAGAGGGGCGGCAAAGCGCTCCTTCAGAGCGTACTGGATAGATTCGATGGACATGGTGGGTTCCTCCTGTTATTTGATCTTCGCCAATACATCCCCAAGCAATGCGTAGTTGTATTTTACCCCATCGTCCAGGTCGAGTTCAATATTCTGGTCGGCCAGGTGGTGGATTTTTTCCTCGTAGGTCTGCAGTTCCCGGCTCTGGTCCTGGAGTTTTTTCTGCTGCTTGGTGAGGCGGACCTTGTCCGCGCCGGAGGCGTGCTCCAGGGCGTCAGCCAGGTGGGAGAGCTGGGTGCGGTAGCGCTCCTGCTGCTCGTGGACATAGTCGGTGCGCATCCGGGCCAGCAGGTCCCGCTGGTAGCGGTGGAGGTAGATGAGGGCCTTGAAGCCGTTTTTCTTGCCGCTGTCAAAGAGCCAGTAGATGGGCCGCTTCTGATAGGTCTTGCAGTGGTCGGCAAAGAAGTCGTTGATGAAGTAAGAACGGATGACCTCCCGGGGTGTGCCTTTTCCGCCCAGGGCGTCGGCGATGAATTTCAGGTTCTCCTCCAGGGTGTCCTCGCCGTAGACCACCCGGACGAAGTCTACGAACTTGCCGGTGAGGTCATCCTCAAAGTAGTCGTCGTCGCAGATAGGGAGGATGTTGTCGGCGTCCGGGATGATGGTCTGATACTTGGAGGAATCCCACTCGCCTCCGGCATAGGCCAGCCCCTCCACATCCAGGGAGTAGCGGCCAAAGAGGCAGCCCACGGCGTAGGAGATGAGAGAGACGATCTCGTCCCGGAGGGTGCGGACATAATTGCTGCCCTTCATGGACTCGGGGATATCGTCCTTGGTGGTAAAAATTCTATGTACGGTGACATCCTTGTCGGCGACCTCGGGGGTGAGCTCGTCCTGGAGGCCGTAGATGTCGATGAAGATCCGGTTCAGCTCCTCCTCGTTGGCCTTGAGCTGCTGGAACCGGGCCTCACATTCCGCCTGCCAGGCGGTGAATTTATCGGAGATTAAAATATTATTCATTTTTATTCTCCTCGTTTTTCAGTCTGGTAAGAAGGGATAAATAGCGTTCCCTATCTCCCTTACATACTCTTTTTCCAAATGTGAGTTTAACATACTTTAGTTTGATAGGGACAAGCAAATAGGAAATTGCTTTCATGTTTACAGCAGTTGTACTGCGCAAGATGCCAATTACTCTTGTTTCATACTCATCCCAAAAACGCATGGGAACCTCAGTTGAAACATTTGAGAGATTCAATACTCTTTTATCCTCAATACGCACTGAACTGGATTTTGGACAGTCTGTGTAATCGATATCCGTCAATATAATATCGACTATGGGCTGTGTCAACAGATTCGGATTGCAGGTTATTCCTTTATATTTGACGGAACTAATGGAAAAGCCAAACTCACCATAATGTTCTCTATTCAGACCGATAGGCTGAACCAGTCGTTTCTTATCAAAAATATCGATATGAAATATTGAGGGAAAGGTAAAATCAATGCGTACACCATGTCCATTATCGCCGAAATCTTCCCATAGTTCTTCCGAATTGGCTTTATTGGTTAAACAAGCAACAAATACTTGCCCCCAAAACTCTGGAGCAACATTTTTACGCTCATATTCGCTTGGCCCATCAAAATTTCCAATATTATTAAACTTAATTGTTTTTGAATATAATATATTCTCAAGTGAATCAAGAGAACAGAAATGATGATATTCTGTCCTTGATTCTGCATTTAGTCTAAAATTTTTGTTTGAATTCAATTCAATCACTTGTTTTTGGGGATCGATAAAAAGCATTTTATCATCAGACAAAGCAATCACCTCACACCAGCGGATGCCGTTTGAAATCCCAGGAAATTTCATAAGCATCCCAGTCGTTCTTAGCAATTTCAATGTTCGCTTGTGATATCCTTGTTGCAAATGAATTTCCTCCCACGCAAGGGACTTGTGCAACAATTCCAGAATTATAATTCATAGTCGGGCTTAAAAAACCAATAAGACAATGAAATACTTTTGAGTTCAAATATGCAAGTATTTCTTTAGCCCTTGTGCCAAAAAAAGCATGTGCTCCGACATCAAATGCAGAACCAGGAGGAGCATATCGCGCTCCAAATCTATCCGTAGAAATTAGCGACCAGTTTGCATTTTCTTGAAAGTAAAACTGGCGAGAAGGCAGATGATTTCCACTCTGAAGTAGTTTATTATAGTACTCTTTATCGAAACGCAATATAGTATAATAATTACCATACCATCTACATATTCCGGAACTTTTAGTGTATGGAATATACTTCAATCCTGTGTTTTGAAATTCTTGATATGATATACAGTTAAATGCCAAATCAATTATCCGTACTTCGTACCAATATCGAGTAAAAAAATTATTATCACCAGTAGCCATTCCCTGACGAGCATCTCCAAAATCCGAAATATGTTGATTGCATTGAAATAATTTGATGATATTATTGCTTACCCAATATGCTAACACATTTCCCGGAAGAGAATTGAATGAATCAGCTGAAATAATATACTGAAATGCATGATTCAGGAATGTTTCTTCCTTCTCGCGCTGGGTAGTAGGTTCCACCAGGCGGCAATAGGTGCCCTTGTATCCCCTGGTATAGGCTCTGCGCAGTACAAAACTGGTGGTCTGTACCACCTCGCCGCCGATCTCCTCAAAGGCTCTGGCTCCCAGGTGGGCCATGTTCACGATGTCCGCAGACTGGAGCAGTTTCGTCCGCAGTTTTTCAAAGCTGCTTAGGAACATCCAACTGTGCTGGGTAATCATGGCCTGATAGCCATTCTGCCGGGCAAACCGCCCGCACCGCTCGATAAAGGCGGCAAACAGGTCGCCTTTGCTGTCCGGGTAGTTGTCCTTGACATACTTGTTCAGGGCGGCATCTCCATTGCTCACTGCCATATAGGGCGGATTTGTGACCACCACATCATACTGCCTTGCCAACAGGGAGCGGAAATTCCAGGTATTCAGTTTGTCCGCATAGTTACCGTCAAACAGGGTGATCTCGTCGGGCTGCTCCGGCTGGGGCTCCAACTCGTCTACAATGAGCAGGGAGCCGAACTCCTGCCCCTCGGCATAGGTGCCGGGGTGGTACAGATTGGGCTGGATGCCCCGGGTGAGGAACCGACGGTCATACTGCCGCGCCTTCATCATCACGGCAAAATAGGCCAGCTGGGCCGCCCGGCGGTCGATATCCAGTCCGTAGAGGTTCTTTTGGACGATGGCAACAGCGGCATCCCGCTGGCTCCACCCCACGCTCTCGTAGATCTGCATGAGCACATCAAAGGCATAGACCAGAATGTGGCCGCTGCCCATGCAGGGGTCGACGAGGGTGATGTCCTCGGGCCGGAGAGTCTGCCGCTGGGCGCGCAGTACCACCAGTTGGGCTTCCACCTCCGGCTCCTGTTCCGCCTCATCCAGATAGTACTTCCAGTTTTCACGCAGGGCCGGGTTAGGGTGGCCCTCCAGCCACAGCCGCCCCAGGGAGTTTTCCACCATATAGCGTACGATCCAGTCCGGGGTAAAAAGCTGGGTGGCGGAGGGAATGCGCTCCTTGGTGACCTTCACATTCTTTTTCAGCAGGTCAAATGTCTCTGCTTTCAGTTCGGTATTGTAATACTGATACAGCCACCCGATGATCTGCACCTGGTCTGTCCAGTCCTCCTCGGGAATGTCAGCCACCATGCGGCCAAGGACACTGTCCGGGCGGAGAATGTTGTTGGGAAAGAGCAGCTCGGTATAGCCGCCCATCTTCTCAAACATCTTGGGCAGGCCCTCATTGAGGGCGTTGCACTGGGTGAGCAGCAGGTACCGGTAGAGAGCCTCGGTCTCGTTCTTCTCGATGTACTCTGCCACCTTGCTCTGATCCAGTCCGGGCAGGTCGATGTGGAGGGCCTCCTTCAAAATCTCCGGGTCAAAGGCCCCCTGGGCGTTGGAGAACACCCGGATGTGGCTGGGCAGGTAGTTGTTGACCTCCATATACCGCAAAGCTATGAAGCGGTTGAACCAGGTGTAGGCCACCTCCTCCACCACCTGATCATAGCCCTTGGCCTGAATCTCCCGCACCAACTCCCGGCGCTGGCTCTGCTCCTGGGGGGACAGGGCCATGCCGTTGACGGTGACGGCGTTTTCTTCTCCATAGCCGTCCTTGGTGATACCGTATTGAAAAGCCCGTTGCCGAACCTGCTCCATGAGCGTGGTACGGGCCCACATAGCAAATTTCTGGATGGCGGATTTGTTCATCCCGGTTTCCTCCTTTAGTTGACCTGTACGCCGTCGCAGCTCTCCAGGGTCTGGTAGAGCTTTTGGCGGATGCCCTCCACATAGGCGTCAATGTCGTCCTTGGATTGCAGGCGCTTCACAGAACACAGGTCATAGCGGCGCACGGTGGCGATTTTCTTGGGAGCGGGGGCAGGCTGCTTGGCCTCGCCGCTCTCTTTGGCCTGGGGTTCCGGCGCGGGGGCGGCCATGACCTCCATGCGTTTGCAGACGGTGTCTTTATAGTTAAGCAGTTGGGTGATCATGGCATCCAGCTCGGTGAGGGAAAGGGCCTCCTTGGCAGCTTCCCGTTTCCCAGCAAAGTAGTCGTCGGCCTGCTTCAGCAGAGCACCGGCGTCCCGCGCCTCCCCAGCCAGCTGGTGGACATCCTGCATACACTGGCGGATGATCTCGGCAACCTCATCCTTTTTTAGCTCCAACAGAGCCTGATAGGCGGCCTTCACCTTTCCGATCAGCTCGGGCAGCTCCCCAATGCGGTTGTAGGGCTTGGGCATGGCCAGGATGGAGGAGATGGTGCGGAAGACCTCCTGGGTGTCCGGATCGGTGGCGAAGTAGTCCCGTTCCCGGCTGACCCGGTTCATCTGCTTGACCGCCTCGTCAAAGACGGTGCGCTGGCTCTTGAAGAACAGCTCCACACCCTCCATGTCCTCGGAGGAGTCCAGCAGATCGTCCTGCTTCTGTACCATGCGGTTCAGCAGGGCCACATTGTCTTTGCGCTGGCTGAGGATGTCCTGGGCCAGATCTCGGGCGGTGGTCACCTGCTCCTTCTCCGGATAGCGGTTCTGGGCATACTGATCCAGCAGGCCCTGGTAATGGGCCAGCTTGGTCTCAAAGGTATTGAGGACAAAGCGCACCAGACCATCCTCGTCGCTGGGAATATCCATAGCGCCCAGGTAGTCCCGCAGGAAGGAGATGCTCTTGCGCATCAGGTCCTCCGAGGGAGCGATCCGGCGGGCCACCACAGCCTTGTCCACCTCGGACTTTTTGCGCAGGTAGTCCACCAGGCGGCGGTCATCCTTGGCGACGACAGCGCCGCCGTACTTGATAGAGATCTTCTGCTGGGCAATGAGCCGGGCGATGAGGGCTGCAATATCGATCTCCTTCCAGCCGTAGGGAATGGCCTGATACCGCCGCTGCACATCCCCCATGGAGATGGTGGGGCCGACGGATTTCAGCTCCAGCCACTGGCTGATCTCGTTGAGAGCGTCCTCATTGTTAGCACCGGAACCCACCAGACTGAGGTCGGCATCGGCGCTGCCGTTAAGAATGACCAGGATGTCTGCGTCGCTCTCCACAAAGTGGTTGACCATGTTCAGCTTGGAGTAGACGCTCTCCACCAGACCACTGAGGGCGGCGTCCAGCTTGTCTTTGGCGCTCCCGGCCTTGATAGCCATGATCTCGCCGTGAACCACCACTTTGGCGTCCACAATGGCTTTTTCCAGATAGCCCTTGGCCCGTTCCTCCAAATGGCGGGCCTGCTGCTGGCGCTTGCG
>CALXCP010000138.1 GCA_944386845.1 uncultured Oscillospiraceae bacterium | reverse complement strand
TGCCACAGCCCGGAGATCGGGCAACAGATAGAAACACTGGCCGGAATGCTGGAAAACGTCAACGGCAAGAAGGTCTACGGCTACCTCAAAAAGCCGGTGAAGGCGCAGGTGGACGCCATCGTGGATGAACTCGCCAAGGTCCCCGAGGTGGCGGAGTGCTACGAACAGTGGAATCAACTCCGGGACGAGCTGGAGCGTTACTACAAGGACGTGCCCCGAGAACACAAGCCGTTGTCGCAGCAAAGTGAATTCAAAGTCATCAAAAACATGGTCATCCAGGAGGCGGAAACGCTCCGGCAAAACGTGTACACCTTTGAGGATGCCCGCATGCGGGACGAGGCGGATGAGGACCAGGATGCGGTGTACTTCGCCTGGAACGCCGACTGGCAGATGGCCGAAATCTACCAGAGCGCCAAGGAGGTGCTGGAGGAATACGAAAATCCAGAGAGCGAAAAGACAGAGCAGGTGCGGGTGCTGGAGCAGCTCTGGCAGAGAGGGTTCTCCCTGGCCGCCTATCAGCTGGGCAAGTGCTGGCGGGACGGGCGGGGCGTTCTCCCCGATGACGAGCAGTCGGAACTGTGGTTCCGGCGGGTGGTGGACGCGGGGTATGATTTCTCGCAGTACGCTTTCGGGAAACTGCTGGAGAGCCAAAAGCGGATGGGCGAGGCCGTATCCTGGTACGAAAAGGCGGCGGCCCAAAGCAATTCCTGGGCCGCCTACCGCCTTGGAAAGCTGTACCTGGATGGAAAAGATGTCCCGAAGGACGTGCCCAAAGCGGTGGAATACCTCACCGCCTCCGCCGAACAGGGGAACCAGTACGCTCAGTATGCCTTGGGAAAGCTGTACCTTACCGGGCAGGATGTCAAACAGGACCGGGAGGCGGCCTGGGCGTATTTCTGTGAATCGGCGGAGCAGGGAAATCCGTACGCGCAGTTCTTCTTGGACCACTTCGACCAGGCCCAGAAGCCCAACTTGCTCCTCTCCGCCACCAGGCTGCTCCACCACCTGGGCCAGATTTTCCGGGAGAACTCGGTGCCTCCCGCTGCTCCGGTGGGACAGCGGGTGGACCGAAAGCTGCGAAGAAAAATCCAGGAGAAGAAAATCGCTCTGGGCCACAAGCCGGACGACCACGAGGAGGAACAGCACCAGGGCGGCATGGTCATGGGCGGGATGTAACTCCCTCCTCAAAAATTGCGGGGCTGTAAACAACAGGAAAGCATTCGGAGTGGGAAGATCAGGTGAAATGATAACAATTTGATAATAGTTCGCCGTACCCCTGGCTATTTCCTGTTTCTGTGGTATGGTGTGTTGCTGACAAAGGAGGCGGCAACACACATGAGAGATACGCTGGAGATGATATACACCAGCCTTGCAGAGCAGAGAGGACAACTGTTGAAGGCCCAGCCTGCGCTGAAACGTGCGGCGGAACTGACCGTGCGGTGTGAAGAAAAGCTGAACACACTGCTGGATGGCAAAGCCAAAGAACAGTTTCAAAAGTTTCTTGATGCGGAGGATGAACGCTTCGACGCCGCTGTCATAGAACACTTCATCCTGGGCTTCCGCCTTGGAATGCGGCTGGCTGTGGAGGGCCTCGACTGGAAAGAGGGGGAATAGAGCATGGCAAAACGCAGACCATCCGGCGACGGCATGGTCAGAAAACGGGAGGATGGCCGCTGGGAGGGTCGTATCGTAGTGGGTCACAAGAGCAATGGCGACTCCATTTTCCGATATATCTATGCAGATACTCAGAAAGAGCTGACTGCCAAACTTCGGCAGAACATCGACGCCTATCAGGGAGTTGACCTGACGGAAGAGAGCAGAATGACGCTGTCAGAGTGGCTGGACCGGTGGCTGGATCAGATGGCACTCAACCTACGGCCCGGCACCCTGAAACGGTACCGGGGAGACATGGACCGCCATGTCAAGCCTCATCTTGGTCAAAAGAGGCTCACGCAACTCACCGCTGAAGACCTGCGGGAATTGTACCGCTTCCTTATGGAACAGGGGCGAATTGCCCCCCGCCCCGGCCAAAGCCCCGGTCTCTCCTCTGCCACCGTCCACGGCGTCCACGCCGCCCTCCACCAAGCCCTTGAAGCGGCGGCAGACCAGGGGCTGATGCCCAACAACCCTGCCAGACACGTGGAGCCTCCTAAAGTTCTCCACAAGGCGATGAACATTCTGACCGAGGAGCAGCTGGAGGTCTTCCTGGACGCGGCCGGCAAAGATCCCATTTGGCGGGATTTTTTCTACACGGAATTGACCACCGGGCTGCGGCTGGGGGAGATCTGCGGCCTCATGTGGAGCGACTTTGATGGGCGGAAGGGCACCCTCAACGTCACCCGCACCCTGCACCGGGAAAAAGGCGGGCGGCTGGTGGCCGGGGACACCAAGACCTACGCCGGGACGCGCAAGATCCTCCTGCCGTCCAGCACGGCGGAGCGTCTGACAGAACGGAAAAAGCACTCCTATTCCCAGTGGATCTTTCCGAATCCCCTGCGGCCGGAGGCCCCGCTGAATCCCGGCACCGCATACCGCCAATTGAAAAAGATCCTGCGGGAGACTGGACTGCCTGAACTCAGATTCCACGATTTAAGGCACACCTTTGCCACCCACGCCCTGGCCAATGGCGTAGATGCCAAGACCCTGTCCGGCATCCTGGGCCACACCAAGGCCAGCTTTACCCTGGACACCTACACCCACACCACTGGGGATATGCAGAGACGGGCGGCGGAGATTGTGGGCGGCTTCCTGACCGACTACTTAGGAGAGGAGATGGCCCCGTGGCAAAACGCAGAAAACACGGCGACGGCAGC
>CALXCP010000137.1 GCA_944386845.1 uncultured Oscillospiraceae bacterium | reverse complement strand
TATAAAGCCGCATGGTAATCCATGGGATTGCTTATCTCTAAGTACATGCTATACCTCCTGAGATAAGCGGCCATTCACCGTCCCAACCATACTACATCTGCGGGCGAATATCCAGGGCAATCAGTTCTTTTTTCAGAAAAAAGTGAAAGGATTCCCGGATCAAATCCACCGCCAGCGGCCCGGCTTCAGAATACGTGCAGAAAACAGAAAGAGTCTTTTCTTTCATGACACACCTCCTCGGTGGATTCTATGCTCCAGCATTTTCCAACTTGCGCCTGAGCGCAAAAAGGAGCCCGTACCGATCATCGGTACGGACTAAAATCGCCATATTCACTCATGTTTAGGGGCATATCGGTTTCGTAGGAATTTTTGGTGATACAGTTTCTGATAAATTTCAACTAAAGGCCAAAGTACACATATATCTATGCTCAGATGATCGCGGTCTGTGACCATCTGTTGCTCACTCCGTTTGCTGTTAGACATCGTTTCCCACAGCTTTTGTTTCACTTTTCTTGATGTTCAATAACCTGCAGTTGATACCGCAAAAATTGGGGATCGCTCCTGCGGCCCAGCCCTCGTCTGGTTGGAATGGCCGCACATATGGCAAGTTCCGGTCAACGAAAGGACGATTGGGAAAACAGGAGCGATCCCCATGGCTTCTGATATTAAGACTTCACAGTTGTGTTGTCTCGTATGCGCCTGTATTCGACACTACTTCCCCAGGCAACAGGGCGACCATCTGGACCGCGGCTGGCTCCACCGCGTCATGGGAGTCTCACCCCCGCGAGGATCTCTCGCGGCCGCCCTCCTTGCGTGGTCCCCGTTTCACCGGGGGCTGGGACGGGACGGAAGTATCATTGTCCCTGACGGAGTCATTGCGATACAGCCCGCCACAGGCTGTTTTGTGGACGGATGGATCCGCTCGGCACCTTGTTTGGCCGTCATGGATGCAGACGCAGTCTGCACAGGTGGTCTTGGCGCATCCTCCAGCGTCGCTCGCCCTTGTTCAAAGGGCCCCGTCAGGAAGGTATCCAGATCATCGGGTATTCGGTTTTCAAGGACCGCAAGAGGAAACCCCCTCACTATTAAGCCGAGTTCAGAGGGGGGTTGAGAACCAGAATTTTAAATTTTCATCATTTTGCACAATTTCTTCAGTACCTTCCTGTGACGCTTGTTGACGCTCTTCTGGGAGATCTTTAACCACCTGGCGTACTCTCGCTCCGTGAGGCCCCTGAAGTAGAGCGCGCAAATCAGCCTGCGGTCAGGCTCCGGGAGCTTCTTGATGCAGCGGCGGAGCGTCTCCGTCAAAACGAGGCGGATCGCGGCGTCCTCCACGGATTCGGCATTTTCATCCCGGAGCATCTCGACGCCAAGCAGTCCGCCCGCGTCCAGGTCGCTGTACAGGACGGTTCCGTTGCGTCTGTCTTTTTCCTCCAGCACGCGGGCGTGGCGTTCCATCGCGTGGTAGGCATGATAAATCTCCCCGGCGACCTCCACCGGGGCGCCGTCGATCCTGAGCTGATATTTCTTATTCTCTGCCATATGGCAGTCCTCCGTTTCTTCTGAAATTTTGAGAAGTCAAAATTTCAGAAGCCGGAGGCCCCCGACACCTTACACCGTGCCGGGGCTGTATAAAAAAGCCGCCGGACCCGCGTTCTGGTGCGAGGCCGGCAACAGGGTCTGCTGGGTCGGAGAGCAGTCGGAGGGGAAAGCCAGGGCCGATGAGTCGCCTGGCGCCGCGCTCCGGCGCTCTCGAAATTGGGCAACACCTCTATGTCTGTTATCGACCGCAGGGCCTGGCCTGCGCCGTCAGGCGGCAAATGCCTCCGAATAACAGAAGGGCCGCTGCCCCGGACTTCGGGACAGCGGCCTCTCTTGTGGCATCATTTTTTGATCCTTCTGATTTTTTCTCACAGTAGTTCGAAGGTCTCGGTGGTGTAGTCCACCACGAACTGCTTGACCACCGTGCTGGTCTTGTTCACATCGCTGCCGGTGGGCTTATCCGGGTCCTTCTTGTCGCTGTTGCCCTTGCCGTTGCTCACCAGCAGGGTCAGGCCGGGGGGCAGACCGGGTGGTTCCCCCGGGGCCGCTGTCCCGTTGTTCGAGACAGCGGCCCCGGTAAAAACTATCTTAGTTTTTCATAGGCATAAACAGGGCTGCAGGCCCCTAATTCGTGTCCTCACTACTCCTTCAACGCTCCTCTGCTTTTAACATACTACCTCCGATTCCTTTATGTGTGATATATCCATTCTTGACCCAAAATTCAATTGCGGAGTAGTAAAGACTGCTACAACTATGGATGCTCAAATAGCCAAAAATGCTGTAAAAAGATTCTGGAGTCCAGCCCTTTGCCTTATTTGGAACAGTTTTTCTGTTTCCGATTACGCAGATTTCATCTCTTGTCTTGTCTGCCTTTCCAGGGCGCAAAATAATATTACAATAACTGCTTTTCCCCCCACTGGAGAATGGGACTATTTCAGTAAGTTTTTCCGCCTCTTCCCATTGAATCGGCCGGTCTCCCACCCAGTCATACATGACCAGAACAGGGTATTCATTTACCACTTGTTCCCGTTCATTCTCCTGTCGGCAGAGGGTGACCACCTGGGCCACTCCGTATTTTCCGTGGAAGAGGCGCCACTTCTCCGGCTCAGACAGCTCGTTCGTCGCCGCATGCTGGATCCATGCGTCCACCAGCCCAAAACGGATGGAAATCATGTCGCCCACTTTCCATGGCGATTTCTCTCCGCGATATGGCGCCACCTTCTTATATGCTGGCTGGGGAGACGCCAGCCGCTCCCGAAGAGACTCCAGGACTGCAACCCGCTTTTTCCGGTCCGCGGCCGACGCCTCCTCCCAGCGTCTGCTGTCTGCATCCGTCGCCAGAATCGCCAACACCTTTTCCCGCAGCTCCTGGGTGAGATGTCCGTACTTCCACTGGATGTCCGCAAGGGCCAGCCAGAACAGATACCCCTCGTCCGGGTCTGCGTCAGGCTGAAACTCCGCCACCAGCTTTTTCACCGCCTCCTCCGGACTGTCCTTCAGCCGGAGATTGTGTAGGTAATCGTCCCGGACATCGCAGGTCAGGTCGTCTCCATAAAATGCTGTGCTCCAGGTCCCCATAGGGCACCCCTCCTCAGCGCAAATTTATCTGTGTTACCGCGTGAAGTGTACCTCGTCCATAAGCGCTAAAAGTTCATTTTCCGCTACATCTGCCGCAATGCTGAGCAGGATGTCTCTCACTTGCCCTGTCATCAGCTTAGACGAAGATATACTCCTTATTTTGTTGGCTTTTGCTTCACATATCTCCGTGAAAAAAGCTGTCATGTAAATTTGCTCATGTACCCGCGCTTCCTGGCGCGTTGGGATTCCAGTTTTAAGTGTTCTCATTTCAAAGCCTTGGAATAACACTGCTTTGTCGCTCCGTCTATGCTCGGCTAAACGACGCGATGGATCATTAGTCATACCAATATAAAAGACTTTGTGTACATCTTTTGTCACGAGCGCATAGACGCTCCAATCGGAGGTACGCTTTACTCCCCCGTCCTGAATGATAGCCGTCGCATCACACTTTAATTCTGTAAAATACTCGTCCGCTGAAATCTCCATTCTGTTCGCGAACGCACTATTTACAAAATCAACCGCAAACGCTCCGTAACTGTTAACGCTTGCATTCATCTCTCTGGCTCCGATTACATTTGGCGCCAAAGCGATATATTCGTCAATCAGGGAATCTAATTCCTCACTATAAGTGCGGACTTCACTAAAGCTTTGAAGCGTAGACGCTGCTTTTAATTCTTGCTGCAGCTGTGCCTCTGCTTCACTAACGGGGATTACAAGTCCATTTGCTTTTGCGTCCGCTATATTCTGAACCATATCCCATACCGCATTGGCAGAATAATACGCAATTCCAGAGTCAACCAGGACACAAACTCCATATCCCACAACATAAATCAAATCTCCGGCAGGAATCGGGCCATCAATTGCCACCAGCGGCCATGCCGTGCTTCCCCAACGAATCGTTGCTGCAACGGAGTTAAGCCCCAACGGGTCAATGAAGTTGAGCGGCTGATTCTGCACATACAGGTACTGCACGAACTGCACGGGATCGTCGGTGTAGGTCTTCAGGTCGTAGACGCTGGGGTCCAGGATGGAATCGACGCTGTTGAACTGCCGGCGCTCCGCGTCGTACATCCTCGCCTTGGCGTAGTACAGGTCCAGCACCGCGTCGTAGTCGTGGGTGGCGTACCGCTTCACCAGGTCCAGCTCCCGCTGCCCGCAGTTGAGCACCGCGTTGTGGGTGATCTCTCCCCACTCGTTGTAGTGGGTCCAGGCCTCCACACGCAGGGACACCGGGCTGGTGAGGTAGTCGGCGGTGCCCAGATAGTCCATGTGGTAGTACAGCCGGATGTGGTCCCCGTTCTCCACGATGGAGCCGGAGTTGTTCACGCTCCAGATGTCCACGCTGAGCCGGTCATTGCCGTACACATACTTGTAGTCCAGGCCGTTGACCTCGTGCTCCATCAGCGGCTCGAAGGTCTCGGTGGTGTAGTCCACCACGAACTGCTTCACCACCGTGCTGGTCTTCTTCACATCGCTGCCGGTGGGCTTATCCGGGTCCTTCTTGTCACTGTTGCCCTTGCCGTTGCTCACCAGCAGGGTCACGCCGGGCTCCAGAGTCGTGGCCACGCTCACCGCCTCGTCGGGCAGGGTGGTCTCGGCCTCCGGGATTTCCGGGGTCTCCGGGGTCTCCGCCGGCTCAGTCGCCTCAGGCTGTTCGGGCTCGGTGGTCTCGGTGATCTCGGGGGTCTCGGGCTCGATGACTTCCTCGCCGGTCTCGGGGGTTTCGGGCTCCGTGACCTCGGGCTCAATGGGCTCGCTGCCGGTCTCGGGCTGGGCGGGCGTCTCCTCGGCGGCGCCGTCCCCCTTACCGCTGTTGCCCTTGTCGTGGCCGTTGCCGGTGTTTCCGTTGTCGTTGCCGTTGCCCTCGTTGTTCACGCCGGTCTCCGGCTCCTCCGGCTCGGTGACCTCGGGGACCTCGGGCTCAGTGGTCTCCTCGCCGGTCTCAGCCTGCTCGGGGATCTCCGGCACCTCGGGGGCGGGCTCCTCCACCGCGGCGTCCACATCGTGATAGCCGTACCCGTTCTTCGCGATCACCCAGGTCTGCTCCACCAGCGCGCCCAGGCCGTTGATCTCGTACGCGCTGGTCTCAGCGCTGCTGTTCTCGCCCAGCACCATGCGGTTGGTCTCGTCGTAGGTGTACTCCGCGATGACCTCCCGCTTGTTGTTCTTCCCGTACTCCTCCAGGATCAGGTTGCCGCGGCCGTCGTAGGTGTAATAGGTGCTCTCCTTCCCCTTGGCGTCCGTCTTCTCCGTCACCTGGTTCAGGTCGTTCAGCTTGTAGTCCCGGGCCTCGTTGTTGCTGTTGCTCTCATAGGTCAGGTTCCCCAGGCTGTCGTATACATAGCTCCGGCTCTGGTTCCCGTAATTCTCCACCGCTCCGGTGAGGCGGTGCAGCGCGTCGTAGGTGTAGGTGTTCTCCACCGTCGCCTCGCCGGTGCCGTTGCCCCGCATGTACTCATAGACCAGGTTCCCGCACTCGTCGTACTCGTAGACATGCTTCTGCTGCTTCATGTCCTTCCCGCTGGGGTCGGTATCCGTCACACGCAGCAGCTGTCCCACCGCGTCGTATTCGTACTCCTCCACCCAGCCGTGGGGGTACTCCATCTTCACCAGACGGCCCATGCCGTCGTAGGTATAGGTGGTGGTCCGGCCGTCGCTCTCGGTCACGCTGGTCAGGTTGCCCACCCCGTCGTAGGTGTAGGTCACCGTGGTGTCATCGGGGTAGGTGAGAGAGGTCTTGTTGCCATTGTCGTCATAGGTGTACGAAACCACATTCCCCTTGTGGTCGGTGACCGATTTCAGCTGGCTGAGCAGGTTGTATTCGAAGGTGTTGACCCCCGTCCAGTCCTCCATCCGTACCAGATCGCCCACCGCGTTGTAGGCGTAGTCGACCTCTTTGCCTCCATTATAGTTGATGTTGGTCACAAGGTCAATTCCGTTGTAGGTATAGCTGGTGGTGTACCCGTCCGCGTCCGTCTTGCTGACCAGGTTCCCGTTGCCGTCGTAGGCGTAGGTGGTCACATTCCCCAGTGCGTCGATCTGTTTGGTGGTCAGGCCGCGGGAGTCGTACTCATACAGGGTGATCTCCCAGGAGTCCACCCCGTCCTGCCCGTCCACACGGTGCAGCGAGGTCTTCACCAGGTTCCCCATGCTGTCGTACTCGAACAGGGTGGAGTTGCCCAGCGCGTCGATGACCTCCACCGTGTTCCCGTTCCCGTCCACGATGTACTGGGTGGTGTGCCCGCCCTTGTCGGTGCGGCTGACCACGCGGCCCTCGCCGTCGTACTCGGTAGTCTCGGTGAGGCCGTCAGGGGTGGTGGTGGAGATCAGCCGGTCCAGCGGGTCGTACACATAGGTGGTATCGCCGTCCTCCGTGGTCTTCTTCACCATGTTCCGGTTTCCGTCGTACTCATAAGAGGTGACATAGCCCTCCTGGTCGGTGACGGTGGCGATGTCCCCACGGTCGGTGTAGGTGTAGGTCACCACGCCGCCCTCCGGATCGGTGACGGTGAGCACCCGGTCCATCTCGTCATAGGTATAGGAGGTCACGCCGCCCTCCGCGTTGGTCATGGAGACCACCCGGTCGCAGTCGTCGTACACATAGGTGGTGACGGCGCCCTCCTCGTCCACCACCCGGGTCAGCCGGCCGTCGGCGTCATAGGTCTTGGAGGACACGCCGCCCTCCGCGTCCGTCTTGCCCACCAGACGGTCCAGCCCGTCGTAGGTGTAGTGGGTGACATTGCCGTTACCGTCCGTCTCGGTGATGACATTGCCGTTGCCGTCGTAGGTGTAGCTGTGGGTGTACCCCTCGGCGTCCACAAAGGCGGTCAGCCGGTCGGCCTTGTCATAGGCATAGGTGATCTCCGCGCCGTCCGCCTGGGTCACCTTGACGATGTTGCCGTTGCCGTCGTACTCGGTGGCGGTGACATTGCCCTCCGGGTCGGTGACGGTGAGCACCTGGCCCAGCTTGTCGTAGGTGTAGCTGGTGGTGTTCCCCTCGGTGTCCGTCTCGGACAGGAGGTTGCCGTTGGCGTCGTAGACCCGGCTGGTCTCCCCGTTCAGGGCGTCGATGGTCTTCACCAGGTTGCCCACGCTGTCGTACTCGTACCGGGTGTCATACCCCCGGGCGTTGGTGAGCTTGGTCATGCGGCCGTCGGCGTCGTAGGTGTAGGTGACCACATACCCCTCCTCGTCGGTGACGGTGAGGTTGTTGCCGTTGCCGTCGTAGGTATAGGAGACTGTGGTGCCGTCCTTGTTGGTCATGCCGATGAGCTGCCCCAGGCCGTCGTAATAGAAGGTGACCACATGGCCCATGGGGTCGGTCTCGGAGGTGACCCGGCCCATGGCGTCGTAGGTGTAGGAGGTCACCCGCCCCAGCTCGGTGGTCTCGGTGAGCAGGTTGCCCTCCGCGTCGTAGGTGTAGGTGGTGACATAGCCCAGCGGGTCGGTCTTGGTGGTCATGCGGCCGTCGGCGTCATAGGTATAGCTCCAGCTGTTGCCGTTGCGGTCGGTCTCCTCCACCAGCTGACCCGCCCCGTCGTAAGACTTGGTGACGAAGTTCCCCTCCGGGTCCGCTCCCATGGTCAGGTTACCCTCGCCGTCGTATTCGTAGGTCCAGGTGTTCCCCCGGGCGTCCTTCACGGCGGTGATGCGGTCCTCCCCGTCGTAGGTCATGGAGACGGTGTAGCCCTCCGCGTCGGTCATGGAGGCGATGTTGCCGTTGGCGTCATAGACATAGGTGGTGGTGCCCTGCATGGGATCGGTGACGGTGGTCAGCTGATTCAGCAGGTCATAGCCGTAGGCGGTGACGGTCCCGTCCGGGGCAGTCACCGAGGTGATGTTGCTGTTGGCGTCGTAGCCGTAGGCGGTGACGAAACCCATGGGGGTGGTCACCGAGGTGATGTTCCCCCGGCTGTCATAGGTGTAAGCGGTCACGCCGCCCTCCGCGTCGGTGGCGGTGAGCAGCTGGCCGTTGGCATCATAGGTCATGGAGACGGTGTCTCCCAGCTCGTTCACCGTGGACAGCAGGTTGCCCAGGGCGTCGTAGGTGTAGGTCACCGTGGTGCCGTCCTTGTTGGCCACGCCGATGAGCTGGCCCGCTGCGTCGTAGCTGTAGGAGGTGGTGTACCCGAGGGCGTCCGTCTCGGCGGTCTGGCGGTCCATGGCGTCGTACACCGCGGTGTGCACCGCACCCAGGGGGGAGGTGGTGGCGGTGAGGTTGCCGTTGCCGTCGTAGGTGTAGGCGGTGCTGTGGTTCAGCGGGTCGGTGCTCTGAGTCAGGTTGCCGTCCGCGTCGTAGGCGAAGGTCCAGGTGTGGCCGTTGCGGTCGGTGAGGGCGGTCATGCGGCCCAGGGCGTCATAGACCATGGTCTGGGTGCTGCCCTCCCGGTCCGTCTCGCTGGTCACATTGCCCTCGTTGTCATAGACATAGACAGTGGTGTTGCCGCGGCCGTCCTCCACCTCGGTGAGGCGGTTCAAGGCGTCGTAGCGGTTGGTGACCACATTGCCCTCTGCATCGGTGGTGGAGGTCAGGTTACCGTTCAGGTCATAGGCATAGGTAGTCACGCCGCCCCGGGCATCCTGGACCGAGGCCAGCGCACCGGCGGCATTGTAGCCGTAGGTCACCACGCCGCCGGCAGGGTCGGTCACCGTGGCCACGGCGTTGTTGCCATTGTAGGTGTAGGTGGTGGTCTGGCCCAGCGGGTCGGTGATGCCGGTCACATTGCCCACCGCATCGTAGGTGTAGACGGTGACGCCGGACATGGCGTCGGTGATGGCGGTGAGCCGGCCGTTGTCATCGTAGGCATAGGAGGTCACCCGGCCCAGCTCGTCGGTGGTGGAGAGGACCTGCCCGTTGGCGTCGTAGGTGTAGGAGATGCTGGTGCCGTCCGGGTTCACCGCCTGGGTCACCCGGCCCAGCGTGTCGTAGACATACTGGGTGGCGTAGCCCCGGGCGTTGGTCTCGGACACAGTGCGGCCCAGTGCGTCATAGACGGCGCTGCTCTCCTGTCCGCCAGGGGTGACGGTCTTCACCACCTGGCCCAGGGCGTCATAGGTATAGGTGGTCTCGCCGCCCAGAGCGTCGGTGACCTTGGTCAGGCGGTTCTCACTGTCGTAAGTATAGGTGGTGACGGCGCCGTTGCGGTCGGTGCTCTGCACCAGGTTTCCGTTGGCGTCGTAGACATAGGAAGCGCTGTGCCCCAGGGCGTCCTGCTCCCCGGTGGTGTTGCCCACATTGTCATAGGTGTAGCTGGTGGTGCCGCCCAGAGCGTCGGTGACGGCGGTGGTCCGCCCCATCTCGTCGTACTGGTTGACCACCTCGCCTCCCAGCGGGTCGATGGTCTTGGTCAGCTGTCCGTTGGCGTCGTATTCGTACTGCCAGGTATTCCCCATGCCGTCGGTCATGGAGACCACCCGCCCCTCCGGGTCGTAGGTGTAGGACACGGTGCTGCCGTTGGCGTCGGTGACCGCCGTCATGTTGCCTGCCGTGTCATAGGTATAGGTGGTCTTGTTCCCCAGAGGATCGGTGATGGAGGTGATATTGTTCTGGGTGTCGTAGGTGTAGGCGGTGAGGTTCCCTATCCAGTCGCTCTCGCCGGTGTTGAAGCCGTTGCCGTCTACGGTATAGGTCTGCTGGTTGCCCTGAGCATCGGTGATGCATACCAGCTTGCCGGCGTCGGTGTAGGAGTAGGAGGTGACGGTGCCGTCCGCCTCAGTCACCGTGATCAGCCGCCCCTGCCCGTCGTAGCTGTACTCCGTCTTTCCGCCCAGGGGATCGGTGACCGAGGTGCAGTTGCCCTGGCTGTCGTAGGTATAGGTGGTGCGGTTGCCCAGGGTGTCCTCCGCTGCGGTGAGGTTGTGACTGCCGTCGTAGGTATAGGTCGTCGTGTTCCCCAGCGCGTCGGTGTAGCGGACCAGGTCGTGCTGGCCGTTGTACTCATAGGACACCGTGTTGCCGTTGCGGTCGGTGGCGCTGGTGACCTGGTTGTCCGCATTGTAGGTGAAGGACTCGGTGGTGCCGTCGGGATAGGTGATCTTGGTGATGTTCCCGGCGTCATCGTGCTCATAGTAGGTGGTATTGCCCAGCCGGTCCGTCTCGCTGGCCCGCAGGTTCCGGTCGTCATAGGTGACGGTCTGGGTGCCGTCGGTGGTGGTGACCTCCACGATCCGGCCCACCTCGTCATACCCGATGGCCAGATAGGTCCCGCTGGCCCCTACGCAGGTGTTCACCTGCGCCTCGGGGTCATAGGTGATGGTGTAGGTGTCCTGGTCCTGGACATACTGCTCCACCACCCGGCCGCGGTCGTCGTAGGTGTTGCGCACATACACCTGGCCGTTGAAGTTTTCCACCGTGGTCAGGCGGTCGTTCTCATCGTAGGTGTACCGCAGAGTGTCCCCATCGATGTTGGTCACTGTGGTGAGCAGGTCTCCCTCATAGGCATAGCTGGTCACCCGGCCCGCGCTGTCGGTGACGGCGGCCAGGTGTCCGTCCGCATAGGAGAAGGTGAGGGTGCCGGACTCGTTGCTCACGCTGGCGGGCAGCTCGCCCGCATAGGTGAAGGTGCGCACATCGCCGTCCAGCGTGGCCACGCTGGTCAGCTGCTCGTCCTCGTTGAAGGTGTAGACCGTGCCGTCCTGATGGGTCAGCTGATAAGCTGCGCCGGTCCACGCCAGCTGGAAGGCGGAGCCGTCCGGGGCGTAGAAGTTCCCCGCGTTGTCCCGGCTGAAGTACAGGTGCTTGCCGTTGCCCAGGGTGACCGTCGCGGTCTGGCCGCCCACGCTCAGGTCCATGAAATAGTCGTTGGACCACCCCAGCCCCAGCCCAAGGTCCTGCTTGTACTGAGAAGACTCGTAATGGCGGCTGAACTCCAGGTCATACTGGCCGTACAGCGCCATGTCAGTATAGTCCCAGGTGAAGGAGCCCGTCAGCAGATCTACCGGGTCCTCTGTGAGCACCTCCACCAGCTCGGGGTACTGCTCCAGGATCAGCGCGATGTCGTAGGTGGACTGCGGGTCCACGATGAAGGAGATGAACTGGTTGTAGATCTTGTTCTCCTCTGTCTCCGGCGTCACCACGATGACATACTTGGTGGCCCCGGAGGTGTAGTCCACCTCCACCAGGTCCCCATTCTTATCCACCACGGTGCCGTCCCACAGAAAGTAGTTCTGGATGGTGCCGTCCATAGGCACGGAGAAGGCCAGCTCCTCCTGGTACTCGAAGTCCTCCGAGACATGCACCGAGCTGGTGGTGATGGACGGCGTCTCCGGCTCGCTCTCATACGGCTCGCCGTAAATTCCGTACACCAGCACATCGTCCATCTTCGTCGGCTGCGTCCCGGCCAGCACATAGTCCCGGGCGAGGTCGTGCAGCTCGCCGGGGGTCAGCGGCACATAGTCGTACCACCCCTCCTCTGCGCTGGGCGTGGCCACCTCGGTGATCTGGATGGCGGCGACATAGCCCAGATACTCCCCAAGGAACTCTTCCGGCTCTGTGGCGCTGGCATCGTTCCGGGACAGGCCCACCGGGTTCTCCAGGCTCGCCTGGTACTCGTCGCTCATCTCGTACAGCTCGATCTGCACGTTTTGGTTGTTGTGGATGGCGAAGGAGAACAGCGTCCACTCCAGCGGGCTGTCGCAGGTCATGCTCAGGGCCGCCGGGTTCTGATAGTAATTCCCGTATGCCAATCCCTCTTCCGCATAATAGGTGCTGATGGGTTTGCCGGTGAACGCGCTCTGCATCTGCGCGTTGATGGCGATGCTCCCCACGGGGATCTCCGCGGCAGCTGCCGTGCCCAGGGGGATCAGCCCCGCCAGCAGCGCGGCCACCAGCACCAGCGCCACCAGGCGCCGGCCGTGTGTCCTTTGTGTTCTCTTCTCCTTCATCTGTTCCACCTTTCCTTTCTGCTCTGTTTCGGGGGGCGGGCATAAAGGCCCCTTTACTTACTTATGTCGCAGAAAGTCGATTTTGGGACAACGTTTTAAAATTTTTTCTGTTTTGTTGAGGCATCCTTCCACAGATACCCCGCGCAGAGATATTTGGAGAGTGAGAGAGCTCATGGACTCGGTACACCTGTTTTCGCAGAGCTTTCTATAAAAAGTCCCGGAGCAGTTCTTAACGAACTGCTCCAGAACTTTTCAATGAAATAGCGTTGATAAAACTGTTTCCAGGATGTCCGGCCAGAGAGAAGACTCTCCTCGTCTGCGGCGAACAGGTCCTCCACCAAAAAGCACCCATCCGCTGCCGACTGCTTCACAGTGTATCCTCCAGGTAGCAGCACTGGAGAGAGAATCTCCATCCGGCTGTCATCCCCGGCGCAACTGGAGAAAGCCAAAGCCGCGAGAGCCCTGTGCAGCACCAAAACGATTTTTTGCACGCGCAACTTCCATTAACTTAGCCTTTCAGATATTGGCCCTATACCGTGCAAATACGAAGCTGTTGTCAATTTTCGTCTGAAAGAAAATGTCGCCTTCTACATATTTTTTACTGATACCGTATTGAAAGTACTCAATGTCAGGCATACCATTCTCATTAGTTAAGACTTGAATTGAAATTAGAATTCCTCCGTTGTTGTAATCACTCATTAAACCATATTGGTTTTTGATGTTATCGAAGCCGAAAATTGTTTCACTCTCTCCGGTTTTTATATTATACACATAATACGCTCTAACTCCAATAACATTGAACAACCCTACCATATTTGTATCAACAAATGAGACAGTATCTTTATTGTCATCCCGTAATATTAATGCAGTTCCATATTTTGAGTATTTATACTCATATAGGACCTGACCACTCAAATTATGAAACAAAAGCCGAATAGAAAGTGGGCAAAAAATGTATGCAAGAAAAAGAACAAAAATAATAAGGACGACAAAAATCTTGATTTTTCCTCTTGTACGAGAGTCTTTCATGATTATGCACCAGGAACTGAGGAGAGTTCAGGGTAGTCTTGACGCGGAAGTGATACTGTTGCCGTTGTTGCCCCTGTGCTTGTTTCTTCCAAGAGTGGATATGTAAGCCTTATTGTTCCGCAATAGCAATACTCCTTCAAATAATTTCCGCTATTTAAGTTGGATTGAGCTTTGTTATGGGGAGAGGAAAAATTTGCAGAAGAAAAAATCACATGATTTCTTGCCATATATGCATCATTAATTCCGCCCAATGAAGACGCAAAATAGTACACCACCATAACACCGCACTGTTCCGCTGTTAGATAATGCGAATAATAATCAGGGATATCTGCAAGATATGAAAAAACTACGGTCTGCGATATTACCCCGTATGCTGATGCGCCGAAGGACTGTCCTGTAACAAAAAATTCATCTATCGCAATGCCGCCAAAATTTGACAGAAGAATGCCCGGAATACTTTTTGGTGAAGCGGGAACTGCTGAACTCGCTAAAAGGGTAAGAGATTTTTGCAAAAAGGCGCGGGTATAATCTGTTCTGGATGGATAAATATTGAGCTGCTTACAACTGTAAAGGGGGAGACTTTGTTGTTGATATTGCCCATCTTCAGGTGCATATTTGCTTTGTGCATAAAAATTGACATAAGGCGTACCGCTTGTAGTTGTACCAGAATTAATCCAAAAGTCCACAAAAGATGTATCGCTCGGAGTGGAAGGTAATCCGCTACCAAGTGTATTGGGGAACAATATTTTCATATCACTATTTGATAGCTTATAAACACCACAGCCTTCGAGTTGGTCATGGATACTTTCAATGACATCGGCAGGCTTACCTTCCATAACGGCTTTGCTAAGTTCAGCGAAAAGGCTGGATATCTCCTCAGTAACCCCATTGTCGCCTACAGATTGAGGAAGCACCATATCATTATCCGAGTTATGCCGTTGCAATACCAACTCAATTGCTTCTGTTGGGATCCTATCAGTTTCGCTATAATTTTCGCTCATTGAGCTTGCACTTGCTTCGATTGAGGGGGCAAAATCGCTGCTGTTAGGAGAGGCTGCAAATGCAGTCATAGAGAAGGCTATAGATAAAACAATGGTAATTATCAAGAGATTTTGCAACTTAGTTTTTTTCATTTTGTTGCCCACACCTTTCATTGATTATGATATCGATTCAGACTATTTTTTACTTTAGAGATGGTTTCCTGAGAATCTCGCCGCCGACATTACTGCACGGGACCCACCCCCTTCTTCATTTAGGCTGCTCTTCATGTAGGTTTTCTCTATATACTTATGTCGCGAGAGCTCGATTTTGGGACATGCCTTTTCAAAAAATTTTCGTCTGCGCCCATTTTTGTGCTTGTTGTACATAAAATTCATGTATATTAGTCCATTTCGACTGTGCACATTACGCAATATAATCTTGTGTAACAGGAATCGAGGTGGCGTAATATGGTAAAACGCAAGACGGTGGACGAGCCTGAACGCGCAAAGAAGGCGGAGAAAGCCGAGCTGCAGCGGATCATGGGCGGCAACGTCCGCCGGCTCCGGGAAGCGCGGGGCCTGAGCCGGGAAAGGCTGGCTGAGATGGTGGAGCGGGACACCTCCACCATCAACCGGATCGAAAACGGGACGACCATGATGGGCGCGCCTCTGATTGCCCGGATGGCCCGCGTTCTGGGGGTCAGCGTGGATACCCTGTTTTCCGCCGATCCCGATGACCTGCGGCTGAAAAACATCCAGGCGCTCTTGGTCCAGCAGCCGGACCAGGACGTTTCTCGCATCGAGCGAATGATTAGAGCCTATTTTCAAACGCAGGATCCTGATGTATAATCATGCTTGACCCATCTGACAGAAAGAAGGTGAGCTGCGGGGTGGAGGATGGAAAGCACAGGGACGACGAAGTCCAGGCATTTTTTGAACAGCTGTTTCTGGATATGGGTAAAATGCTGCAGGCTCAGGCGTTCCGCCTCCTGGGAGACTGGCATCAAGCGGAGGATGCCGTACAGGAGGCGTTTTGTGTTGCCCTGAAACGGGAGGAGTCAAATCATAGTGTGCTCATCCATCCGAACATCGAGGGCTTTATGGTGCGGGTCGTGCAGAACACCGTACGCAATATGCGTCATCGGCAGCAGAACGCCCAGGTATTCCTGAACGAGCTCCAGGCTCTTGCAGTGGAGCGGATGCGGGATGCCGGCCCCGAGTATTCCCTTGTCGAGTTAAAAGACATCTGTCAGAAGGTCTTGTCCCGCCAGGAATATGAGGTCCTGGAGGAGATCATCCTAAACAACGGTTCTTACTCGGAACTGTCTCGTCGGACCGGCGTGGATCCCGGGACTCTGCACAAGCGGCTCCAGCGTGCTCTGAAAAAGCTGCGGGAGAACATGGAGGAAGCACACTGAAAATTTTTTCTTCCCGCCTGTCCCAAAACCGCTGTCTGACGACATATATAAGCAGGAGGTTACTTCTACTATGGCAGATTCCGGAAACGGGGCTCTGGATCCCAGGTTCGCACACCTGGAACAGCTGCCCATTGAAACTTTGGAAACACTGCTCCGCAAAAGCGCGTCTTTGCCGGAGACAGAGGAACATCGTGCGTATGTGGATGCGCTGACGGAGGTGATCATTCGGAAGGAAAAGGAACATCCCACCGGCCGCCTGATGGACCCTGAGAAGAGCTGGCAGCAAGTGCTCAGCCTTACTCAGCTTCCGCTGGAGGATGACCAGTGGGATCTGTTCAAGGATGAAGAGGACCTTCTGGAGCTGTCTCAGGAAGTCGCCGTCCCGCCCGAAGAGGCCCCTGAAGACAAGGCGCCGCAGAAGCCCCGGAGACGCCGGCGGTTCCTGGCGCCGGTGGCCGCGGTGGTGGTGCTGATCTCATTGTTCATGATGCAAGTGAGCGGTGTTCCGCTGCTCCAGACCCTGGAGCGGTTCTTTGCCCAGATGACCGACGAGGTCTTCCGGTACAGCGCGGAGGACAAGCCGGAAGGCTGTGTGCAGCTGGATACTGCCATGCGAGAGCTTGGAATGTCAAGGGATTTCGCGATCTCCTGGTATCCTGACGAATTCACGCTGGAGTCCACGACCACTCAGTCGAGCGGTGATTGGAAATTCGTTTATCAGAGATATATCGACACGGAGGAACGCCACTTCTTAGTCACGGTAAACTGGTATGAGGATACCTCCCGCATCTCCGATAACACCAGTATGAAGAATGAGTCAGGAGAAGCTACCGAGGTTTACCGCGGGCTCCACTACTATATCCTGCCCAATGAGGACGAACATATCATCACCTGGTACTGCGACCACTACTCGGGGACTATCTCGGGCGATCTCGGGGAAGATGAGCTGATGGACATCTTCCGATCCATGGGAGGGATCGACTCGTGAAAAAAGTGTGCTCCTGTCTCGCCGCGTTGGCCATGACGCTCGGGCTTCTCACCTGCGGAGCCAGCGCCGCTGAGATCCAGCCGCACTCCAGCAAATATCTGACTACTTATATGCTCAGCCTGTATGAGACGGAGACAGACGGCGAGCTCCGCCTGGACTATGCCGTTGTCGGGACCGACGAGATGTCGCTGATTGGCATCTACAACATCTGGATCTATACCGCCGGCGGCGAGGAGGTCGATCACATCGACGGCTCTGTGGAGAGTGGGCTGATCGTCATCAACTCTGGCGTTGCCGCCGGAAGCTTCTACTACGACGGCCTTGAGCCCGGGCAGGAATACTACATGGTGGTGGAGGTCTTTGCGGCCGATATCACCGGATCCGACTACCGTACTGATACCACCGGCACGGCGCGGGCCTGATCACAGGTGAAAGCGGAATGGGGAGAAGGGCTTTGGCGCCCTCTCCCTTTTCGCTTTATGAGGTCCTGCGTGCCGCCATGAGGAGACGACGGTATAATGCTTCTCTGCAGATAAAACAGGTCGTTCCTCTCTGCTCTAAAGCTTCCTTCAGGTGAGTCCTTCCGGACGGTCCACTGTGGCCCCACCCTCGGTCCACCGCCGGGGCGCAAAGCGCCCCTGGCGGCGGGCCTTTCATTTTCCCGGCCTCTACCGGAGCCGATACAGGTTGGAGGTCAGGCTCCCATTCTCCCGCCAGCGGGGCTCCCTGGTCAGCAGTCCGGCCTTGCACAGATCGTCCAGGGCCCGCTTGACGGTGGAGCGGGAGAGGCCCAGCTCCTGGGCCATGGTCCTGATCCCCGGCCAGCACTTGCCCTCTCGGTCCGCATGGTCCTTCAGGTACATATAGACCGCTCTGGCCCGGTGATTCAGCTCGGAGTGATAGATCTTCTGAAAGTAGCTCATGTGGCCTCACCTTCCGGCTTTTTCAAGTCCTTGATAGGGGTGCTGGGGCCCAGCTTCTCCCATTCCTCCGGTTCCCGCACCTGGGCTTTCTCCATGGTCGAAGCCGGTGGCGCGGGCAGCTCTTCTTCTGCCCATTGGGGCGGGTGCCGCCGGAGGATGGCCGTCTCCAGCTCCTGTCTGCTGGCGTAGGCCACTGTCCGGGCCGACTTCTCCGGCAGGAGGTACGGCTCACCGAAGGTGATGCCCCACTCCAGGAACAGCCGCAGGCGGGTGCGCATGGGGTGGGTGCCAGTCTTCATGACGATGAACTGCCCCTTGGGGATGGATTTCAGCTCGTCCGGGGTCATCAGAGGCCGCTGGATCATCTGCAAAGATTGGCCGGGGTCGTTCTTCCCCCGGCTGATGGAGCCGGACATGACGGTGCGATTCCCCAGCGCCTTGGACAGCACCTCGGCGGTCTGGGAGTTGGGGGCGAAGCCACCGAAGATGGTGTCCTGGACATTGTCCTGGATGATCTCCGCCCCCTCCTTGCCGTAGTTCTTCTCCAACTGGGCCAGAGACTGGATGATGGGCACCAGGGTCAGCTTCCGGGACCGGCCGGCGGAAAACAGGGGCAAAATATCGAAGGCGGGCATGGTGCCCAGCTCATCGCAGAACAGCACCACCCGATTCTTCAGCTTGCCGCCGTTCTCATCGGCCACGGCGAACAGCTCCCGGCTGAGGGTCTGGATCATCAGGCCGGCCATGAAGTTCTTGCTGGGGTCCTCCTCCGGGAGGATCAGGAAGATGGCGGACTTCTGGGAGGCGAAGACCTCGGCGTTGATGGCGCTGTCGAAGCACAGCACCTGCTCCAGCTCGCTGTCCAAAAATGTGTTGAGGCGGGCGAGGACGGTGGACATGACGGAGGCCATGGCCTGATCCGCGCTGTTCAGGGCGGCTCCTGCGAACCACCGGGCCTTGTGGGTGTCCGGCAGCTTGTTCATCAGCGGTTGAAAGCTGTTCTTGGTCCTGGCCGTTTTGTCGGGGGCCAGCAGATCCTGCACCAGCTTGAACACGCTGACGATGTGCCGCCGCTCCTCCGGGTGCTCTTTCGTGGGCGGCAGATACTCCGCCAGCAGGAGGATCACGGCGGTGAGCAGACCCTCGGCCGCGTCGTAGAAAAATTGATTCTGCCCGTAATTTCCCTCTCCATCCGGGTCAACGATGGTCTTGGCCAGGATTTTGGCGTACTTCTCTGCCTTGGCCCTGGCGGCGAGGTTTTTCGGGTCCTCCCGGCACACGTCCATGTAGTGGTTGATGAGAGTGAGCAGATTGTACCCGTCCGACCGGGTGGGGTTGCGCAGGTCGATGATCGCCACCTGGTAGCCGTAGTGCCGGGAGGCCACGGCGCCGTAATTCCGGGCAAGATCTCCCTTGGTATCGAGGGCCAGGAAACTCATGCCGCTGGCGCAGGCGTACTCCAGATTGGGGTACAGGAAGAACGCAGTCTTGCCCACGCCGGATGCGCCGATCATCAAGCAGTGGACATCGTCCGTGTCCACCAGGGCGTTCATCCTGCCCTTTTTTCCGGTACATCCCAGCACCAACCCCTGGGCCTTGGGCAGAGACTCGCCCTTCCGCCACAGCTCCGGCTGGAAGGGCACTGTATGATAGGTCTGCCGGATCTCTTTCCTGGTGGCCCAGCGGGCGGTGCCGTGCTGGCCGTCGCCCACCGTCCTGGACTTGATGTTGTTCAGGGAGCCATTCCCGCTGAAGTGGACGGCGGCGGCTATCGCCAGCAGCATCCCGCCGGCCAAGAGCAGGAAGAGGATGGTCTGGATGTCCACGGGCTCACCCCATTTCCTGGTGGGTGGCCTGGGCCTGCTCCAGCCTCTGCTCCAGCTGCTCCGCCTCGTATTTGACCGACGCCCTGGTGCAGGCGGCGGCCAGCTCCAGCCAGGTGTTGGCGAGCTCCCGCTTTTCCGATCCCGTGCGGATGCCGGGCCTCTCACTCCTGGCGGCCGCATCCCGTACCAGCCCGGCGATCTCCGCTGTGCGGCGCTCCAAGCTGCGACGATCCTGGTGGGGGAGGATGCGGCTCTGGAGATACCGCATCCCCTGCTCCGGCGTCAGGACGGTGCCCATCTGACGGCACTCCCGCAGGACCACCAGCAGAGACAGAGCGGCCATCTCCTCCAGACAGTCCACGGCCTCGTCCATGCGGTGCCGCCCCACCTGTCTCTGATACTGCTGAAGCAAAGTGGGGAGTTGTTGAACGGCCCGCTCCGGCTTTGCCGTCTTGCACTTGACGCCGATGCGCCGGCAGACGGCGTCCGCGGCCGCCAGTTGAGGATGCTCCTCCGCCGGCTGGGCTCCCAGTCCGTGACAGGCCTTGAGCGCCTCATTCCAGTCCTTCCACTCCGGTTGAAGCACGGAGACGCCGACACCGCCGTGCGAAATGAGGATGTCTGTCAGGCGGCCTGTCGCCTCGATCCCGGCCCTGTCGTGATCCAGACAGAGAAAGACCTGGCGGAGATCAGGGTCCTGTTCCAGCATCCACATCATGGCCTGCTTCCCCACACCGCACAGGGCCACATAGCTGTGCTCCTGCCAGCTGTTGGGATAGAGGGTGAGAAAGGAGAGCAGGTCGATGGGTGCCTCGAACACATAGAGCCGGGCGCTTGTCCCATTCCAGTGGAAGCTATATCGGGGGTCGCTGCCTCCCACATTGACGCGGAAGGTCTTGCCCATATCGCTGGCGCTCCGCTTGTGGGCATGACGGACAACGCCGTGTTCATCTTTCCCGACGAACACGGCGTTGTGATACTGGGCGTCCTCATAGACCAGGCCCGCCCGGACGAAGGCGGTGAGCACTTCCCGGCCGATGAGCCGCTTTTGCAGCAGGTAGGCGTAGACGCGGCGCATCTCCCGGTTGGCCGGGGGCTGGACAAATTCCTTTTGACGAGGTTCTTGTTCTTCCTGCGCCGGGACATAGGGCAGGCCGCCCTCTCCTTCCAGCAGTTTGCTGACCGCCTCCGGGTAGCTGAGGCCATACCGGGTCCGGACGAAGGAGATGGGGCCGCCGCCCTCCCGGGCCTCGTGGTCGTACCATTCATTGCCCCGAACGGTGACGCTGTGGTCGCTGGACATGCGGTACTCCGGGCCGGAGCGGATGAGCTTCTCTCCCTGCCGGCGGAGAAAGTCCACCAGGTCCACCGAACTGGCCCGGAGCTTCTGTTCTTCAGTAAAAGGGATATAGGAATTCATGGATGCCTCACCTCACAAAGGAAACACAGACTCTCCTGATGGGGAGAGTCTGTGTTCTTCTAATGATACATTATGACTGCTTGTTCAATGCGCCGCGCACAGCATCTTTAACTCCCGTCAAGGCGGCAATGTCTTTCTTTAACCACAGTCCGGGCTCCGTACAATACCAGCACTGATCCTTGCGCTTCTTAAAAATACGATAGGGCGATTCCAGAGAGTTGTCATAGATATGGCATATATCACAGACTGGGATCAGCTCCTTGACCAAAGCCAATGCCCTGTCATATCTGGAAATGATCTTATCCGCAGGTACGTCATGTCCGCCGGCGGATACTCTGGATGCCACTCGCGCAACATTGATTTGCGGATCCGCAGTTAAAATATAATAGCACCGGATGAAAAAACCGCTCTGTTTGGCCTTTTGCAGCAGCTTCAAATTGCGGTCTGTGGACAAAACGGTCTCAAAACAAAAGCTTTGGTGCGTTTTGACGCACTCCTCTCGCCTGCTCTCCGCAATACGTGCTGCCTCAAGAGTTTCACAGCCGAGCACCTGTTGGATCTCATCGGCGTTGATATAGACCATGTTCGTTGGCCGAAGCAGGTTTGTGATCGTGCTTTTGCCGGAGCCATTCGGGCCGGCGAAGACGACTGCTTCCGGCTTTTTACCGCTGCCGCTCACTATACCGCTTCCTCCCAACCTTCCCGATCTCCTCCCGAGTGCCATCGCTGTACAGCAAATAGACCTTTCCGGTTTTCAGGTCAAATTTCGCGATCGGCTGCTTCAGGATCTTCTTTTTCTTCAGTTCCGCGGCAACTGCCAGTCTGGCATTTTGGACAACAACACCATCCGAAGGAATCTGATCTGCCATGCTGCTACCTCCTCTGAATGTCTCCGTTCAGCAGTTCCTTTTCTCGACACATCCTCATGGGAATAGTATACTCAATTTTTCCTCAGCTGTCCAGTCAAATAGCAGAGCCTCATTGGGTCCTGATTTCTTCGGCCTTGTGGTCATACCATTCATTGCCCCGGACGGTGATGCTGTAATCGGAGGCCAGGCGCTTGTCCCGGCCGGAGCGGACGAGCTTCTCTCCCTGCCGGCGGAGAAAGTCCGCCAGGTCCACCGAACTGGCCCGGAGCTTCTGTTCTTCGCTAAAAGAAACATAGCTTCCCATCTATTTCACCTCACGATCAGGGGGAATGATCATGCACGCGACAATTCAAAAATGGGGGAACAGTCACGGACTTCGGATCCCCAAGGCACTCCTGGATGCGGTCGGCCTCCGGGAACACGACCGTGTGGAGCTGGTGCAGAGCGAGGACAGCATCCAAATCAGACGGGTGTCCTCTGTCCCTCATCGCACCTTGGAGGAGCGCCTGACCGCCTTCTATGGAAAACCAGTGGAAGAAATTGAACGCATGAGCGCTCAGGAGTACGACTGGGGATCTGCGGAGGGCCAGGAAATATGGTAGTGATTTTTGAACAGGGGGACATCGTCTACCTGGACTTTGATCCACAGGCGGGACACGAACAGCGGGGGCGCAGGCCAGCTCTGGTGGTCAGCAACAACTTATTTGACCGCGTCAGCAGTTTGACCATGGTCTGCCCCATTACGCACACGGACCGCGATCATCCTTTCCATCTCCGATTAGACGAGCGAACCAAGACAGACGGTGTGATCCTGTGCGACCAGGCGCGTATGCTGGATCTGAACAGCCAGCACGCGTCCTTTGTGGAGAAGGCTCCCGAGGACATCTTTGCGGAGGCGGTGGATATGATCTCCAGCTTTATTGAGATCAAATAGAGCAGAGCCGTCTGTTCCAAACGAGCAGGCGGCTTCTCTGCTTTATCTCATGCTGATTTCCAAATCTTCGTGATCATCCGGTTTATGGCCCATGGCGATCTTCTTCGCCTGGATCTTCTTTCGGAGCTTCTTGTCCGTGCACCGGATCGGCCCCGCGGCCAGACGCGGCTCCTGCTCCCGGAAGACCCTCGCCATGTGGTGCAGGAGCCTGGTTACACAGGCGGCCACCGCGGGGCCGTCGAACCTGCGCGCGCCTCCGCCGGCGGGCTCAGTATACCGGCCGCTGTGGCCGGTGGAAACGGCAGTTCGCTGATGCACTTTCCCTGCAGTTGTCAGCTCACCTTGCTCCGGAGGGAGCGGCTGGATGGATCCCCCCAGCCGCTCTGCCTCCCGGATGACGAGATTCTTGATCTGCTTGAACTCCTTCTGTCGGGACAGTGGCAGGTGCTCCGGCAGGTCGTTCCGATAGGTGCGCATCACCTCTTCCCGCAGTTCATACCACAGGCCATAGACCTGGGCCACGCGGGGGTCCCTGGCCAGCTCATCCACGATCTCATCCACCACAGCTTTCAGAGACGGTTTCAGGTAGCCGTACTGCTTCTTGCCGGAGAGATCCTCCAGCTTCCCGGCCAGGTGTGTCAGGAGCTGCTCGATCCTGGGACTCTCCAGCGTGCCTGTCTCCATCTGCCGGATCAGTTCCCCCATGACCTGTCCGGCCCGCCGGGTGAGGTCGTCCCGGCGCTGGGTTTGCTGTTGGTAGAGCTCCGTCAGCTCGTTCCGGAAGATCTCCCCGGCCAAGTCGGATTTGATTTGGGCGATGCCATCTTTGGTCAGATAGCCAGACTTGCCGTCCGCGCTGTAACAGACCATGTGGACGTGAGGGTGGTGGCCCTCGTCATGGAAGGCGGCGTACCAGCGGAACTGCTCCCAGGGGATCTTCATGGCCTGGGCCATCTCCATGGCGCGGCTGGTAAGAAGATCCTTCCACCGCCGAGCATCGTCGTACCCCAGCCGTGCGGCGTCCTCCCGGCGCAGGGAGAGGATGGGCAGCCACACATTGCCGGGGTGATTGGCCACTTCCTCCGCCACCTGGGACAGGGTCAGCGTCTCATCTGATCCGGTGAACAGGGCGTGGGCACCGGCGCGCTGGGCCCGAGGACGGCTGGCGATATACTGGACATAGTTCTCCTTTTTGGCGGCCCGGTCATAGTTGTCCTCCAGGGCGCGGCGGATGAACTCCGAGGCGTTGCCGCGGGTGGGGCTGGCCCGGTAGTCCTCGTACTCGAACGTGCCCCGGCTGAGGGGAAAGTCCCGTACCAGCTGCGCCACCATTTCCCGCTGTTTCTCTGTGGCAGGGAGCAGAGCCTGGTCAGAAGAGAATTTCTGTGCTCCCTCCCGAGTGGCCATGTATCTGACGTAGTTACCCAGATGTGCGACGGCCCGCTGAGAGCCGCCTCGAACATAGGGACACTTGAAAATCAGACGGGGCACGAACATCACCGCCTTTATCAAGCGAAATAGAGGCCGACTGCATCCTGACCCGCAACGCAAAAGACTTTTTCGGTTCCGTGGTCCCGGCGATCTCGCCGACAGATTTTTTAAGCGCTGAAACACAGAAATCACCTGCCGTCCGCTGTGGACGGCAGGTGATTTTATGTGTCCCATTTCAAGTTAAGTGTTGCTGGATAGAATTGCTCTAAATGTGGGGGCTGTATAGTGCCTCTGTCCCAAAATATAGATTGGAACTCAGGCGTTTTGTGGCTGCTATCCCTTACGCTACAGGTAGCAACACTTAACTTAAAAGGGATTTTTATGTTTCATACCCCTGCCGCTCCACCGCTCTGTCCAGGGTGATGCTGCCGCCGGTCTTTTTCACATTCCGGACACACTGGGGCCGCAGACGCTCCAGCTGCTCTGACGGGATCTCCATGCCGGCGGAGAGCACATTCATCATCATGTCCATCTCCACCGCCAGCTTGAACAGCAGGCGGCAGATGCGATCCTCCATGCTGTGCAGAGTGGCGTTCAATGCAGACACCAGCGCGGGCGGCAAATAGGCGTTGGCATCCTGCCCGGAGAGATAGCCGGCATAGAATCGCACGGCTTCTTCAATGAACTCGCTCCGGCTTTTGCAGTTGCTGGTCTCCACCCCTCGATCCAACGCCTCCAGGGTGGAGGGATATAGCCAAACCGGGATCCGGGTCTTGGTCTCGTCCGGGGGCTTCTGACCAGACCGGCCCGTCTGTCTCTTGCTCATATCAGTCACTCCTTTGTCTTTCGGCCGACCACCTGACACAGCCACCTAAAGAGGTGGTCGAAACGCTCGTTGTTCTTGACTCTCTGTCAAATACCGACCACCTGTCACAGCCAAATGCCACAAAAGCGACCACCTGGCGAGCCGTCCCCGACCCGCGTTGCGGGGCGGTGTTTCCCGGCGGGAGGCAGCGAAGCGACCACCCGCTTTTATCCAGCACTTTTTTCGACCGGCTGATCCTGCCCATCGGCGGAGGGAGTCGGCCGTGGTCTGGCTGCGGCAGCTCCGCGGAAAGGCGGCCGCGCGGGGCACACAGCCCCAGCACACCGCTTTCACCGCCCTGAAGGGGCAGGAATACCATCCACAGCCGAAAGTGGCCGTGCAAGGCGGCACAGGCCGGCGCAAAGGGACTGCATCTTTACATCTGCAGTTCCATTTCCAGCGGCAAGTCTTCAAGGGACGATTTCTCATGGCAGTCTACATCTTTCAATTCTCGGCCATCCAAGCGGTTTGTCAGTTTTTCCAGCCGTTCCGCGCGCGGGGCCCCTTCTTTGCGAAACGCATGGTATGCTGCGGCGCTGACATCCTGGAACCGATAGCTTTTCCAGCCGTCCAGGATGTGGACGGCTGAAACCACCTGTTTGTCAAAGTCCAGTTCAAACACGCCGGCAACCCGGCCGGTGTTGTCCACCCGCAACAGGGTCAACTCCTCAAACCGGCTCAGAGGAATATCGTAGCCGCCGTAGATTTTTCGTGCAAAGGCCTCGGCCCCGCCCATCCCATCCTGTAAGCACAGCCGCAAGATCCGGGCCACATCCAGGAACTCTTTGGGGTATTCTGTTGCCATGCAGCGATCTTTTCCTTTTTCCCACAGGCGGAATGCGGAGAAGACCCTCCTGGCCTCCCGATCCTGTTGTGCCTCCAGCTGCTCCCGTTGGATGAGTGCCTCGATCTCTTTCACCTGGTCTTCCGGCACCACACTCCGGTACAACTCCATAAGACAGGTCTGTAAATATTCCTCGATACTCCCCCGGCTTTCCAGTGCCACCATTAGAGCATTCCAACGGTGCTCATCCAGCCACACTTCAATAGAACGAGAACCACTCATTTACACATCTTCCTCTCTGCGCGTAGACATACCCCGGCGTTCTGCTCTGGCCGTCCGGGGCCGGGGGCAGGCGTCTGTCTCATCTGTGCTTTCGATGTATTCCCTGGTCTGGTAGGGTACGTATTTTTTATAGAGCCGGGCCATGAAGTCGTCCAGCTCTGCCTCAAGAGAGGTGTTGCTTCTGCCCATATAAAACTGGACCGCCTTGAGCTTCGCCTGTTCAAAGGTAAGGGTGACCGTCGTTTTTTTCATGATGTTTCCTCCTTCATGTCGATGGTAAATAGCTGCGTGGATCGGTCCGCTCCCCGTTGACCCGCACCTCGAAGTGGAGATGGGGACCGGTGGAACGCCCGGTAGAGCCGGACACTGACACGATGTCCCCGGTGCTCACGGTGTCTCCCACCCGGGCCACCAGCCGGGAATTGTGGGCGTAGAGGGTGGATAGGCCGTTGCCGTGATCGATCATCACATAGTAGCCATAGCCGCTGTCATATCGGGATACCGTGACGGTGCCGGGCAGGGCGGCGCGGATGGGGGTGCCGGTGGGCACCGCCAGGTCCATGCCGGTATGTCCCCTGGTCTCGCCGGTGAACGGGTCCCTCCGGTAGCCGAATTCCGAGGTGACCCGGCTCTCCCAGCCCGCTCCAACGGGGGAGCAAAAGCCGTCCGCGCCGATGAAAGGGACCTGCGCCTCCGGTATCCAGTCCTCCGGGCCGGTGGAGATCCCATAGCGGACCAGGTTATAAACGCTGTCCGCATTGGCTTCCTGCTCCTCTGAGATCACTGCCCCAGTGAGCGTTTCGATGTTGGCCCACACGGTTTCTGGGCCTTCAATGGGCGCGGCTACCGTGTAAGATTCCTCTACTTCCACCTCAGTTCCGCTCTCGTCCAACGTGGTCACTGTGCGGGTGCGCTCCTCATAGGTGACGAAGCAGTCCAGAAATTCCTGCGTCGCACGGGCCTCCGGGTCATCCACGCCGAAGTACAGCGCGTAAAAAACCGCCTTGACGCGTGTAGCGTCAAGGCTTTCTCCGTCCTCTGCGAGCTCGTTTACCTGAGTGGTCAACACATCCAGTTGAGAGAAGCTGCCCCGCATCTTCTGGATGTACGCTCGATACTCCGATGGGATATCCGCCGCCAAAGTCCCACTGTGAAAGCACAGCTCGACCACGTTGATGTTGTGCTCTGCCCCGCCGGAGGCCAGGGAACACAGCAGGGCGATGAGCAGGATCACCGGTGAAAGGATGGCGACCAGAGCCCACCCGATCTTCTTTCTGGCATTCTCGTCTGTCAGGGCGAGAATAGCCGCTCTAACTGCCGCCGCAGTTGCCGCACCCATGCTCCATCACCTCCCACCTGCCGTTCCAAACAGCTTTTCCTTGTGAGGTGGGGCGTGGACCTCCAGCAGATACCGCTCGTTGCCGCACTTGTAAAGGCACACGCCCCGCTGGGGGTAGCGGATCAGCTCAAATTCAGACGGCTCCATCTGGAGGTTCTCCATGTAGAACTTCTTATCCACACTGCCGGCGTTGAACAGGAACTGGTGGGTGGGGATGGCGAACAGGGGCCGGGTCAGTTCCCGGATGCCCGGTTGGTCGAAGTCCTCCAGATTCTGACTGGCCAGGATCAGGGCAGATTCCTTCTTTCTGACACGTTTCAGGCTGTTGCGAATATACTCCACGGCGGTGAGGTTGCTTAACCAGATGTACAGCTCGTCCAGCGTAGCCACGGTATTGCCCTCGGTGAGCAGTTTGTCGCTGAGGAAGGAGAGCACATTGAACAGCATGGCGTTCTTCACGCTGCTATTGGCCTGGAGCAGTCCCTTCACGCCGAAGACCAGGAACCGGGAGCTGGTGATGTTGGTAGGGCCGTTGAAGAATTTGCTCTCCGCCCCCCGGCACATGGAGTGGAGGCCCAGCAGGATCTCCCGCAGCAGCTCCCGGGGATACAGCGGGTTTTCCTCCCGGTCGTAGTGCTGATAGGCGTCCTCAATGACGTCATACAGGTCGGAGAGGATGGGATAATCTGTGGGCCTCAGCGTGGAGAAATCCGTGTGGTCATTCGATCCGCGGCTCCGGTACAGCCGCTCCAGCATCAGCTCGATGGTGTCAATGTGCCGGTCTGAGAAGTCCTTGTAGGAGCGGAAGAAGTCCTTCAGGAAAGAGATGTGCTGGCTGAGCCGGGTCTTCTGACGGAAGGCTGTGGGGGTGTCCGGCTCCGGTTCCTCCTCGCCGCCTACGTCCCACACCTTGGGCTCCAGGGGATTGATCCGGTACTGGCCGCTCATCAGGTCGATAAAGCACCCGCCCAAATCGGCGCACAGGTCGATGAGCTCATGCTCCGGGTCCAGGCAGATGACCGACTTCCCGGCCTCCAAAATGTTGCACAGCAGGAGTTTCAGGAGATAGCTCTTGCCCTGGCCGGAGTTGCCCAGGATCAGGACGCTGGCGGTGGTCTTGTCCGACCCCCGGCGATCCAGATCCACAATGATGTTGGAGCCGTAGCGATCCCGCCCCACATAAAAGCCACGGGGGTCGGTCTTGCCGGAGTAATTGAAGGGGTACAAATTGGCCACCGAGCTGGCGGGAAGCACCCGCTCGTACTGGCTTTTGAAGGTGTTGCGGCCCATGGGGTTGGAGGAGAGGAATCCGTCCTGCTGGCGCAGGAGGAGCTGGTCGGCCCCCAGCTTGCTCCGCACCAGCTCCGTCGTTACCTCCTCCCGGAGCCGCCGCAAACTCTCCGGGTCCCGGGCGGCCAGGTCGATGTACACCGCACAGTGGACCAGGGGCTCCCGGTTCTTCCGCATGGCGGCGATAAGCTCTGCCACGTCTTGGAGGTTTCCCTCGGCAGTGACAGCCGCTTTCATGCTGTTGGTGTTGCTCCGGGCCATGCGGTTCTTGTTCTCCGCATTGTGGAGGATGCCGTTCTCTTCGGCGGCGGTGACCTGTCTGGTGTAGACGCTCAGGGTGACGCCGCTCTTTTCCCCAAGATGGCGGAGCAGGGCCAGTTCCTCTGTAGTGGCGGGATAGCTCCGCAGGGCCAGGGTACAGTGGTACATGCTGCCGCAGATATAGTGATCCGTGTTGAACTTGACCGCGGCGGGGGCAATCAAATCCAGGAAGTCCTTGGGCCGTACCTCCTGGGGCTGGGATGTGTTCTTGGCCTTCTTTTTCTTCTGAGTTTTCTTAGGCATTTTCTTTGATGCACCCCTCTCCATCAAAATCGTCGAACCGCTCTGTGGTCACGTCCTGCTGATAGTACACCGCCAGGATGCGCTTGACGTCCTGCTCCTCCGCCAGCCGCGCATGGAATCCCAGATCCCGGAGGGCCTGCTCTGTCTGCCGCAGGCGGCTGACGTCCTCGCCGGACTCCTGCTGTCCCAGCCGGTAGACCAGGGCGAACTCCCGGGCGGAGGCGGTGGCGGCCTGGATCTCGTCCAGGTGGGCCCCGTCCTGCCGCAGCAGCTCCCGGATGGCCGGGAGTTCCTCTGTCTCCAGCCGCTGGCGGTACCAGTCCTTATTGCGCTGGAAGGACTCTCGGGAGTCCAGGGCCAGCAGGCGCACCTCCTGGGTGGCACACAGCAGGTCGGTCAGGCTCTTGATCCGGCCCCGGATACCCTCGCCGGAGAGGACTGAGAGATTGTCCGGCTTGATCATAAAAAAGACCAGCTCCCCGCCGGCGGTCTTGGCGCCGTGCCCGGTGAGCTGGCTGATCCCCATGAGCTGACGGGTGTTCTGCCGCTGCCGCAGCTCTTTCCTCTGCATTCTATTCAATGGTTTCCCCCCATTCGTAATACTGCTGTTTCAAGACCAGAAAGCACACGGCATAGCGGAGAAAGTCCAGGATGCTGGAGCCCTCCAGCCGGATGCTCAGGAAGGCGTAGAGGGCGGTGACCACCAGGGGGAGCAGGATGCCCGTCTGGGCGATGGCCAGGACGGAAAACAGAGATCCTACCCCGATGATGGCCACGTCCCGCAGCTCCCACAGCCACAGGGTGGCCTTGGCTTTTAGGTTATCTGGGTAGATAAACATAGATGACCTCTTTTCTATTTGGAAAAGCAAACACCGCCGGGGTCATCCCGGCGGTGTTTGCACTTGGCGTTATTCGGTTTGGGCCGCCTCCAGCGGCTCAGGATCAGAGGCCGGCTCGTCTGCCGGGCGCTCCTCTGCCAGAACCCGCTGGATGCAAGCCAGAAAGAACTCCTTCTGCTTGAGATGATTCCGCTGGAGATAGGCTTTGAACTCCTCGAACAGCTCGGGCGGCACCTGGAAGGCCACAGTCCTTGTCTCAGTATTCATATTCTTTCCTTCCTCTCTGATACGATAAAATTCGGTGATGAGCTGGGTCATGTACTCGCTCAGGGTCTGGCCGGACACCTCCTGCTCCTGCCGGACACGGCTGTGCAGGCTGATGGGTATTTGCGCGCAGAGGTTGCGTTTTTCCTCCGCCATGGTGACTCCCCCTTTCTGGATGGCAAGGCAAGTATATCGGAAGCCCTATGGGAAAGCCATTCACAGAAAGCAACAAAGAAATCGTGTAAACGCAAGCGTAATGGACAAGCCCCTCCGCAAAACTTTTGGTGGCCATCCGCCGGTGCGTCAGGTATAATCAGGGTAACATTTGAAGGGGAGGCGGCGGATATGGTGCGGTGCCGTTGGGCAGATCCCAATTCAGAGATCTATCTTGCCTACCATGACCGGGAGTGGGGCCGTCCGGAGCACGATGACCAAAGGCTCTTTGAGATGCTGATCCTGGAGGGCTTTCAGGCCGGCCTCTCCTGGCTCACCATCCTAAAAAAGCGGGAGGCATTCCGGGCCGCCTTTGACCACTTTGACCCGGCTGTTGTGGCCGGCTATGGCCCGGAGAAGCTGGAGGTGCTGATGGCTGACGCCGGGATCGTCCGCAACCGGGCCAAGATCCTGGCCGCCATCCAAAATGCCAAGGTGTTCCTCGCCATCCAGAAGGAGTTTGGCTCCTTTGACCGCTACCTCTGGGGCTTCACAGACGGTGAGGTCATTTTGAACACGGACGATGTGTTCCACACCAGTACAGACCTGTCCGACCGGATCTCCAAGGATCTGAAACGGCGGGGCATGAAGTTCGTGGGCACGACCATCATCTACTCCTTCCTTCAGGCGGTTGGGGTAGTGAATGACCACGAACTGGCCTGTTTCTGCCACCCCGATCACCTGTCATAGCGGAGGACTGCCGCAATGCCCTGCATGATAAACTCCACACAGGGGATGGCCACGCTGTTGCCCAGAGCCTTGTATCGGGCGGAGTCGGAGGCACCGGGAATATCCGTCCAGCCGTCCGGGAACCCTTGGAGCCGTTCACACTCCAGCGGGGTGAGGCGGCGGATCAGCTGAGGCGGTCCTGTCCCCGCGGCCTGATAAATCAGGTCAGTGGCGTCCTTATGCTGACGTGCGCTCTCTGTAGAGGCCACATCGCCTGGTGCGAATTTATCTACCCTCTGCCGAGAAAAGACCGCGTGGTGATTTGTGTCGGTCAGTGCTTCCTGTTCTACCAGGGGCAGATTGTTGCCGCCGGTGCCGGCACGGGCGGACAATGTGGGAGCCACGGGATGCGGGCCGGTGTATCGGGCGTCGATGCCGTGATTTTCGTAGACGAGGGGCTGATGCCCGTGTTCTTGCGCTCGAAGGGCGCCTGTTACATTTTCTGAACAGTCCATGACGCCGCCGCCCTGGTCGTTGAGGCAGAGGACGGAGGGCACCTGAGCAATCCCACTCTCCGAGGCTTTCAATGTGGGGGATATCTCCTCCTGATACCCGATCCCTCCCGCAGACGGCGCGGCGCCGGCGCAGAAGGCTGCGGTGATAAAGGTCTGCATCTGCATGTTGCTGGTGGCCATCAGCGCCCCGGACACGCCGCCAAGGTCGATGCCCTCGTCCCGCTGGTTGATGTGATAGGCTTTCATCTCCCGGAATGCCTGGGTTGGCATCCCCAGGCCCGCTTGTGCCATCAGTGCCACCTTGAGCTGCTGTGGCAGCTCTTTGCCCCGTTCATCCGCACGCCGCAGGATACCCCTGCAGGCTTTTCCGGACAGATAATATCTCGTGTCAGGATCAGATTCCAGGATCTCAGACAAGGAACTGTGGATCGGCTCCCGAGGTGCGGGTCCGGTGTTGAGGGGCGGCTTTCCCTCCCGGTAGGGCGACCGAAGCTCCCAGTAGTGGTTTCCAAACAGATCCACATGGCCGGGAGAAAGATCTAAGTACAGATACGGGATGGCGACCAGTTCAGGCACCGATCTTGCCGGTGCTTTCTGCCTCGGCGGGGCCGCCGCCTTTTCCAGACCACCCAGCCCCAGCAGGGTCAGCTGGCCGTCTGACTCATGATGATAGCTCATATTAAAATGATCCCTCCCTCTGATCCATCCGGTCCGTCCGGAAACAGTTCATCCAGTACATCGAACAGAAACTTGGGGGCGGTGTCCCCGGCAAAATCAGCGATCAGGAAGATCCGCTTCCTCCGCTGGGGGACGCCCCAGTATTGGGCATCCAGGCAACGCCAGGCCAGGGAAAAGCCGCTCTCCGGTTCTATCACTCCCGCGTCATGCCAGGAATAAGGGAAGGAACGGGGGACCACTGCGCCGCCATGGTGGATGCGCAGGATCTCCTCCAGCACGATGCGGAAATCCTCCCCCTTTTGAGCACCGCTGCTGAACGCGCCAGGCACATTCTCCCACGCCATAAAGCGGGGGCGGATGCCGGCTCCGGTACGGCCCCGCTCCCGCTCCGCCGTTCGCATCTCTTTGATGATACGAACCTGCTCCATAAAAAGGCCGGAGCGGGCGCCGGCTAATCCGGCTCTCGCTCCGGCGACCGAGAGATCCTGGCACGGGCTGCCCCCGCAAATGACGTCCACAGGGAACAGCAATTTCCCGTTCAGTTCAGTGATGTCTCCCTTGTGGGCCATGCGGGGAAACCTGCGTTTTGTGACCGCCCTGGGGAACGGCTCGATCTCACTGGCCCAAATCGGTGTGATACCGGTCCGCACCGCGGCCAAAGGGAAGCCTCCGATCCCGTCAAACAGGCTTCCCATCGTCAAGCGGTTCATTTGACCACCGCCCGTGCCACTGCGCGTGTTGTGTTGACCGCGGCCTGAGCAGTGTAAACAGCGGACATGATGTTGGCCCTGGCAGCGGTGTCCAGACCAAAAGCTCCCGCGATCCGGGGCACCTCCCCGGCGGAGAGCATCAGCCCAAGTCCCAGCAGGGCGTGGTCCTTGAAGACCATCAGTCCTGCCACCAGGATGGTGGACTGGAGGAAGGCGGTGAGGCACAGGCCGATGACCTGTTTGATCCACTGGACAAAACCGTCCGTGTAGCCTCTGGGGATGCTGAACATATAGAGGCTCCCCACGGCGATCTGGATGAGCAGGATGCCGCCCCGTTTCAAATTGCTGAAAAACACCTTGATCACCGCGTAGGCCATAAGGATGACGCAGAAAAGGACCATGATTGGGCTGGTGATGATCCCCAGGCCAAGACTCAGGTCGGAGCCAGCCGACTCCGAGATGCTCTCCACGCTGTTCAGGTCGCTGACGATCCCCTCACCGATGCTCCCGATGCTGCTTCCGGAACCGGTCAGGCCGGCCGCAAAAGCTCCCTGCAGAGAGACCGACAGAGCGTAGAGCCGCACAGGGACAGTGGAGAACAGGCTGACGGACAAAAATCCTCTGATGGCGTTGACGGCCATTTGCTGTATGTTGGCGCGGCCGGTGGAGTATTCGATCCCGCACTCAAAGATGCAAACCACCAGGCTGATGCCGAACAGCGACCAGCCTAATTGGGAGAAGAAGAGGACGACGGCCTGCACCCACTCCAGGTCGAACAGTTCTGTGCCCATGTCTCCCATTTCGGCAAAGAAATTGCCCAGAAAGCCGATGATCTGGCCATAGAACCAGTCGATGATATCGTTCATGACGGTGGACGCGACAAAGTCCCAGATAAACAAAGTGATCCGCCTCCTGTTCTCGAAAATGTTGCGGAAATATGTTATAATATCTTTTAATGGGGGGATGGCCTTTGGAACGGTGTATCTATACTGGCGCGGACAGCACCACCGCACATTTTTCGTCTTCTGAGCACATCTTTCCAGAATGCATCGGCGGAGTCCATTGCCTGCCGAGAGGCTGGGTCTCCGATGAGGCAAACAACGCGCTGTCCCGCCTGGAGCTGACATTTGGCAGGGAGCATCCTCAGGTGGCGATCCAGCGGATGTTCCTGCCCCCCATGGGAAGGAAGAAACACACCAATCGGGACCGTATCGGTGTTCTGACCAGCCTGGAAGGGAAGCGGGAACTGTCCCTGGGATACATCCGCGGCGGCCAGCCCTTTCCCCTGGACCAAATCGTCTTTTCCGACTTGGCGGCGGCGGGACACACCCACACATCAAAGGTCCGGATCATCCTCTCACCCAGCGCGGAGCAGACGACCAATGCCCTGCTCCTCGCATTCTGGGAGGATCTGTGCAAATATGATGGCCGCCCTGTCTGCATCAGATCTCCGGAAGTCCCGCCGCAGACCTATCTTCTGGGGCGGAAGGACAAAAAATGGTTCCTTGGCCTCAACAGAGATGAAGACCCGGAGCTGGCTGATCCGACGGTCCGGCGCATGGTGGACAAGCTCACGGAGCGGGGCACCGAAGCCGTCTGCCACGGCTTTGGGGGATTCCAAGATCAGAGCAGCCACGTGGAAGCCTGCATCTCGTTCAGCGTGAGCCTCTCAGACTGCCTTCGGGTCTATGCCAAGATCGCTCTGAACTGTCTGGCCAAACTGGCTGGGCAGGAATTCGTCCTCGCCGCCGCCTTTGACCCGATCCGAGCCGCCATTATGGACGGTACAGATATCGAATCTTTTGTCTGGGGCATAGAGGGCCCTCAGCCAGTCTCGCCAGTTCTGTGGCGATTTCCGGACCGGCTCACGCTGGGAAGGCAGTGCCATGCGGTGTGTATCAGTGGCTGGAACGGAGACCTGTATGGCATCGTGTCCCTGTACGGGCTGAACGACCCTATGGTGGTCCGTCTGGCCAGAGATGTGCCGCGGTTTGGTCCAGATTTTTATCTCTGTGATTGGGAAAATGCAGCGGAATATACCATGACCGACTGCGTGCTGCGCATCTGTGGCCATGAAGAGCCGGACTGATCTTTCACTCGATCCCGACGATGCCCCAGATGTAGCCGGGGGCCAGGAGGACAAAGATCAGGCAGACGAACAGGATCACGAGGCCGGTCCACTCGAACTGGGCGTGCTTGCGATAGTCGAAATACGCCATGGCGAGCTTGGCGAAGAAGGCGATGGCCAGGATCATGCTCAGGGCGGGAAAGACCACGCTGTCTACTACCGTTTTGATCTGACCGGCCGCGTCGCTCCAGGTCTGCTCGACCGCGTCCGCCACGCTCCCGCCGCCTGCCTCTCCGCCGGCCGCAAGGGCAGGGACCGTGCACAGGGTGACGGCCATCAGGAAGAGGAGCAGTAACCGAGCGACCTTTTTTCGTGCTGACATAATGACACCTCCAAATGATGCGAGGGCCGTCCCTCTGGGGACGGCCCTCCGTGTATGTGATGCGGATGCGGATCAATAGCCGGTGCGGGGCAGGGGCTCAGCGGGCGTGTAGACCCTGGTCACCCAGCGGGAGGCGGCCATGATCCACTGGCCGTCATAGATGCCGCCTGTGTCCGCCTGGTTGACGAACTCCATTCCTCCTGTGAGCCAGGAGACCACGTTGCAATAGATCTGCGGGGCCTCCACCTGCCGGAAGTTGGCGGGAACCACGCCGAACACCACCATGAACTCGGTGATGACCTCATTGGAGGCCAGCCCCAGGGCGGCGGGAGAGGCATCCAACACATAGTTCTGCTGGGTGCTCAGGTTGTCATACATGGTCTGGTAGTTGGGGTCCAGGTTGGTCTTGTAGACCACCTTATAATTGCCCGGTACGTTGTAGGTGCCGGTGACGATCTTGTCCAGCCGCACCGCCTGGGTGGGCAGAGTGTCCCTCCAGTAGAAGGAGGTGAGGCTGGTGGTGGAGTTGTTGCCGATGCCGCTGAGATCGTAACGGATCTGCTGGCCGGGCATGACCTCCACATAGCCTGTCTTCTTGATGGAGACGTTGGTGTAGAGGCTCTTGTTAGTCATGGCCGCCTTGACGATCTGGCCGGCGTACTCGATCTCCACCTCGATAGGTGTCTGATCCAGGCCATAGAAGTCTGCCGCCTTGGACTCCACGATCTTGTAACGGGCCAAGGGCAGGGGCTTGGAGACGGCCACACCGTTCTTGTCTGTCTTGATGGTGTCCACCAGGCGGCCTGTCCGGGCGTTATAGATCTCGAACTCGGTGTTGGGGATGGGTGTGCCGGCGGGCCAGCCGTTCATGGAGTTGTAGTCGGCGCTGGTCTTGATCACCTGGATCTGGCCGGTGATAGCGGTGTTCTCCCATACGATCTCTGTGGTGGTGCCGCTGGTGACGTAGACGGTCTTGAGCTGCTCGTCCACAATGTAGCCCTCATTCTCCAGCTCCCGCAGGTAGTACCTCCCGGAACTGGGGAGATCGTCAATGTAGACATAGCCCCGGTCATCCGAAGTGTACTGGCCGATGGGATTTTTGCTGGCATCGTAGAGGAGGAAGGTCACGCCGTAGATGCCCTCCCGGGTATTGGCATCGATTTTGTGGATCAGAATGCCGCTGAACGCCCTGTTGGTCACCGTCAGCGAGACGGTCTTTCCGCCCTCCACCTCGAAGTAGTGGGGCGTGGGATCTACCTGAAAGCCCTCTGCCGCCTCGATCTCCACGGCATAGTAAGCACCATCCTCCAGGGCTGCGAAGACCCGGCCATCCTCGCCGGTAGTCACAGTGTCGATGAGCTCATCGTCCACTTTCCGGATCTCGAAGGTGGTGTTGGGGATGCGCTCCGTCCGATCCACCTCGTTGACCTTGATGATCTCCACGCCGCCCACGGGGTCGTTGTAAAACCAAAGCTGCTGAGTCTCACCCGGCTGGACCTCCACCGTCTGAGACCGGGTGTCAGGGTCAATGGTGTAGCCAGGGATGCTCTGTACCTCCGTCACTACCAGGGGGCCGGTGACATTGCTGAGAACGATCTGGCCCTCGGAATTGGTCCGATACATCCCGTTGGAGGACAACTTCCCGTTTTCATCGGACAGGTAGCTGCCGTCAGCACAGGTGATCTTGAACTGTACCCCCTCCAAAGGCTTTTTATCCGTACTGGAGAGTTTATGGACGATCAGTTCTCCTAAAGGCTGATTGCGGAACTCCAGTTTCACTGTCTGCCCCACCCGGATCACAGCGGTCTGTGGCGTGTCATCCAACAGATAGCCGTCTTTTGCACGGGTCTCCCGCACCACCAGGGTGGTGCCGGGGTCGATCCCCTCCACCAGGAAACTGCCCGTGCTGTCCGTTCTGAACTTTCCGTTGGCGTTCCCCACCAAAGTTCCGTCGCTGGTGGTGACCAGGAATTCCACGCCGGAAAGAGGCTCCTTCTTCTCGTCGTCCGAGATCTTCGTCACCAGAAGGCTGCCCTTGGGACTGTTTCCAAAATAGACCTGGACCACTTCCTGCTCCTCTCCGGAGAGATAGACGGTTTGGGGTGGCGTGTCGATCACATGGGCGCTGTCGCTGGAGAGCTCCTCGATGATATAGGCGCCGGCCTCACAGCCTGTGACGGTGAAGGATCCGTTTGGCGAGGTGTGATAGGTGCCGATGACCGTGCCCCCGGTGCCGCTGGTGCTGCCGCTCAGATAGCGGACCTGGAACACCGCTCCCTCGATGGCGGCGCCAGTCTCGCTGTCATACTTCCAGACACAGATGGCGGAGAGCGGATGATCCTCAAAACGGAAGGTATGGCTGTCCCCCGCGGAGATGTATGCTTCCTGCGTATCTTCGTCCGGCAGGGAGAATCCGGGCGCCGGTTCCAGCTCCCGGACCCGGTACCAGCCGTCCCGGAGAGAGATGTCAGGTTCGGAGAGGACGATGCGGCCCGCCTCGTCGGTGAAGTAGGTCCCCAGGTCGCTGTACTCGTCGGTGGAGCCGGGGGAATACCAGACCTGCATCTTTACATTTTCGATGGGGTCATGAGTGACGGAGTTTTCTTTCACGATCTCAATGGCGGGACGCCTGTGGTTTGCAAAGCTGATGGTTTTCTCCTCGCCCACGTTCAGGCTGACCGTTCTGACCTGCTCCGCCTCTGCCGTCGAGATATAGTAAGGGGCCGGAACCGACTTTTCCGAGATCCGATAGCTTCCGGGTGCCACATGCTTTGACACAGCCCCGTCCGCGCCGGTGGTCCATTCGTCTGTGTGATCGCTGTCGATCCCCTCGACCAGGAAGACTGTTCCGGGGATCACGACGGTGGGGTCGTCGGCATCTGTTTTGAGGATGGTGAGCTTCGGCAGCGTCGGATCCACGGCGGTGACGGTCATGGTACCGCCGCCATCAACGTCCGCCTGATCCACGTGGATGATCACCGGTTCCTCAAGGAGTGCGAAGGGGGACGGCACATGAGTTTCCACGAAGGCGAACAGGCCCTCAGTAACGTTGGGGATAATGATGCTGCCGTCCGCATCGGTGGCTTCCGTGGCGATCACCTGGCCGTCTTTGACCACATTGAATACGGCACCCGCGATGGGCTCTCCGGATTCATCCACTTTCCGCAGTTCGATCTTGACTCTGGCGTCGTTTTCAAATACCAGATTGACATCATGCTGTCCGTCCCAGTAAAACTCCTGCTTCACTTTGTCGGGATCGTCGCTGAGCGAGTACCCGTTTGGCGGGGTGATCTCCGTCGCCGTGAATGTTCCCACCGGCATGGCATTCCAGGGGACGTTCTCCAGGTAGCCGCCTGCGCCGGTGGTGTACGTGCCGGTGAAGCTATTGTCCACGCCCTCGATCTTGATGACCGCGCCGGCCAGCCCCCTGGTGGGGTCGTCCGCGTCCACCTTTCGGATGCTGCCTGCGCCGGTGACGATCGGGGTGTCTGCAAAGGTCACTGTGGCGGTGGCGCCGTTCCCGTTGGGGAGTGTCACATACTGAGGTACCGTGCTGTCGATGCGGTACCCCTCCGGAGCCGACTGTTCCACGATGGAATAGGTATTCGCCTCCATGGGGGAGAGCGTGACGGTCCCGTCGCTCCCGGTCACCACCTCTTTGGAGTAGGAGCCGTTGACCGACTGGACCAAAAACCGGGCGCCGGACAGGCCCTGGTTGGAGTTGGTCGCGTCCACCTTCCGGATGGTGAGGCTGTACTGTTCCCGGGTCACAGTCAGTTCTCCGATGAGGATGTCCTGGATCGTATGGGCCGGGTACCGGCTGGTACCGGGGCCGGTATACTCGTACTCGTAGACGGCACAGTCCCCCCAGACGCCCTGCCGGCCCAGATCCAGGATATACTGAGCCCGCTCCCGGAAGGACATGCCGTTGCCCATCTCGTCGTCGATGTCGGTGCAGTTGGCATGCTCCAGCTCATTACAGACACTCAGCAGCTCCTCGGCGCTCGCGGTGATCGGGTCGGACGCCATGTCCTCCAGGCAGCGCCAGACCACCGCCTGGACCCAGGCGTTCATGGTCCAGGTGTAGTCCTCATCCCACAGCTCGTCCTCACCGAGGACATGGGCCTGGTCGGTGAAGACTCCCATGGTGTGACTGTAATAGTAGGCCAGCAGGATCTCCACCGTGGGATTGTTGACCGGCGTCGGCGCGCTCCAGGTGTGGCCCTCCAGCGTCCTGCTCATGGCCTTCCCGTGCTCGGCGCAAAAGCCGGTGATGCTCTGCCCGTTGTAGTCGAACTGCATGTAGTGGAGGTAGCAGTTGCCAAGGGCCGGGGAATCGTACTGCACACCGTTGAAGGTGCAGTCCTCCATGGTGACGGTATCCGGACCGGCAGCCAGAGCCGACGTGGGGAGTAAGCCCAGCAGGCAGATCAGCGTCAGCACCAGGGAAATGGCCCGGGAAAACCTTGTTTTGCAAAGCTTCATAGTGCAGCTCCTTTTGTGGTGATGTCAGAGGGCCTCCCGTCGAACGGGAGGCCCTCTACTTGCGGGTGGTTCAGTTGTCGCTATATGGGTTCACCGTTGTCGGGTCACCGATGAGCAGATAGCAGTAGGCGACGCCCTGCTCCACGGTGATGCCCACACCGAGGCTGTCGGCATCGGGTGTGAGCATGGCTTGCAGGTGCCCGGGGGAGCCCGCCCAGTTCTCTACCGCCTGTTGAGCGATATTCGGGGCGGCGGTGCCTGTGAAGGCGGTGAGGTTGGAGCGGAAGCCGCAGGGGTATCCGGCGTCCGCCACCGCCTCACACTCCTCCCGGTTGTGGTGCCAGGTGTATTTCTTTCCGGAAAGCTCCTGGGCGGCGTCCATCAGCCGCTGGTCCATGGCCAGCTCTGCCAGGCCATGCTCCCGCCGTACCCCGTTGACCAGCGCGGCGATGTCCTGCCGCGCCTGCTCCGGCGTGGAGGCGGATCCTGTGGCGCGGCCGGTATAGGGCTCGGTGCTCTCGATCCGCACCGCCCCGTTCCAGTAGACATTGAAGTCCAGGGCCTCGCCTACATCCGCCAGCTTCACATAGTTATTGCCATTGATAAGGTACGCCTCCAGCTCGATCCGCTCCCCGTCCAGGTAGAATTGGTGGGTGCTGCGGATCGCCGTCAGGACTTCCTCCGCCGCATGCGCCGCGGACCCGGTCAGGGCCATGCCCAGGACGATACACGCCGAGGCTATCAGGATGCTTTTCTTTCTGCTCATGACTGCGCTCCTCCTTGAAGTATTTGTGGGGACTCTTTGCAAGCACACAATACCCAAGGGAGGGCCGAAAGTCGAGAGAAATCAAAGGACCGGATGTAGAAAATGAGGGCGGAAAACGAAGCAGATCACCTGATCTCCACTGCTTTGACGCACCAGCGGTAGTCCCGCTGGTTCATCACGCAGGTGTAGAGGGTGATCATGTTCTCCGCAGTGACGGCAAGGCCGCTCCGGTCTGTCTCACTAACCTTGGCCACAGACACCACCTCATAGGTGCGGGTGCCCAGCTTGGTGGTCAGGGAGATCTCGTCCCCCAGCTCCAGGGTATGGATCTTCCCAAAGTGGTTGTTGACGCCCCGGTTGTGTCCGGCGAAGGCCACATTGCCGTCCCAGATGGAGGTGTTCTCGAAGTGCCCGGCGCCTTTGGACAGCGTCTTGCTGTCTGTGCCCTCATAGACCTTTACGGTGAGGCCGATGGCCGGGATCTTCAGGGTCCCCAGGTGCCCGGCGGCGTAATAGAGGTCGCTCGTCACCTCGGTGTAGCCGGTGGAGGGAACAGGAGTGGAAGGAACGTCCGGGATCATACTGCCGGGGACGAAGACGGGGGCGGAGGTCCCGTTGATCACCGCGTTGGTGGCGGGCCTGGAATCAGGCGCCAAATCAGGAGTGAGGGGCGTCCCGGTGTTCAGGGTATCGGCGCTGGCGGTGCCGAAACCGGGCGGGATCAGGGCGGCGTTTTTGCTGACGTCCTCGTTTTTTCGCGCCCCGCCGCCCACGGTGTCCACGGGCTCAAAGGAGGTGGGGGCGCCGTAGTCCGAATCACCGGGAGCGTCGATGAAATATTCCAGCGGCCCTGCCGCGCTTGCCGGAACTGCCAGGGCGGCGGCCAGGCACATCAGGCAGAGAAAAATACTCAGCTTCTTCATTCAGGCTCGACCTCCTCGCTCTCCTGCCGGCGCTTAAAAAGCAGCACGGCGCCCATGGTGGCGCCGGCGATCAGAATGGCGCCCAGCGGAAGCAGCACAGCGATCCAGGGGAACGAGGCGGCAGGCACCTCCGCATCCGCGGGCGACGGCACCGGCAGGATCGCAGTGCCCTCAAAGATGGCAACATACCGCACCCGATCCAGGTTGATCCGCCCCACGGTACCTGTGTAGTCGGCGGTGACGGTATAGCCGGTGACGTAGCTGCTGGTGGCCGTGCCGGTGTAGGTAGCCACCGCCGTGAAGCGGTCTCCCAAGGCGTAACCGTCCGCGATGGCGGTGTTGTCCGTCTGCCAGTCGATGCTCTGGAGAGTCAGGGTATGACCGTTGTCCTCGATGGTCTTGGGGATGTTTGCGGTGTCCTGGTCTGCCAGGTTAGGGTAGCTGCGGATGGCAGACACCTCCTTTTCGGCGCTGCCATAGCCGGACACTTCCACCTGGACGGTGTCCAGCCGGAGGGTAAGGGTGCCGGTATAGCCGTCCTCTGTTACGAATTCCCGCTCCTGGGGCAGCAGGGACAAAACAGATGCCATATCCTTGCTGGGGCTCTGGAGGCTCACGGTCTCCGTGTGCTGGCGTTCATCGTACTCCGGCAGCTCCTGCCTGAGCAGATCCGTCAGCGTGTAATGGATACCGTCCTGCTCAAAGTCAGAACGGGGGATGCCGGCGGGGTCGTCCTCCGGGCCCAGGTCATAGAGCTTCTTCAGCTCGGAACCGTCGTCGCTCCGGGTGATGGCGGCGGGGTAACACACCTGGGGCGCCTCCGGCGCGAGGGCCATCTCCGCCGCCAGCGCGGCGGGGGTCAGCACCGCGGTCAGGCACAGGACCACCGTGCTGAGGAAAAACGCTTTTCTCATCTTCATCTTCTCCTTCCTCACATCGTCATTCCGCCCATAGCGGGTCCATCCGCCGCTGAAGTTTGCTCTTGCCCACGCAGTGCGGAGAGCTTTTCCTGAGCCCACTCCGGCAGGAACGCCTCTTTCAGCACACCGGTGAAGTCCGTCCGGTTCCAGCGGGCCATCTCCCCGTCCCCCAGACAGGTACAGCGGATGGACCGGCCAATGGCGTTGGGACGGCATCCGAATCCGTCATGGGCGAACCAGAGCTGATTTTCAAGCGTCCAGCAGGATTCCTTCAGGGTATCCGGGGAGAGTACCAGCACCCTGCCCGTGTAATCCAGGCTGGAATAGGGATCCGCTTCACATTGGTCGGGCCCGAAGAGCCCCAGCTCCTGATACGTCTTGCGATAAAGATCCACCACCCCGTCCAGCACGGCGGGGTGACTGGTCACCACGAATTCCAAGTTGTGCCGCGCATCTGACGGGATATAGGTCTTCGCTGCCCACTCCTTGTTCCGACGGCTGAAGCGGCCGTCCCAACTCAACTGCTGGACAGTGTTGGCCAATACCCAGGCCGTCCGCTTATAGCCAAACTCCTGCAGGACTCCGTTCAGGCAGTCGCTGTCCAGATGAGAGCCGTCGAAGTGCTGCCGGACAGCCCCCTCAATGGCTTGCTTGCAGGCAATGTTGGCCCGATGGCTGGCCCGCCACAGGGACAGTTCATCCCGCTGGCGGGCGACCTCTGCCGAGTGGGTATACAGATAGACGTCAGTGTTCATCCTCGTCCTCCCACATCAGCAGACGGCTCAGGCCACCCAGGTCCGTGCCAGCCACCAGCAGCAGAGAGAGAAGCCTGTCATTCAGGCTGCGGAAGGGGCCGCTTTTGTCCGCCGGCAGTTCCGGGAGCGCACCGTGCTCCTCCCGCACTTCCTGGCTGGCCATGGCCAGCTGGCTCGTCAGCGCGCTGCCCATGGTGAACAGAAGGTCGATGACCCGCAGGCACTCCCTGGCGGTCAGGTCGTTCCGGGCCAGCAGGACACAGCCGCGCTCCGCATGAAGGGTCATCTCTTCTGCTGTGGAGAGCTCCGAGAGCTGCAGCGCGGCACGGGGGATCGTCAGGGTCTTCTGCTGCGGGTCGTGATACAGTTTAAAGTACATGGTTCAAAACTCCCTTTCCATTTCAAACAGGTCAAATTGGGCAGTGGCCCGGCCCCGTTCCGCCATATCGTAGTTGGCGATGAGCAGTTCGGAAAACTGGCAGTTTGGATCGTAACGCTGACGGATGTTGTTCAGCCGGGTCACCGGCTCGATTTGGATGCCGGGTTCGTCGTACAGATCCCGGATGAAAACGTCATCGTTGTAAGACAGCAGGAACTTGCCCTCCATGGACAGCAGGGCGTTCCGCAGGCGGATATGGTCCCGCTCCTTGAATCCATCCTCGCCGATGTTTTGGTAGTACCCTTCGGTGGTGTGATAGGGCGGGTCACAATAGAAAAAAGTTGCCGGACCGTCATAGTGCCGGATGAGCGTTTCGAAGTCCTGGTTTTCCACCACCACATCGGCCAGCCGCCGGTGGGCCTTCCAAATGAGGGGAAAGTCTCGCCACAGGTCGTGGGGCTGACTGGCGAAGCTGGTGAGGGCAGCGGCATAGCTCTGCCGGATGACCTGGTAAAACCAGGCCGCCCGCTGGATATCCGTGGAGCGTCTGCGCCGCAGGGCCAGCCGGGCCCGGTCGAAGTCCTCTCTGGAATTGAGGACATACTTCAGAGCGTTGATCAGCAGATCCGGCTTGTCCCGTACACAGCGGAACAGGTTTGAGAGGAGACTGTTGCGGTCATTGTAGACCTCGAAGTCGTTGCCGGGCGGCTTGTGGAACAGCACCCAGCCGCCTCCACCGAATACCTCAATGTACTTTTCATAAGACAGGGGGAATCGGCGGACCACCTCCTCCCGCAGAGCCTTCTTCCCACCCATCCAGCTCATGAAGCTGTTCAGGGGGGATCACCGCCCTCCCCGAAGCTGTCCAGGGACTGCTCCAAACCCCGGATGGCGGCCTCCAGCCCGCTGACCATCTTTCGGAGCTGCCGGATGGTGGCGTAGACCTCCCCGGCGGTCCGGGCGTAGAAGTAACCGCTCCGGTCACTGGCAATGGGAACGCCTTTCCGTCGCAACCGGTTGACAAGCTTCCGCAGCTCTGTGCCGCTGACATCCAGCACCCGCTCCAGCTCCGCACCGCTCACCCGGTATGCCCGTCCGGGACAGGCGTCGCGCAGATAGGTGAGCAACTGATTTTCCCGCATTTTTGCCTCCTTTCCGGGACCTGCTTTTCCGAAAAAGGGCATAAAAAAAGAAGGGGCCGTTGTCCCTTTCGGAAAAACGGCCCCGTTTGATCATATTCACTACATGGTCATGTCCCGCCCCGGGCGGGGTCCCATGTGATCACGGTGGAACTCCTGCCTGTTGCGGCGGATTCACTCTGCCTCAGCGAGGTTGCTCCAAGACGTTGCGTAAATGTGGGCTATTTCCAGACGCGTATCCGTCGTCATATCATCTCCATTCCGTTTGTCTGCTCTACTTGATGCTCTGAGACGCCGAGGGCGCTGTCAGTTACTTCAAAATGGCTCCACCTCCCGCAGCAGGGGCAGGAAATGGTTTCCTCATGGGCGGCATCGATCTGCTCCTGGGTGACCACGCCGGGCTCTTGACAGCATTCGCTGACCACAGTCACCAGACGCGCTGTTTTTAAGACCTCCGGCCGGTACCGGCGGTTGAAGGGGACAAAGTCGATCCAGCGGGGGTTATCGAAGATGCGGTCAACATGGAGCTGTAATGCCTCTTTCCTTATTTGATCGGCAGTTTCCTTGAAAATATTGCATTCTGAGCACCATTGGATCAGATATCCCAGTAATTCTTGTTCCCCTTTTTGACGGATGAGCCTCTCTGCTGCTTGGTACCATACCTTTTCTTCAATTTCTCCCAGTTCCGTCTTTACCCCGTTCCAGGATCTATATTTTTTCTCTCGACCAGAGCCGGTGCTGTTGCTTTGAAACACGCCGTATTGCCAGCGAAGATTCTGAAATCCCAAGGTCGGGAAATCGATTGCATCCAGCGATTTGATCCGCTGGGAGTTCACGTTCCACATCGCTCACATGCCTCCCATTTGCGGCTCATATAATCCCTGCGGTTTCTGGGCTGATCCTTGGAAGACAGGCAGTTGACCGCCGTCCTTCCGCCGGAGCAGTCCATAGTCTGTGATGACCACGTGAATATCCTCCAGCATCTGCTGCCCGATTCGGGCGGCCTGAGGTGTCTGGAACAGCTCCTCCGGCAGATCCGGGTACTTCTCCCGCAGGACCACCGCTGCGTACTCCCAGTTTGCCGCTATCTCCGGTCGGAGCTCATATTGATCCAGATCTTTTGCTAACTCGGCAGCCTGCTCCAAGTCCGGAGGGCCGCTGGCAGCCAGCAAGGCCTTGTACTTGATCAGGTCGTTGAGATCCCAGATCCGCAGATTTTTTGCCAGCTGCCGGGCAAACCTATTGGCCTGTTCCAGCCCGCCCCCATCCTCTATCGCGTCATTGATGGTCTCCCGCAGAGATGGAATCCGGCAATCGGTACAGCGGAAGGCACACTCCTCCGGAGAGGCCGCATCCACCTCTCCCACCGCCCGCCAAATGTCAGCGTCCGAGGCGGGGAGGTTCAGAACGGCGGTTTTGTCGCTGTCATACGCAGGATCATCAAAATGTCTCTTGCGCATCTCCAGAACCACCGGGGCGCCGGAGCGGTGAAAATAGAGGGTTTCACCCGGACGGTGTTCATGGATAGTTTGGATATCCCCGCCAAGCTCCGTGTAGCCATTCCGGGTAAACACTCCGCCATGTTCCTCCTGGTGCTGTTCCCCCAGAAGCTCCAGCAGTTTTGCCCGAAACCGGCTGCCCTTCTCCAGGGTATCCAGAAGAGACATGGCCTCGTCAGAGAGCATCTCGTTCTCATATAAAAACATCCCCAGCTCCTGACGGTTGAAGATATGGGGTGCAAGACAGCAGGCATCCGTGTTATAGGTCAGGTCGATGAGCCGATCCAGAGGGATGGACCCTGTGTATCGGCTCTGTTCCATGTGCAGCAGGGCCTCCAACCCAATCTTTTGGTCCTCATTCAAGGCGTCCAATCGCTGGGCAAACAGATTCAGGTCATACAGATCCACGTTCTGGCCGATCATGGTGTTAGTGACGCCATGAAAGCGGATACAGGTCAGTTCGTTCTCGCAATGCCTCGCGTCCTTGATTCGAGCCTTCTGAAGCGCGTCATGGAATTCCGCCCAGGTTGCCGGCATCTTCAGTACAGTGGCTGTTTCATAGCCCCTGGGGCTGCTGTTGCTGACCTCTACCTCAAAGATCTTCTCAGCCAAGGGCCATTCCCCCTTCCTCCTGTTCTTCTCTCTGGATTTCATAGTTGCCGGGGTCAGCCCCAGGCACATCCCAGCCCGCCATGCTTCCGATCTCCATAGCCTGCCGCTGGGCGGGGGTGACGCCCAGACCCTCGTTCAGCTCATCCGCCAGTTCCACGTTCCGCTCCTTGTCACCGGTGTCCCAATCGGAGGGGTAGTAGCCGGACTCGCCCCGCTTGATACAGATGAGCCGCCCGGTGGTTCGCAGGATGGAGAAGCACAGCTCCGGCAGCCCCTCGGCGACCTTGGGGGAAAACCGCTCCTGCTCGGTCTGGATACTCCAGCCATCCGAATTCCAGAGGTGGACATACAGCTCGCCACCGTCTACCCTGATCTCATGCTGTTCGAAGCCCTCACCCCAGCCGTCCGATGCCTGCCCGCTTATATAGTCTTTCAGCTGGCCCAGTTCTGCCGGCGCGAGTCTGCCAACCACCTGGCACTCCGCCACGCCCCAGAGCTGGCCATCCTTCTCCTCCACGGTGAATACCGCCGAGCGCACCTTGGAATCAACGCTGTCCTGCTTGCCATACCAGTGCATCAGGCCACGCTCTTTCTCTTCCGGCATCCGCTCTTTGGCCAGAGCCCCCAGGATCTGCTCCTCATAGTCCAGCAGCGTCCGGCTATCCCACTCCTCGCCCTCCTCGGACATGTCACCCCACTCGTCCCGCGGGTAAAAGTCGGCAGTCAGGGGCATATAGAGCTTCAGCAGGGTGGGCTCCGGGGGGTGGACGGTGAACCGGTCCTCCCCGATGACCAGGGCCAGGTTGCGGCCATTGTCCCACCTGATGTGGAACTGGCCGGCATCATCGATATGCTCCAGTGTCCCCATGGCGCCCGGCGGGATCGGCCACGGGTCGCGGCCCATCTCGGTGAGCCGGATCCGGCTGCCCGCAGGGTACTGCTCCCGCAGGAAATCCAGCCATTCTCTTGTCACTTCTCGCATTTTATATTCCTCCAATCGCGATGCCCTCTTGGGGTGTCATCTGCTCCAGTTCCTGCCGGACAGTTTCCATCGCTTCCAAGAGCGCCGGATCATCCCGGAAGCTCTCCAGCTTGTGGTAGTCCTCAAAGAACTGCTGTTCCCCATCAAGGGAGCGCACCAGATCCACCGTGGCGATGCCGTCCTTGGTGACGCCCAGCCGCTTCTCCGCCCGGTCGCTGTCCTGGTAAAGCTGAATCGCCTCCTCCAACGTCAGGCCCCGGTGGATCTGCTCCTCCGGGGTGCCGCAGTCGGTCAGGACAAACCAGGCGTAAGTGTGGGGCTTATTGGGATCGGCGGCATCCCGCAGGGCCTGCTTTCCGGCCTCCGTCAGTCCGTAGTTGCAGGCCCTGCGGGGATTTCCCTCTCCGGCGAAGTCCAGCAGGATGTCATCCACAGATTTCCGCACCTGGGGATCGTCCGTCAGGGTCTCGAAGCGGAAGCCGGTGGTGTCCCGGTATGGCAGTTCCTCCCGGATGGTCTGGAGATACTGCCCGGCATCGGTGAACTCCTGCCTCTCTCCGCTGGAGAAGGTCGCCCGGCCTATCAGCTTGCTCTGCCGGGCCAGCTCCTGCTGGCGGAGGTCGTAACAGTAGAGGTAGCCCTGGTAGTCCCCCGGCCTTAGGGTGCAGCGCAGGCAGAATCGGTATTGCTCCGTTTCAGCGATGAATCCGTAGACGCGGTCATTGTCCGAGATCTCGCCGCCGTTGTGCCAGCAGTAGGTGTTCATGGCGGACAGGCTCTGGAGCGGGCCATCCCGCCGCATGGCGTCCACGAATTCCTGCAGGGCATCCTTGAACTTCGGCGTATTGAAACGGTCACCATTGTGGGGCCACCAAGTGTAGTAGAAGCCCTTCCCGCCGGAACCGAAATCCATGCGGAGATGGCCTACGGTACCCAGCGCCGGATCCTGACCCTCGTCGGAATAGAACAAACCCGCCTCCTCAACGGAAGCGGGCCGCAGCTCGAAGTCCCTTGTCTGTTTGAATACGTTTTGCTTTTTCACTTGGATCACCTCGTTTCTGCTTTGTGAACACAACCAATACCACGACCTGTGGCGAAAGTCTACTGCAAAAGGCGGAGAAAATTCAGGTCATCCGCAGTTCCATCTCTGGCTCTGGGGCCTCCATGATCTGCTCCAGGTATTTGGGATCCACTACGACTTCTGATTCATTTCTGCCATTGAAAAAGGCGAGGATGTGTTTCTTTGGGATCTGGGCTTCGTAGACGGTGCCCTCCTCACCGAAGCGGTGGGCGAACCACTCCGCGGTCTCCCGATCCAGCGTCCAGGACAGTGCTTTGATGTTTTTGGCATTATAGGAAGTCACGCCGCGATAGACTGTCACGGGATCGTCCAGAGAGCGATACGTCGCACGCTCCTCCTCGTCCATCAGAAGCTCTGGCGGAACAGAGCGGAATAGGGCCAACAATTCTCTTTTGCTGACATTGCGGTCCTGATTGGGGCATTCCTCCAGGATCCACGCATGAGCCAGCAATTGGCCCAGCTCCTCTTGAGAAAGAACCGGAGCGGCAAATTTGAGGAAGGTCAGATAATAGGGCTTGTTAAGGAGGAAAAAAATCTGGCTGGCACTTTCGGCACTGTCGATCTGTTTGCTCACCATCTCACGCCACTTGGCGCGGTCTTCTGCTTTGTTGAGCAAATCGACAACGGAGAAACTGTCGTCCTCATTCTGAGATGCAGTGACACCAGTGCTTGTAAACGGGTGACTGACAATAGCCGGCGAAAATGAAGTTTGCGCGATTGGCATGTCAAGGAGCACATGGGCGATCATCTTTACCTTGGTAAGATCAGTCTCCTTCCGCATCAGGTGAGACCCCCCATCCCCATGTACACCTCCTGCTCTCTCTGTGACTGTTCTGTGGGCTCCGCCCGCATCAGATCCTCCAGTGACAGAGCCCCCTGATAGGAGATATACCCCTGCTCCGTAAACATCCCCTGTTTCCGCTCCATGCACCGGCGCCCGTACTTCTCGTGATCATAGAACTCGTCCAGATCGCTGCCGTAGTCGAAATGGCCGGAGCCCTGGATCATGTATCTGCCATACTCCTCCGGAGTATGGACATGGGGAACGAAATCAAACAGTTCCAGGTTTTCCGCCAGGCAGCAGACCTCAGCGGGGCTTTTGGGTTTGGCAAGGGCCACCGCGGCGTCCAATTTGAAACGCTCCGCCTGCGCCAGCTTGGAGATAGCGATGCACATGGCGTTGAGGTCAAAGATGCTCTCCTTCTCCAGGGCACAGGCAGTTTGGATGGCGGCGGGCAAATTGTCGCCCTGAACATCTAATCTCGCAAAATCTTCACTTTCCATTCCATCCCGACGGAGCATCCGCTCAATCTGGTGCTCCGATGTCGGCAGATACAGCCAAACCGCCTGGCTGTCGTTGGTGTCTGCGTGAATAGGGCGCAGGGTCACCGTCAGCAGGCTGTCCTCATAGAGATACGCCGGAAAGTTTCTGCCCTGGTAGGCCTGGCTGAGTTGCATCCCGTTGTCATAGACCACGCCATAGGGGGTGACGGTGCCCTCGTTTTCCGAGATCAGGAGCAGAGCGGTCTCCACACCGTCCAGCTGTTCCAACTCCTCCATGGAGACACAGCCGCCGTGGAGGTTCATATAGTGATCCCGGCCGATCTGCTCCAGGTCGGAAAAATCCGTGATGACCGTAGCCTCCTGACAGCAGAAGGTCAGGTTGGTGAGGTCAGTCATGTCGTTCAGGCCCATCTTTACCGCCATCCCCTGGAACTGGGACAGCTCTCCATCGGTAAAGCTGTCCAGCCGTTTGGCCAGGTAGTCCAGCTCGTCCACATTGATTTTGCGCCCCTCCAGGCATTTCAGACTGGGAACGCTGCCCTCGATGTCCTCTACCGTGCAGTCCCTTGCCCGCGGGTCTCCAATGTCCAATGCCTCCAGCATCTTGATCGTGTCGTCATACTGATCCCGAGGGATGGGGAAGGGGATGGTGACAAGCCCGTATTCCAGATGCTTGGCATTATACAAGGTCGCTTTGATCCTCATGTTCGGGCTTCCCCTTTCTATTCAATTTTTTCATCCTGGTACGCATGCAGTCATCCGCGCCGCCCCAGCAGAGGAAACCATGGGCGGGGTAGGGGCACCCCTCACAGCGGGAAAACTGATGACAAACCATTTTCTGCGGCGGTTCCTGAGAACAGGTAGGCGCAGCTCTGGCCCGCACCCGGCGAAGAACCGAGACCATCTGCATCCGTTCCGTTGCGACAGCGCGGGGCGGACAGCTATATTCATTCTTTTTGCTCATGTCTGATTTCTCCTCAAAACGCAAAAAAGGGCCGTATTCTGCACTTGGCAAAATACGGCCCCCACTTGGTCCAGCGTTGGATTTATAAATTCATTTGTGGTTCCTGAATCTGTGTCTGTTCCAGCCTTGTTTGAAGATCGAGGACGGTGTATTCGATTTTTGTTCTGGCTTCCTGGATCGCTTTCAGCTGTTTCTCCTCCAACTCAGGGCCTTCCTCCAGCAGAAAGTCTGTGGCTCGGTACAGTTCTGTCAGCTGCTCTGTGGAGAAAAGCTGGGCCTTGGAGATCAGGCCGGAGCGGACAGCAAAGTCCTGCTTGGCGCTCTGAAAGTCGTCTTCAAAATAGTGGCCGTGGCAGACCCCCTGTCGTTCATAGACCCAGACCCAGGTGACGAACTGGTATCCCCGCCCGTTTTCCCGCTCCCGCCCCGCCAGCACCGCGCCGCCGAAATCCGCCAGCAGGCGAAAGTCCTCATGGAGCCCAGAGGCACGGAGGGGAGACGCATTCTCCATGGCCTCTACATATCCATATACCTCATCCGCAACCACAGCTACCTGATGGCAAAGCTCGCGGGCCTCTTTGTTTTGGCTTCCGGCCGGCAGCAGGAAGACGTCGCTTGTCGAAGACACTTAGAGGACCGGCTGGCCGCGAAGCAGGACATTCAGCTTCTGCGTATCGGACAGAGATGTCTCGAGCCCTTCTTCCCGCAAGCGGCGGGAAAGTTCAGAAAAATACATTTTTCTCATAAAGACCTCCATTTATAAATATAGCCGGGATTATTCACACGTTTATGACAGTTTCAAAGAGCCATCTGAGAAAAATAAAGTCTAACTTTATTTTTCTCAGATGGCTCTTTGACGTTGACTTGTCATGGCCTTGCACTTTTGATTGATGAAATGAGCGATACCTATGAAGGGCTTGTAAAATCCTCCCAAATTTTTTGTTTCTACTCGGCACAAGAAGACCTTTCCCGTATCGGGAGGGCCGTATTTTGTCCAATCGAACCCGCGTCGCGGCGCGGGAATCTTAATTTCGAGTTCAGGCCGCTGTCAGGCGACCAGCGCTTTCAGCACATCCATGATCTGGCTGTACTCGATGTGGGCGGCGTAGGCAAACTGCTTGCGGTACTTCTCCCACATGGATTTGAGTTCCCGGCTGTTCTCAATGTTGCGCAGAATGGCGGGCACATCCGCGATCTGCCGGGCGGTGCCGCGGTGGGTTGCGGTGGCGTTTAACGCTTCGGCAAACACGGCCTTATCAAATTTCTGCGTTGTCGCCAGTATGTATGCATCGTAAAAATCTCTGGGGCGAGTGTTGAAAACGCTGCGCCGCAGGATGGTCTCCACTTTCTCTGCCATAACGGTTTCGATGTTGTACGCCCACAGCTCGTAGGATTTTTTGTCATCGAAAATTTCAGAAAACTGGTACTGCACCGCATGGGGCGTGATAGCGTCCCCGGTAGACACATCAATGCTCAGCGGGGTGATCAGCGTGTCAAAATGGGCGTTCAGCATCACACGGTAGCCGCCGTAAATGTCATCCTCCCGGATGGGCGAGATTTTCCCCACCTCGAAAATCACGTCGTCATCAAAGGATACAGCGGACACCTGCTCCAATGCGCCGCGGATCACTTCCGGGGTAAGGGGCAGTTTTTTCAGTGTGGTGTCCAGATCCATCGTCGCCCGGTTGTCCAGCCCCACGATGGCCGCCACCAGCATCCCGCCTTTCAGCACAAACTTGTCCTTGTACTCTGATGCCGCAAGGCGGACAAGCAGCCGCTCGAACATATAGTTCTGCAAAATGACCTGCGCCGGGATATTTTTCTGCTTGGCGATGTTGCGGATCTTCGCTTTCAGGCTCATGGCATTGCTCACAGTAGCACCTCCAAATACTGACGCAGGATGCCTGATACCCGCATCCGCCGGGCATATTCGTCCAGCCGGTTCAAGTCCTTTTTGGGGCTGGCGGCGTACTGCTTCAGCGCCGATAAAAATGTCTCCGTCCCGATCTTGTTGCGGCTACGGATCACATCGCAGATGGTGCGCTCCAAATCGTAGCAGGGAACAGGATTTCCGGCCGGGGTTTGCTCCACCGTCTTGCCCAGCTCGAACAGCTCTGGTTTGATGTAGTATACCTTGCACTCCGCTTTGATGGCCGCGGACGGGATGCAGCCGGAGGGCGCGGTGACGGTGTGCTCAAAGGGTGTCCGGTCGGAGATCCCGTGAAGAAACAGCGCCGTCTCGTGGGAAAAAATGATTTTTCCCGACCGGCGGCTGATGGACAGCAGTTCGTCCTGCATATCCTCCGGAAGAACATACTGCCCCTTGACGATACGGTGGATCTTTTCCGCTTTGTACAGCTTATAGAGCATCGCTTTGGAAATGCCATGCTGCGCCGCTGTTTTCGTTTCGATAATGCCGCCATTTGCGTTTGCAATAGCGGCAAGTTCCGCCATGTAGTTCATCCGCTCACCTCGCAGTAACAACCTGATAATAGTATATCCGAAATCACGATAATAGTCAACGCTTGTGTTGGTGTTGTTGTCTTAAAATTGATGGCAATATTATGATATAAGTCAACTCCTGTTCAGAATCAACCGGGGCTTGGGTACTCCCAACAAGAACAAATGAGCAGACTGGCCGACAGGCCGGAACGCTCGTTTCGCCGCTGTGTACGGACAACGGCTGTGCTTGCTGTTCTCTAATTGGTGGAGATAAGCGGGATCGAACCGCTGACCTCTCGAACGCCATTCAAGCGCTCTGCCGAATGAATGGCACCCCCAATTGCTTCTTATTAGCAGTTCTTTATCATTTTCATTGATGAAATGAGAGATGTATGATACAATAAGATTAATCATTTACAGCAACGAGGTATTGAAAAAAAAATAAAAAGCCTCCCTTTGAAATCACAAACCAGATCATCGACTATGTTGCGGAGATTGCCGAACTGATAGGCCGTCTGAATGCATCCTCTCTTCTTTCCATAAATCCTACCCTGCGCCGTGTCAATCGCATCCGCAGCATCCACGGTTCCTTGGCTATCGAGCAAAATACCCTTTCCCTGGAGCAGGTAACTGCCGTGCTGAGCGGGAAGCACGTCCTGGCTCCACCCAGGGATATTGCCGAAGTCAAAAATGCCTATGAGATCTATAAGCGGCTGGAGGAGCTGGACCCCTATTCGGTGGACGATCTGCTGACCGCCCATGGCATCATGACCCGGGGTCTGGTGGAGGAGTCCGGCACGTTCCTCACCCGGCCCGTGGGTGTGGTGGACAGCGAGGGGCATGTCCTGCATTTTGGCACGCTGCCCCAGTATGTCCCTGATTTGGTGATGGAGCTGCTGGACTGGGCAAAGACCAGCGAGGTATACATGCTCATCCGCAGCTGTGTGTTCCACTACGAGTTTGAACTGATCCACCCCTTTGCCGATGGGAACGGGCGTGTGGGCCGCCTGTGGCATACGCTGCTGCTCTCCAAATGGAACCCCGCCTTTGCCTGGCTCCCGGTGGAATCCATCATCCATGACCGCCAGCAGAAGTATTACGCAGCTATCAATGCCTCTAATGACGCGGGAGAGTCTACGGTATTTATTGAGTTCATGCTCTCAGCCATCAAAGCATCGCTCATAGATGCCATCAATACGAGCGATGGAATGAGCGATGGAAAGATGGATAAGGCCACGCTCCGCTGGAACAAGATTCAGGAGTACCTGAAAACCCACGACTATATTATGAATGCCGATGTCCGCGAGTTGTGCGGGGTGTCGGCGGCGACAGCGAATCGGGTTCTGGGAAGCATAGTAACGGATGGCTTACTTGTTAAACGCTATGAGTATAGTCATTGGGTATACAAGCTAACTGATATAAATTAGCAAAGGAGGCTATTTCAATGCAATTTGAACCCATGATAAACGCCCGAATTAATTTATTTAAGGCCCATCACGCTTTATCGAATCTCCCTGATGACAAACTGTTTGAATTTTTTGTTAACGATGTTATTTTGCGTAGTCATCAGCCTGACGTTGGAATTTCCGAGGAAGCAATTTTAGACGAATGCTCTGTAGGCGGCGCTGATGATATGGGCATTGATGGCCTTGCGATTAAAGTAAATGGAATATTTGTATCTACTAAGCAAGATATAGACGAATTAGTTGAATTGAATAAGCAAATCTCAATTGAATTCTTATTTATACAGTCGAAAAACAAAGATAAGCTTGACTCTGGCGAATACGGAAAATTCGCTGATGGTATTATTGATTTTTTGGCTGATGAACATCACGAACCTCACAACGAAAAAATCCAAGCCCTTTTACAGTTAAAAGACTACCTATTTTCTGATGATATAATTCTACGTTGGAAACAGAATCCAATTATTAGAATATATTATATCATTTTTGGACATTGGCGAGACAACAAGCACTTCGAAGCCAAGACCAATAAACTCAAACAAGATATTATCGCGCTCCAAAGTTATGGTGATGCTTTTTTCAAATATATCGACAGCACAGAGCTAAAAAAGATGTGCGGAGAAATTGAAAATTCGTTCTCCGCTGTAATGACGGTTATTGATGATTTTAGCCTCACTGAAGTTTCCGGTGTAAATAACTCTCTGGTTGTTCTATTAGCTGCTCCAGAACTTATCAAAATGGTTACCACAGATGAGCAGATGCTTAGACAGTCTTTATTCACAGATAATGTGCGTGACTATCAGGGAAACACCGATATCAATACTGACATAATGAATACAATCCAGAACTCACCCAGCAACTTTGCCCTTTTAAATAACGGTATCACAATTGTATGTACCAGTGTACGAACTGGCAATCGAAAAATTACACTATCTAATCCACAAATTGTAAACGGCTGTCAAACATGTAACGTTTTGTTTGATGCGTATACGCAGGGCTTGGACCTTTCTAAAGTAACCCTTCTGGCAAAAATAATTGCTACAGAAAAAGATGAAGTTACAAGTGCAATTATTAGAGGAACGAATAGCCAAAATGTTGTTTATAATGAAGCGTTTGAAACAACGCGAGACTTTCACAAGAATCTCGAAGAGTTTTTCACAGTCATGCAAAGCGATGATTCGCCCAATAGGATTTATTATGAGCGGCGCTCCCGACAATATGCTCGAGACAACAGCATCCCCTCCACTCGAATTATTGGCTTAAAAGCCCTTACTCAAAGCTTTGTTAGTGTGTTTATGCAATCTCCTCATTTTGGTACTTCTCATGAAGCAATTCTCCTTAAAAAGTACAAAAACAGTATCTATGTAGATGGTCAATCATTTTATCCATATTATACCGCTGCACTAATGTGTTTAAATTTTGAAAAGCTAAAACGTGATGAGAAAATTGTTCGAGCTTTGGATAGTCATAAACACCACCTGCTTTTTATCGTCAGTGAATTGATTGCTGGAGTTTGTCCAAGTATTAACTCTAACAAAAATATAGACGCTTACTGTAACAAAATATTGGAAATTGTTTCTGATGACACTGCATACACAGCGGTGATTCAAGAAAGCTTTTCCAAATTGCAAAAAGCAATTGCAGAGTGGGTAAGAAAACGTGGACAGCAATATCGACACGGCATAAAAGACAATTCCGCCTT
>CALXCP010000136.1 GCA_944386845.1 uncultured Oscillospiraceae bacterium | reverse complement strand
ACCACCTCCCCGTTCAGGGCCCGGGCGGCCTCCACCCCCAGCCGGGTCTTCCCCGACGCCGTGGGGCCCACGATGGCAAGCACTTTGGGGGGCAATTCGGTCACCAGCCTTTCGGGGAAGAGTGGAGAGTGGAGAGTGGAGAGTTTAGAGTGGAGATAGTTTCTCCAATTAGGAATGAGGAATTTTCCATGTTGGGGCGTTGCCGCGTTTTTGTGGGGGCGGATAACATCCGCCCCGGGCCGGCGAGGGCACCGGCCCCTACGTCAAGCCCGGAAACGTTCCGACACGCTTCCCCACGCCCCAGTGACCGCCCACGCGAGGCGCCTCACCGTCGGGAGCAGAAAGTTTCTTCGCTCACCCACGGGCGGCAGCAGGCGGGAGAGAGCCGCGTCGGCTCACGGAGCGCCGGATCCAAAGGCAGGCAAGCCACAGGTTTTGAGGAAAAGGAGATTTTCAAGGACCATGGGTCCTTAAGCCGGTCTTTGGTGACTTTCTGCCGGCCCAGAAAGTCACTCGCCCTCAGGCGAAACCGCAGCAGGACTCTCCGCGACCGACCACCCGATGCGGGGTGGTACTACCCCCGGCCCCCGGGGGTCATAGGGGGCGGAGCCCCCTATACCACAAATGGGCGGTGGGTGGGTTTAGAAGAATTCCGCCTGCGGGCGGCCTACTTTCTCCGCGCGGAGAAAGTAGGCAAAGACGCGCTCAGGGGAGTGCGTGCCCGATGGGTCCCTCGCCTCCGCTCCGCTGCGGCGGTGACCCATAGGCCCCGCCCCCTGAGGACCCCCATTACGGGGGACGACACCTGGACGCTAACACTTGCGGCCGGCGCGCAAGACCTGGCGGCCGCACCCCTCTTGCGCCGGCCGTTACGGCCTGAGTTGGCGGTGAAAAAGCCGTCTGCGCTGGTCGGACGGCGCCTGGGTGGCGGAGCTGACGGCGTAGGCAGATGACGGTCCACACCCCAGTGACCACCCACGCGAGGCGCCTCACCGTCGGGAGCGGGGGGTCCTTCACCCGCCCACGGGCGGCAGCAGGCGGGAGAGAACCGCGTCGGCTCACGAAGCGCCGGATCCAAAGGCAGGCAAGCCCCAGGTTTTGATGGGAAGGGGATCTTCAAGGACCATGGGTCCTTGAGCCGGTCTTTGGTGACTTTCTGCCGGCACAGAAAGTCACTCGCCCTCAGGCGAAACCGCAGTAGGGCTCTCCGCGACAGACCACCCGATGCGGGGCGGGACCACGCCGCAGCCCCCCGTCATCTGTCCGCCCCGTGAGGGGCGCGCTTCAGCTCCGCTTGAACTGCTTTTCCAGCTGCCCCCGGGTGAGCTGGATGGCCACCGGACGGCCGTGGGGGCAGTACTTCACCTGCCCGGTGACCACCGCCCGGGCCACCCGCTCCAGCTCCTCCGGGCCGTTCTTCTGCCCTCCCTTGATGGCCGCCTTACAGGCCATGGTGTGCAGCAGCCCGTCCCGGGCGGCGTCGGGGTCGGCGGTGCCGGTGAGCAGCAGCTGCCGGGCGATGTCGGACAGGGTGGCCGGGATGTCCCCCGCGTCCACGTCGTAGGGGGCCTGCCGCACCATGAGGGTGCCCCCGCCGAAGTCCTCCACCGAGAAGCCGAAGCGCTCCAGCAGGGGGAGCTGCTCCAGCAGGGCGGCCCCCTCCTCCGCCGGGGGGGTGAAGGTCACCGGGGCGAGCAGGGACTGCACCATGGGGGTATAGCCCTCCGCCTTCATGCGGTCGAAGTTCATCCGCTCGTGGGCGGCGTGCTTGTCAATGAGGAGCACCGTGTCCCCCTGCTCCACGATGATATAGGTGTTCAGCACCTCCCCCGCCACCCGCCAGGGGGCGGCCTCCGGGATGGGGGCTTCCGCCGGGGAAGGGGCGGCAGAGGCGGGCGGTATCTCCGGCGGCGCCGGGGAGACTGGAGGAGGAGCGGGGCGGGGCGGGGGCGCTGCCTCCCGGGCCGGCGGCGGGGCGTGTTTCCCCGCCGGAGGGGCCGCAGCCCCCGTCCGCCTGGACGGCAGATGGGACGGGACGGCGTCCGGCGTGGGGGGGATGCCGGGGCGGTGCTCCCCCATCCCTCCGGTCAGCCGGCCCTCTCCCCCGGCACGGGCGGCCTCCCGGCGCAGGACGGCCGGGTCCAGAGCGGCGGTCCGGGCGCTCCCCCCCGCCCGCAGGGGGTCGGAGAGGGTGAGGGTCCCCCCCGCCTGCCCCGCCGCCGGGTGGGGCAGGACGGTCTGGTTGGGGGTGACGGTGTCGTGCCCCTTGGGCCGGGCCACCTCCGCCGCCGGGCGGGAGCGGTCCCCCTCCAGGGCGGAGAGGACGGCGTAGTACACCGCGGCGTGGACCCGGCGCTCCTGGCCGAACTTCACCTCGGTCTTGGCTGGGTGGACATTCACATCCACCGCGCTGAGCCGGGTGGTGAGGTGGAGGACGCAGCCGGGGAATTTCCCCACCATCCTCTGGTTGGCGTAGGCCCCCTCCACCGCGGCGGTGAGGAGGGGGGATTTCACCGGCCGGCC
>CALXCP010000135.1 GCA_944386845.1 uncultured Oscillospiraceae bacterium | reverse complement strand
GGGGACGGTGGCGGCACAGGTCCGCTCCGCGGTCTGCGCGGTGGAGCGGGGGGTGCGCGCCAGGCCGAAGGCCTCGGGCACGTAGTCCTGGGGGCCCAGGAAACCGGCGGCGATGAGCAGCAGCTGGCAGGGCAGCACCCGCTCCGTCCCGGGCAGGGGGCGGTGGTCCGGCCCCAGCCGGACGGTCTCCACACCGGTGAGGGCCCCCTGCGCATCCCGGAGCAGCCGGGAGACGGTGGTCTCGTAGACCCGCGGGTCGCGGCCAAAGAGGGCGATGGCCTCCTCCTGCCCATAGTCGGTCTTGCACACCCGGGGCCACTCCGGCCAGGGGTTGCCATCCGCCCGCCGGTCGGGGGGCTTTGGCATCATCTCCAGCTGCACCACGCTCTCGCAGCCCTGACGGATGCAGGTGCCCACGCAGTCGTTGCCCGTGTCGCCGCCCCCCACGACCACCACGTCCCTGCCCCTGGCAGAGGGGCCGTCCCCCCGGCCGTCCAGCAGGGAGCGGGTGGCGGCCGTCAGGAAGTCCACCGCGAACCACACGTCCGGCCCCTCCCGGCCGGGCACGTCCAGGTCGCGGGGGCGGGCGGCGCCGCAGCAGAGGACCACCGCGTCGAACTGCTCCCGCAGCGCCTCCGCGTCCACGTCCCGGCCCACGTCCACGCCGGTGCGGAAGGCGACCCCCTCCGCCTCCATCAGGTCCAGCCGGCGGCGGACCACCCCCTTGTCCAGCTTCATGTTGGGGATGCCGTACATCAGCAGGCCGCCGGGCCGGTCGGCCCGCTCGAAGACGGTGACGGCGTGCCCCCGGCGGTTGAGCCGCTGGGCGCAGGACAGCCCTGAGGGACCCGAGCCCACCACCGCCACCCGCTTCCCGGTGCGGACCTCCGGGGGACGGGGGACCATGAGCCCCCGGGCCCAGGCCTCCTCGATGATGCCCAGCTCGTTGTCCCGGACGGTGACCGGGTCCCCGTGGAGCCCGCAGGTGCAGGCCGCCTCGCACAGGGCGGGACACACCCGTCCGGTGAATTCGGGGAAGTCGTTGGTCTTCAGCAGCCGCTCCAGGGCGGCGTCGAACCGCCCCCGGTACACCAGGTCGTTCCACTCGGGCACCAGGTTGCGCAGGGGGCAGCCCGACACCATGCCGTTCAGCAGCGCCCCGGACTGGCAGAAGGGGACGCCGCACTCCATGCACCGGGCCCCCTGCCGCATCCGCTCCTCCCGGCTCAGCGGCGGGTGGAACTCGCCAAAGTGCCCGATGCGCTCCAGGGGCGGCTGGCAGGGGTTCCCCTGCCGGGGGTACTCCAAAAATCCGGTGGGCTTTCCCATCTCACGCTCCCCCTTTCTTCCCGGTGCAGGCGCAGAAGGCCTCCACCCGGGCCTGTTCCTCGTCCATGCCCTCCGCCCGGAACCGGGCGATGGCCCGGCGCATCCGGTCGTAGTCCCGGGGCAGGACCTTTTTGAACTTGGGCAGCCAGGCCCCGAAGTCCGCCAGGATGCGCCTGGCCCTGGGGGAGCCGGTGGCCCCGGCGTGGGCCCGGATGAGCTCCTCCAGCTCCCCGGCGTCCTCCGGCCCGGTGACCGGGCCCACGGACACCATGGCCCCGTTGAGCCGCCGGGCCAGGTCCCCCGTCTCGTCCAGCACATAGGCCACCCCGCCGCTCATGCCGGCGGCGAAGTTCTTGCCGGTGGGCCCCAGCACCACCACCCGGCCGCCGGTCATGTACTCGCAGCCGTGGTCGCCCACCCCCTCCGCCACCGCGTCGGCGCCGGAGTTGCGGACGCAGAAGCGCTCCCCGGCCATGCCGTTGAGGAACACCCGGCCCGAGGTGGCTCCGTAGAGGGCCACGTTGCCCGCGATGACGTTCTCCGCCGGGTCAAAGGGGCTGCCCTTGGGGGGATAGACCGCGATGGTGCCGCCGGACAGCCCCTTGCCCAGGTAGTCGTTGGCGTCCCCCTCCAGCGTCAGGGTCACCCCCTTGGGCAGGAAGGCCCCAAAGGACTGGCCGCCCCCTCCGGTGCACCGCACGGTGAAGGTGCCCTCGGGCAGGGAGCTCCCGTGGAGCCGGGTGACGTCGGAGCCCAGGATGGTGCCCACCGCCCGGTCGGTGGAGGACACCGCCAGCTCCAGGGTCCGGGGCTCCCCCTTCTTGAGGGCGGGGCCCAGCTGCCGCTCCAGCACCCGCAGGTCCACGGTGTTCTCCAGCCGGAAGTCGTAGGCGTCCGCCGGGTCGAACCGGCCCCTGCCCCGGCCGGCGTAGGGGTTTTCCAGCAGGGCGGACAGGTCCACCGCGGCGGCCCGCTCATTGACGGCGGGGCGGCGCACCCGCAGCAGGTCTGCGCGGCCCACCAGCTCGTCCACCGTGCGCACCCCCAGCCTGGCCATGTGCTCCCGGAGCTCCCGGGCCACGAAGCGCATGAAATTCTCCACGTACTCGGGCTTTCCGGTGAAGCGTCTGCGCAGGGCCGGGTCCTGGGTGGCCACCCCCATGGGGCAGGTGTCCAGGTTGCACACCCGCATCATGACGCAGCCCAGGGTGACCAGGGGGGCGGTGGCGAAGCCGAACTCCTCGGCCCCCAGCAT
>CALXCP010000134.1 GCA_944386845.1 uncultured Oscillospiraceae bacterium | reverse complement strand
GGTCGTCGTGGAAGATGGGGATGTCGCAGCGCTCCTTCAGCTTCCGCTCGATCTCAAAGCACCGGGGAGCGGAGATGTCCTCCAGATTCACCCCGCCGAAGGAGCCGGCCAGCAGGGCCACCGTGTTGACGATCTCGTCCACGTCGTGGCTGCGGATGCACAGGGGGATGGCGTCCACCCCGCCGAAGGCCTTGAACAGGACGCACTTGCCCTCCATGACGGGCATGCCCGCCTCGGGGCCGATGTCCCCCAGACCCAGGACGGCGGAGCCGTCGGTGACCACCGCCACCGTGTTCCACCGGCCGGTGAGCTCATAGCTCTTGTCGATGTCCTTCTGGATCTCCAGGCAGGGCTGGGCCACCCCGGGGGTGTAGGCCAGGGAGAGGGACTGCTTGTCCCGGACCTCCATCTTGGGCACGATGCTCAGCTTGCCCCGCCACTGATAATGCAGCTTCAACGATTCCTTTGCGTGATCCATGCTCTCGCTCTCCATTTCCTGAAAATAGCCGCGCCGGGCGCGGCCCTTGTCTTTTCCATTATACTATGATAAAATCCAACCGTAAACGAAAACCTGCGCGCTCCGCGCGACTTTCTTCCGGGAGGTGACCCAAGTGAGACAGGCCGTGAGGCGGGCCGTACTGCCCCTCCTGTGCGTGCTGGCCCTGTGCATCGGCCTGTTCCCGGGCCGGGCCGGGGCGGCGTCCGGGACCATCTACTTCACCGCCGTCAACGACACCATCCTGCCCCTGTCCGCCTCCTCCATGCCCATGGTGTCCGGCGGGGCCCTCTACGTGCCCTACACCATGTTCGACCCCAACTCCACCGGCATCAGCCTGGGGGTCTCGTGCAGCTACAGCCACAGCGGCAACACCCTGACCATCTACAACCTGCGGCAGATGCTGGTGTACGACCTGGACGCCGGCAACGCCCGGAACCAGCACACCGGCTATGTCTATTCCGCCCACGCGGTCACCCGCAACGGGGTGGTGTACGTCCCGGTGAGCTTCACCTGTGATTTCTTCGGCCTGCGCTGGAGCAACACCATCACCGCCTACGGCAACCTCATCCGGATCACCAACTCCGCCGCCGTGCTGGATGACGCCGACTTCATCGACGCCGGCTCCCCCTGGATGGCCAGCCGCCTGCAGGAGTATCTCCAGAGCCAGAACGTCCCCGACCCCGGCCCCTCGCCGGAGCCGCAGCCCTCCACCGGTCCCGGCGGGGACGACGACCCGGCCGGGGGGCAGGTGCGGCTATCCTTCCTCTGCGCCACCGGAGAGGGGTGGGAGGATATCCTGGAGCTGCTGGACCAGTACGGCGTCCACGCCCTGTTCTTCCTCCCCGCCGACCTGCTGGCACAGCAGGGGGACCTGACGCGCCGGACGGTGGGCTCGGGGCACAGCGTGGGGCTGCTCCTCCGGGGGCAGGACCCGGAGGACGCCCTGAAGCAGTGGGAGGAGGGCCGCGCTCTGCTGGCCCGGGTGGCCCGGGCGCAGACCTTCATGGCCGCCGGAGCGGATGGTCTGGCCGACGCGCTGACGGCGGAGGGGGCTCTGTTCTGGTCCGGCGGGATCGACGCCGTCCCCGCCGAGGACACCGGGGCTGCCACCCTGGCCGCCAACACCTTCCGGGCCATCTCCCGGCGGGACGGGGACATCCCCGTGACCATGGACGACAGCGCCGTCTCCGCCCAGGCGCTGGCCACCCTGCTGCGGCAGCTCCGGGCCGAGGGGTACACCTTCGCCCTGACGGTGGAGACCGACTTCTGACCCCCCGGTCCTCGGAACGTTCCACTCCCCCCTTGACACTCCCCGCCGGGGGTGATATACTTCCCCCTGTCAAACCGGCTTTGACGGAGAAGCACCCGCAGAGCGGACACCCAGAGAGGGGCGCGTTTGCTGCAAGCGCCCTGTGCCCGCGGCGGACTGTACCGCTCCCGAGCCGCCCGGGACGACCGGGACGGGCTCCTCCCGTTACAGAGGACACGAGCGACAGCGTTTCCGCTGTAATTAGGGTGGAACCGTGGGACGTATGCTTACGCCTCACCCCTGACACACTCAGGGGCGAGGCGTTTTGTTTTCGCCTCCCCCGGATCACAAGGAGGAATTTTCATGTCTGAGCAAAACGACCAGTATACCTTTGACGACCCCGAGTACCGGCACACCTACTGGCACACCTGCTCCCACGTGCTGGCCCAGGCCATGAAGCGGCTGCACCCCGAGGTGAAGCTGGCCATCGGTCCCGCCATCGAAAACGGCTTCTACTACGACTTCGACACCCCGGAGCCCTTCTCCGAGACCCAGCTGGCCGAGCTGGAGGCCGAGATGCGCAAGATCTGCAAGGAGAAGCTGAAGCTGGAGCGCTTCGAGCTGCCCCGGGAGGAGGCCATCCGCTTCATGGAGGAGAAGGGCGAGCCCTTCAAGGTGGAGCTCATCCACGACCTGCCCGAGGACGCCGTCATCTCCTTCTATAAGCAGGGGGAGTTCACCGACCTGTGCGCCGGCCCCCACCTGGACTCCACCGGCCGCATCAAGGGCAACGCCATCAAGCTCACCGCCTGCAACGCCGCCTACTGGCGGGGCGACTCC
>CALXCP010000133.1 GCA_944386845.1 uncultured Oscillospiraceae bacterium | reverse complement strand
TACCGCATCGGCGCCCCCGCCATCGTGATGCAGTCGGTGAGCAGCTTCATGTCCCTGGGGATGAACCAGCTGCTCATCCGCTGGTCGGAGACGGCGGTGTGGGTCATCGGGGTGTACTTCAAGGTGCAGTCCTTCGTGTTCATGCCGGTGTTCGGGCTGAACAACGGGCTGATCCCTGTGATCAGCTACAACTACGGCGCCCGGAGCCGGGATCGCATCACCCGCTCCATCCGCTTCGGCATGAAGCTGGGGCTGGCCATCCTGGTCGTGGGCACCGTGCTGCTGTGGGTGTTCCCCGGGGTGCTGCTGGAGTACTGCTTCAACGCCTCCACTGAGGCCATGGACATGGGCACCTTCGCCCTGCGGGTCATCGCCTGCTCCTTCCTGTTCGCCGGGGTGAGCATCCTGTCCTCCTCGGTGTTCCAGCCTCTCGGGTACAGCCGGTACTCCCTGTGGGTGACCCTGCTGCGGCAGCTGGTGCTCCTCCTCCCCCTGGCCGTGGTGTTCCTGGCCCTGCGGCCCGAGTGGGTGTGGTGGGCCTTCCCCATCACCGAGGCGGCGGTCATGCTGGTCACCATCGCCCTGTACCGCAAGGTCCACCGGGAGACCATCGAGAAGATCTCGTGAAAGGCAGCGCGGCCCCTCTCCCGAATGGGAGAGGGGCCGCGTTTCTTTGTCTGTGTCTGTTCAGCTCCCCTGCTCCAGGTCCTTGGGGCCGAAGCCGTGGGGCAGCAACTCCCGGAGAGGGAGCCGCACGAACTGGTGGTCCCACCGGGCCACCAGCACGGTGAGCTCGGGGGCGAACTCGTAGAGCATCTGCCGGCAGGCGCCGCAGGGCCAGCAGTAGTCTTTGGAGTTGCCCACCACCGCCAGCCGGACGAAGTCGTCCCGGTGGCCCTCGCTCACCGCCTTCACCAGGGCGGTGCGCTCGGCGCAGATGGTGGAGCCGTAGGCGGAGTTCTCCACGTTGCAGCCGGTGAACACCGTCCCGTCGGCGCACTCCAGCGCCGCCCCCACGGGGAATTTGGAATAGGGCACGTAGGAGAAGCGCAGCATCTCAAAGGCGCGCTCCACCAGCTCCCGGTCGGTCATATCGATTGCTCCCTTTCTCCCCCGCGCCGGGGGCCTTTTCCTTCAGCAGCTCCAGCAGGTAGTGCTCGTTCTCGTGGGCGGCCCGCTCCAGCCGCTCCTCCTTCTCCCGCAGGGCGGCGGCCAGCTCCCCCCGTCGGGAGAGCGCCCCCCGGACGGCGGAGAGGAACTCCTCCTCCCGGAAGCCGGTGACCTCTCCCCCGCTGGGCATATCCAGCAGCTCCAGGTAGAACTCCACCTTGGGGTCGTAGACCAGCCCCACCAGGGGCACCCCCATCCGGGCGGAGAAGATCAGGGTGTGCAGCCGCATGGAGACCACCAGCTCGGCCAGCCCGATGACCCCCATGAGCTCCTGGGGCCGGCAGCGCCGGTCCAGGATCCAGGAGGGGCGCTCCATGAGCCCCTGGACCGTCCGGCTGATGTTCACGTCGTTGGGGTGCTGCATCACCACGAAGAGGACGGCGTATCCCTCTTCGCTGAGCCGGTCCAGACAGCGGGCCAGCCTGGGTGCCATGCGGTCCATCCCGTCCCAGTTCCGGATGGACACCGCCAGGAAGGGCCGGTCCTCCGGCAGCCCCGCCTCCCGGAGCAGGCGGCGGGCCTCCTCCGGGGACACGCCGTCCAGGGTGAACACCGGGTCGGCGGTGACGATGAGGTCGGGGCGGTCCACCCCCATCTCCCGGAGCTCCTGGGCGGAGTTCCGGTCCCGGAGGGTGAGCCGCTGGGCCCCCATGGCCGCCCGGCACACCCGGCGGCGGTTGGCCGGCCGGTCCACCGGGCCGATGCCGTTGGCGTAGAACATCACCTTTTTCCCCATCCGCTCGGCCAGCCGCACGATGGTGACGTAGTACACGAGGGAGCGGGTGGACGTCCGGTCCTGGAGCAGACTGCCCCCGCCGAAGAGCAGCAGGTCGCACCGGCGCAGGGTGCGCAGCACCTTCCACAGGTGGAAGCGGTACACCGCCTCATAGCCGTAGCGCCGGCGGGTGTCCTCCGGGTCGTTGGAGAGCACGGTGATGCCGATGTCCTCCCGCAGGGCGTCGATGTCCCGGTGGATGGCCTGGAGGATGGCCTCGTCCCCGGCATTGTCAAAGCCGTAGTAGCCGCACATCACCACCCGGTAGGCCGGGGGCAGCACCGCCCGGTAGGCCCGCATGCAGTCGGCCGCCATCCGGCGCACCGAGTAGTGCTCCTGCACCATGGCCCGGCCGTAGGCCCCCAGCCGCTCCCGCTCCTCCGGGGGCAGGGCGAACAGGGCGGCCACGTCCCGGGTGAGCCCCTCCACCTCGGACATGGGGCAGCCCCGGCAGCAGAAGTTGTTGGCCATGGCCTCCTCCAGCCGCTCCGGGGTGAACAGGCCCAGGTAGCCCTCGTTGCCCGCCACCAGCACGGGACGGGCGGCCGCCATGGCCTCCAGCGCCGCCCGGGACACCCCCACGAAGGCCTGGCCGGCGGCCACGATCTCGTTGACGTCGGTGCGGGGCCCCGCCATCACCACGCAGCGGCGGCCCAGCTGGGCGTTCACCCCGTCGGCGGCGGAGCGCAGCTCCTCCAGCCGGTCGCCCCCTCCCGCCAGCAGCAGCTGGATGCCGGGCACCGCCCGGTCCAGGGCGGGGGCGGCGGCGATGAGCTGTCCGGCCACCAGGGCCCGGCTCTCGTCCATCCGGCTGACGTGGGAGAGGATGGGCCGGGACGGGTCCAGGCCGAACTCCGCCCACACCCTCTCCCCCGACACCGCCGGGGAGAACTTGTCCGTGTCGATGCCGTTGACGG
>CALXCP010000132.1 GCA_944386845.1 uncultured Oscillospiraceae bacterium | reverse complement strand
ACCTCCACCGTGTCCCCCCGGACCCGGAACATGTTGCGCTCGAAGGCGATGTCGTTGCGCTCGTACCGGATGGCCACCAGGCGCTTCAAAAGCTCGTCCCGCTTCAGCTCCGCCCCCACCCGGACGGACACCATCATCTTGGCGAAGTCCTCCGGCTCGCCCAGGCCGTAGATGCAGGACACCGAGGACACCACGATCACGTCCCGCCGCTCCATCAGCGACGCGGTGGCCGACAGGCGCAGCCGGTCGATCTCCTCGTTGATGGACGAGTCCTTCTCGATGAAGGTGTCGGTGTGGGGGATGTAGGCCTCGGGCTGGTAGTAGTCGTAGTAGGAGACGAAGTACTCCACCGCGTTGTTGGGGAAGAACTCCCGGAACTCGGCGCACAGCTGGGCGGCCAGGGTCTTGTTGTGGGCCAGCACCAGAGTGGGCCGCTGGACGGCCTCGATGACCTTGGCCATGGTATAGGTCTTGCCCGAGCCGGTCACCCCCAGCAGGGTCTGCTCGTCCAGGCCGTTCTCGATGCCCGCCGCCAGGGCGGCGATGGCCTCGGGCTGGTCCCCCGCGGGCTGGTACTCGGACACCACTTCGAATCGGGGCATCTCCCCCACCTCCTTCCGGCCTCTGCCTCTTATCATAACAGAACGTCTGTTCGAATGCAACGGTTTCTCCACGCAAAAGATACCTGCCGTGCCGGGCAGGTATCCTTCCCCTTCAGATTCAGAGCTGCTCCAGCAGGCCGCTGTCCCGCATGGACACCATGTCGTCGTCCACGAAGATCACGTGGTCCCGCAGCTCCACGTCCACCCCGGCCAGCAGCTTTTTCAGGTGGGCGGTGGTGGCCTTATCCTCCGCCGAGGGGACGGCGATGCCGCTGGGGTGGTTGTGGGCCAGCACCACCGCCGACGCGTTCAGGGACAGGGCGTGCTCCACCACCCGCCGCCCGGTGAGGGCGATGGTGTTCACCGTCCCCTCGCTGATCCGGCGCACCCCCAGCAGCTTCAGCTTGGCGTCCATCCCCGCCAGAAAGACCAGCTCCTCCCGGGCGCCGAAGAAATAGGGGGCCAGCGCCCGGCGCACCGCCCCCGATGTGCGCAGCAGCTCGTCGGGCTCCAGGCTGCTGCGGCTGGCCAGATATCGGCCGCCCAGGGCGGGCACCAGGTTCAGCAGGATGGCGGTGTGCTCCCCCACCCCGGGCACCTTCCGCAGCTCGGCCACCGGGGCGTCCAGCACGCCGGAGAGGGAGCCGAACCGCTCCATGAGGGCGTGGGCCAGGCCGTTCACGTCCCCCTGAGGGATGGCGTAGAAGAGCAGCAGCTCCAGCACCTTGTGCTCCGGCATCCCCTCCAGGCCCCGGCTCAGATATTCCTGCTTCATCCGCTGCCGGTGGCCGCTGTGGATGGACGGCATGGCACTTCCTCCTCTCTGTCTCTGCGGGGACGTCGGCCCCTATACCAAAATTGGGCATCATATTTCGCCTGAGGGCGAGTGACTTTCTGGGCCGGCAGAAAGTCACCAAAGACCGGTTCAAGGACCCATGGTCCTTGAAAATCCCCTTCTCATCAAAATCTGTTCCTTGCTTGCCTCTGGATTCGGCGCTCCGTGAGCCGACGCGGCCCAAACCCGCCTGCTGCCGCCCGTGGGCGGGCGAAGAAACCTCCTGCCCCCGACGGCAAGGCGCCTTGCGTGGGCAGTCATTGGGGTGTGAACCCACTATCCCCCATCTTCACTCCCCACTCTTCACTCTCCACTCTCAATTCCTAACTCCTAATTCCTCATTCAAGGAACACTCTCACTTCGCCCCGTACTGCTCCAGGTAGGCCTCCATTTTAGCCTTCATTTCATCGTCGATATAGACCCTGCCGTCGATGGGATTGTTGTGCAGGAAGTCGATGACCTGCCGGACGGTGACGATGGGGAAGACCTGGATGCCGTAGTCCTGCCGCAGCTCGTCCAGGGTGGAGCACTCCCGGGTGCCCCGCTCCATGCGGTCCACGGATACGAACAGGGCCTTGATGTTCACATCGGCCACGTGCTTAAAGAGCTCGATGGACTCCCGCACGGCGGTGCCGGCGGTGACCACGTCCTCCACGATGGCGATGCTGTCCCCGTCCTGGGGCTTGTAGCCCACCATGGAGCCCCCCTCGCCGTGGTCCTTGGCCTCCTTGCGGTTGAAGCAGTAGGGCAGGTCCCGGCCGTAGTTCCGGTACAGGGACGCCGCGGCGGACACCGCCAGGGGGATGCCCTTGTAGGCCGGGCCGAACAGGGCGGTGACGCCGTCGGGCATGTGCTCCTGGATGCAGGCGGCGTAGTAGTCTCCCAGCCGGGCGGCCTGGGCCCCGGTCTTGTAGTTCCCGGTGTTGACGAAGTACGGGGTCTTGCGGCCCGACTTGGTGGTGAAGTCCCCGAAGGTGAGCACGCCGGAGCGCACCATAAAGGCGATGAATTCCTCCTGATAGGTCATGGTCGATCTCCCTCTCTGTCTGAAATATTGGCCGAGATATTATACCACTGAAGCCCCGCCGGCACAAGGGAAAGCGGGGAGAAATTTTCCGGCCCGCGCAGGGCGCCGCGCCGCCCCCTGAGGAATCAGAAATCGAGAGTGGAGAGTGAAGAGTGGAAATAGTTCACCCAATTAGGAATTTTATGGGTCGGGGCGGGTTTGGTCCTGCCGTAGGGGCGGCCCCATGTGGCCGCCCAGGGCTTGCCCACGCCGTCAACTCCGGCACTCAGGCGCCGCCGGGTCAGCGCAGGCGGGGCTTCGTCCTCCAGCTCAGGTCGTAACGGCCGGCGCGAGAGGGGGATGGCCGCGAGAGTTTACGCGCCGGCCGCGACCGCCGACGCCCAGGTGCTGTCCCCCGTAAACGGGGG
>CALXCP010000131.1 GCA_944386845.1 uncultured Oscillospiraceae bacterium | reverse complement strand
TTATAGGTGGTCAGCTCCTCCAGCCCCATGGGGCCCCGGGCGTGGAGCTTCTGGGTGGAGATGCCCATCTCGCAGCCCAGGCCGAACTCCCCCCCGTCGGTGAACCGGGTGGATGCGTTCCAGTAGACGGCGGCCGAGTCCACCAGGGCGGTGAACTTCTCCGCCGCCCGCCCGTCCCGGGTGACGATGCAGTCGCTGTGGCCGGTGGAGTGCCGGCCGATGTGCTCGATGGCCTCCTCCACGCTGCCCACCACCCGTACCGCCAGGACGTAGTCCAGGAACTCGGTGTCGAAGTCCCGCTCCCCGGCGGGCGTGCCGGGGATGAGGGCGGCGGCCTCCCGGTCCAGCCGCAGCTCCACCCGGTCCAGCCGCTGCCGCAGCAGGGGCAGGAAGGCGGGGGCGACGTCCCGGTGGACCAGGCAGACCTCCGCCGCGTTGCACACGCTGGGCCGGCTGGTCTTGGCGTTGTCCACGATGTCCGCCGCCATGTCCAGGTCGGCCTCCCGGTCCACATAGATGTGACAGATGCCGGTGCCCGTCTGGATGCAGGGGACGGTGGCCTGCTCCACGCAGGCCCGGATGAGCCCGGCGCCCCCCCGGGGGATCAGCAGGTCCACCAGCCCCACGGCGGTCATCAGCTCCCGGGCGGAGTCCCGGCTGGTGTCCTCCAGCAGGGTGACCAGCGCCGGGGGCAGCCCCGTCCGCTCCAGCCCGAGGCCCAAGGCGTCCACGATGGCCCGGGCGGAGCGGTAGGCCTCCTTGCCCCCCCGGAGCACGCAGGCGGAGCCCGCCTTCAGAGCCAGGGCGGCGGCGTCCGAGGTGACGTTGGGCCGGCTCTCATAGATGATGGCGATGACCCCCATGGGCACCGACACCTTCCGGATGGTCAGGCCGTTGGGCCGCTCCACGGTGGACAGCACCCGGCCCACCGGGTCGGGCAGGGCGGCCACCTGCCGCAGGCCCTCCGCCATGCCGGCCACGCGCCCCTCGTTTAGGGCCAGCCGGTCCAGCATCACCGGGGAGATGTGCCCCCGGGCGTCCTCCAGGTCGGCCCGATTGGCGGCCAGGATGTCCTCCGTCCGGTCCAGCAAAGCCTGGGCCATGTTCTCCAGAGCCCGGTTTTTGGTCTCGGTGTCCGCCCCGGCCAGGGCGGAGCGGGCCTCCCGGGCCCGGAGCAGCAGTTCATGGGTGGTCATTTCGCGTCCCTCCTCGCCAGAAACCGCGTCCCGGTGGGGACGCCGTCCAGGATGTCGTAAAGCTGGTCGGGCCGGGCGCCGTTGGCGATGACCATGTCGCAGCCCGCCCCGGTGCAGATCCGGGCGGCCTTCAGCTTGGTGGCCATGCCGCCGCTGGCCAGCTTGGAGCCCTTGCCGTCGGCCAGGGCCTCGATGGCGGGGGTGATCTCCTCCACCACCGGGATGAGCCGGGCCTCTGGGTCCTTGTGGGGGTCGGCGGTGTAGAGGCCGTCGATGTCGCTGAGCAGGATCAGCAGGTCGGCCTCTACCAGCCCGGCCACGATGGCGGAAAGGGTGTCGTTCTCCCCGATGGTGGTCTCGATGCCGATCTCGTCGGTGGCCACCGCGTCGTTCTCATTGATGATGGGCAGGGCCCGCAGCTCCAGCAGCCGGGACAGGGTGTTGCGCACGTTGGCGCAGCGGTGGGGGTCCCGGATGTCCCCGCCGGTGAGCAGCACCTGGGCCACCACGTGGTGGTACTGGGAGAAGAGCTTGTCGTACTCGTACATCAGCTCGCACTGCCCCACGGCGGCGGCGGCCTGCTTGGTGGGCATGTCGTCGGGCCGCTGGTCCAGCCCCAGCTTGCCCACCCCCATGCCGATGGCCCCCGAGGAGACCAGCACCAGCTCGTGCCCGGCGTTCTTCAGGTCGCTCATCACCTCGCACAGGCGCTCCACCCGGCGGATATTCAGGTTGCCGGTGGGGTGGGTGAGGGTGGATGTGCCCACCTTGATGACCACGCGCATGCGATCACTCCTTTGCTTCGGGCCGCCATGGCGGCCGGGATACGTTTTTTCATTATAGCACAGCCCCCGGGGAAATGCGAGGTCAAACGGACAAGTTTCCGAAAAATATGGCGGGGGCGTCGCGCCCGGCGGTTTTTCCGGACCCACCCGCCGCTCTTTTGAGGGACAGGGGGGCGAAGCCCCCTCTCTCCCCCCCAAAGGGGGTGGGGGTCATAGGGGGCGAAGCCCCCTATACCAAAACTGGGTGGAGGGTGGGTTTAGATGATATTCCGCCAGCGGGCGGCCTACTTTCTCCGCGCGGAGAAAGTAGGCAAAGACGCGCTCAGGGGGGGCGGGCCCGATGAACTGCGCGCCTTCGCTTCGCTGCGGCGGCAGCCCATAGGCCCCGTCCCCCTGAGGACCCCCATTACGGGGGACAACACCTGGGCGCTGACGCTCGCGGCCGGCGTGCGAACCTTGGCGGCCGTCTCCCTCTCGCGCCGGCCGTTACGGCCTGACCCAGCGAACGAAAAACGGACCTGCGCTGGTCCTGCGGCGCCTGAGTGCCGAAATCGACGGCGTGGGAGCTTCTTGAGAATTAGGAATGAGGAATTAGGAGTTAGGAATTATGGGTGTCGGGGTGGGTTCTGGTTATGATGTAGGGGCCGGCGCCTTCGCCGGCCCTGTGGGCGGATGATATCCGCCCCTACGAAGGAAGCGGAAACGTTCCGCCACGGTTTCCCCGTCCCAGCGACCACCCACGCAAGGCGCCTTGCCGTCAGGGGCAGGGGGTCTCTCGACTGTCCACGGGCGGCAGCAGGCGGGAGAGAGCCGCGTCGGCTCACGGAGCGCCGGATTCGGAGGCAGACAAGCCACAGGTCTTGATGGAAGGGGATTCTCAAGGACCATGGGTCCTTGAGCCGGTCTTTGGTGACTTTCTGCCGGCTCAGAAAGTCACTCGCCCTCAGGC
>CALXCP010000130.1 GCA_944386845.1 uncultured Oscillospiraceae bacterium | reverse complement strand
CCTGCTCCACGATGATGTAGGTGTTCAGCCCCCCCCCCGCCCCCCGCCAAGGGGCGGGCTCCTCCGGGGGCGCCGGAACGGGCTCCGGGGCCCTGGCCGGGGGGGCGGGCGGGACGGGCCGCGCCGGACGGGCCGGGGTCTCCTCCCGGACGGACTGCGCCGGGGCGGCGGGGGGCTCTGCGGCGGGAGGCCGGGGGGCGGGGGCGCTCTCCCCGGCCCGGGTCCGGGGGGGCGGGGGCGGGCCGGGGCGGTGCTCCCCCACCCGGTCGGCCAGCCGGCCCTCCGTCCGGGCCCGGGCGGCCTCCCGCCGCAGGGCGGCGGGGTCCAGCGCGGCGGCTCGGGCCTCCCCGCCCCGGGCCAGGGGGTCGGCGAGGGTGAGGGCGCTCCCCGCCGCCGGGGCGGACAGGACGGTCTGGTTGGGGGTGACGGTGTCATGCCCCTTGGGCCGGGCCACCTCCGCTGCCGGGCGGGTGCGGTCCCCTCCCAGGGCGGCCTGGACGGCGTAGTACACCGCGGCGTGGATGCGGCGCTCGCTGCCGAATTTCACCTCGGTCTTGGCGGGGTGGACGTTGACGTCCACCCCGTTGAGCCGGGTGGTGAGATAGAGGACGCAGCCGGGGAAGCGGCCCACCATCTTCTGGTTGGCGTAGGCCCCCTCCACCGCGGCGGTGAGCAGGGGGGACTTCACCGGCCGGCCGTTGACGAAGAAGAACTGGCTGCCCCGGCTGCCCCGGCAGCACACGGGCAGGGAGACGAAGCCGGACACGGCCACCCCCTCTTCCCCGGAGCCGTTCACCGGGATCATGCCCAGGGCCAGCTCCCGGCCCAGCACGGCGTACAGGGCGGAGCGGGCCTCCCCGTCGCCGGGGGTGAGCAGCTCCTGCCGCCCGTCCCGGAGAAATTTCACCGACACCTCCGGGTGGGCCAGGGCCTGCCGCTGGACGGCGGCGAAGACGGCGGCCCCCTCGGCGGAGTCCTTCTTCATGAACTTCAGCCGGGCGGGGGTGTTGAAGAACAGGTCCCGGACCACCATGGTGGTGCCCGCGGGGCAGCCCGCCTCCTCCACCTGGCCGGGGACCCCCGCCTCCAGGGTCAGGGCGCTGCCCAGCTCCTCCCCCGCCGTGCGGGTGAGCACCTCCACCCGGGCCACGGCGGCGATGGCGGCCAGGGCCTCCCCCCGGAAGCCGAGGGTGCCGATGGCCTCCAGGTCCCGGGCGGAGCGCAGCTTGCTGGTGGCGTGGCGGAGAAAGGCGGTGGCCAGCTGCTCCCGGGGGATGCCGCAGCCGTCGTCGGTGACCCGGATGAGGGACATGCCCCCGTGGGCGATCTCCACCGTGACGGAGCCCGCCCCGGCGTCGATGGCGTTTTCCATCAGCTCTTTTACCACGCTGGCCGGCCGCTCCACCACCTCGCCGGCGGCGATCAGATCGGCCACATGGGGGTCAAGAACTCGGATCTCGGGCATAGGGCACCTCCTGGGAAAAGTGAAGAGTGGAGAGTTTAGAGTGGAGACATGGGGGCTTGGGGGTCATAGGGGGCGAAGCCCCCTATACCAAAACTGGGCGGTGGGTGGGTTTAGAAAAATCCCGCCGGCGGGCGGCCTACTTTCTCCGCGCGGAGAAAGTAGGCAAAGACGCGCTCAGGGGAGTGCGTGCCCGATGGGTCCCACGCCTTCGCTCCGCTGCGGCGGTGACCCATAGGCCCCGCCCCCTGAGGACCCCCATTTACGGGGGACAGCACCTGGGCGTTGGCGCTTGCGGCCGGCGCGCAAACTCTCGCGGCCATGCCTCTCTTGCGCCGGCCGTTACGGCCTGACCCGGCGGACGAAAGACGGACCTGCGCTGGCCCTGCAGCGCCTGAGTGTGCAAAATCGACGGCGTGGGCGGACGACGGCTCACGCCCCGACGACCGCCACGTAAGGCGCCTCGCCGTTGGGGGCAGACGGTCCTTCGACTGTCCACGGGCGGCAGCAGGCGGGACCGGGCCGCGTCGGCTCACGGAGCGCCGAATCCAGAGGCATGCAAGGAACAGGATTTGATGGAAAGGAGATTCTCAAGGACCATGGGTCCTTGAGCGCGTCTTTGGTTCCTTTCTGCGCGCGCAGAAAGGAACTCGCCCTCAGGCGAAACCGCGGCAGGTGTTTCCGCGATAGACCACCCGATGCGGGGACGGGACCACGCCCTGCTCCCGAAAATTCCTAATTCCTAATTCTCCGCGGCCGGCGGCGTGATGGAGACCAGATAGTCCACCAGCTCCTCCAGGGCCATTCCCCGGGAGGCCTTCACCAGCACGGTGCTGCCCGGGCGGAGCGCCCGCTCCAGCACCGCCCTGGCCTCCTCCTTGTCGGAGCAGGCGTAGCACAGGGGCACCCCGGAGCGCTCCGCCGCCCGGCACAGCCAGGCGGCCTGCTCCCCCACCGTCACCAGGCAGTCCACGTCGGACCGGCCCACGTACTCCCCCACTCCCTCGTGGAGGGCCTGGGAGAAGGGACCCAGCTCCAGCATATCCCCCAGCACCGCGATCTTATAGGGGGCGGCGCCCGAGGAGAGCACCTCGATGGCCGCCCGCATGGACTGGGGGTTGGCGTTATAGGCGTCGTTGAGGATGGTGATGCCGTCCCCCCGCTCCACGATGTTCATGCGCATCTTGGTGGGGGCGAAGCGCAGCACCCCCTGCACCAGCTCCTCCTCCGTCAGCCCCAGCTTCTCCCCCACCGCCATGGCGGTGAGGACGGGATAGACCATGTGGCCCCCCAGGGCGGGGATCTCCACCCGCGCGGTCATCGCCGGGGTGTGCACCGTGCAGGACAGGCGGCTCCTGCCGTCCCCCTCCACGTCGGTGGCCCGGTAGTCCAGCCCCTCCCCCGTGCCGCAGAACACCATGGGCAGCGGGCAGCTCACCCGCAGGCCGGACAGCAGGGGGTCGTCCCCGTTGAGGACCACCAGTCCGGGCTCCCTCACATGGGGCAGCACCTCGCACTTGGCGCTCAGGATGCCCGCCCGGCTGCCCAGGCTCTCGATGTGGGCGTCCCCGATGTTGGTGATGACGGCGATGTCGGGCTGGGCGATGGCGGCCAGGGCGTCGATCTCCCCCTTTTTGCTCATCCCCATCTCCAGCACGCACACCTGGTCCTCCCGGCTCAGGCGCA
>CALXCP010000129.1 GCA_944386845.1 uncultured Oscillospiraceae bacterium | reverse complement strand
GGCCTCACCGACTTCATCATCTTCAAGATCTACAACCGGGTGGCCGACGTGGACCTGTACGGGGGCAAGTGGATCAAGAAGGCCGCCTGCAGGGTGTTCATGGGCTACATCGAGGGCTGCCAGCGGGACATGATCGCCGCCCTGAAGAAGTCGGGCCGCTTCCACGCCCCGGGCACCTTCCGGCAGCTGCACTCCCTCATCCACGGCTATCTCGGGGACGGCAACAAGATGGGCGAGGGCTGGCTGCTCACCGCCGAGATGCTGGAGCTCATCCACTCCGGTGTGCCCAACATCGTGTGCACCCAGCCCTTTGGCTGCCTGCCCAACCACATCGTGGGCAAGGGCATGATCCGCAAGCTCAAGGACGACTATCCCTGGTCCAACGTGGTGGCCATCGACTACGACCCCGGGGCCACCAAGATCAACCAGGAGAACCGCATCAAGCTCATGCTGGCCAACGCCAAAGCCCTGCAGGAGCAGGGGGAGCGGCAGGCCGGCCACGGGGCCGGGCAGGAGACGGTCACCGCCTGACCCACAGAAAAAGGGGGCATATCCTGTGTCCAAGCTCAACTGGAAGCGCTTTGCGCTGTACGCCCTGATCGCGGCGGCAGCCGTGCTGCTCATCGTCTACATCCGGGTGCCCATCGATCTGGCGCGGCTGGCCCTGCGGGCGGCCACCCCGCTGCTGCTGGGATGCGTGCTGGCCTATATCCTCAATCTGCTGCTGGTGCGCTATGAGTCGGTCTGGTTCCCCCACAGCAGCGCCAGGTTCGTCGTGCGCACCCGGCGGGCGGTGTGCGTCCTGCTGTCGGTGATCACCCTGCTGCTCATCCTGGTGGCGGTGGTGCTGCTGGTGCTGCCCGGCCTGCGGGAGAGCGTGGAGATGATCGTCACCGACCTGTCCCTGGCCCTCACCTTCCTGCTGGACTGGCTGGGCCAGCACGCCGACGAGTTCCCCAGCTTTCAGGACTGGCTGGTCTCCCTGGAGAATCTGAACTGGCCCGACCTGATCCAGAAGGCCATGGACTTCCTGGCCCAGGGGACCACCGGCATCTTCCAGACCACGGTGGGCATCCTCACCGCCGTCGCCAACGGGCTGCTCACCCTGCTGCTGGGCTTCATCTTCGCCCTGTACCTCCTCTTCGGCAAGGAGCGGCTGGCCGGGCAGTTCCACCGCCTGGCCGCCATCCTGATCAGGCCCAGGGCCCGGAAGTGGCTGTACTATGTGCTGGAGACCCTGCACCGCTCCTTCTCCTCCTTCATCGTGGGCCAGTGCACCGAGGCGGTCATCCTGGGCGCCCTGTGCGCCCTGGGCATGAGCATCCTGTCCATCCCCTACGCCGTGGTGGTGGGCGTGGTGGTGGGCGTGACCGCCCTCATCCCGGTGGCGGGCGCCTACATCGGCGGCATCATCGGCTTCTTCCTGGTGGTGATGGTGAGCCCCATCAAGGCGCTGATCTTCCTCATCTTCCTGGGCCTGCTCCAGCAGGTGGAGGGCAACGTGATCTATCCCCGGGTGGTGGGCAGCTCGGTGGGGCTGCCCGGCATCTGGGTGCTGGCCGTGGTCATTGTGGGCGGCGGCCTGATGGGGGTGGGCGGCATGCTGCTGGGAGTGCCCCTGGCCTCCGCCGTCTACCGGATGCTGTCCGACTTCGTCCACCGCCGGGAGGCGGCCGCCGCGGCGGAGAGCGTCCCCGCCCCCGGGCCGGACGATCCCTCCGCCCCCTCTGAGGAGTGACCCCCATGGACTCTGAGCTGCGCATCGTCCAGGCCGTCAGCGAGGACCACTTCGCCGCCATGTCCCGCATCCACGCCCTGGGCTGGCGCTCCGCCTACCCCGACGCGGTGCCCGCCCGTTGGATGGCGGAGCACATCACCGACGACCGGTGGGTGGACCTGTTCCGGCAGTACGCCCGGAGCGGGACGCACCACGGCCTGCTCCTTTTCCGGGGCGAGGAGCCCGTGGCCTGCCTCACCTTCGGCCCCGCCCGGACCGACGCGGGCCTCCAGGCGGGCAGCGTGTGCAGGTTCCACAGTGAGAACTACCGGGGCTGGGGGGAGCTGATCTCGGTGTACACCCACCCGGAGGAGACGGGAAAGGGGTATGGCTCCCTGCTGGTGGAGGAGGCCCTGCGCCGCCTGCGGCGGGAGGGCTTCCGGCACGTGTACGTCTTCGTCCTCCGGGAGAACGAGGGGGCCCGGCGCTTCTACGCCCGGCACGGCTTCGCCTGGGACGGGACGACGGAGGAGATCCCCTTCCCGCCGGACACGGTGTGTGTGGACCTGCGCTACGTGCGCGCCCTCTGACCGGCCGGCGGGCCGGTCCTTCCAAGACGAGAGAAAAAGGGAGTGGTCCCGTGGAGACAGAACAGCGGAACAACATCATGGGCACCATGCCGGTGAACGAACTGGTGCTCACCATGTCCTGGCCGGTGATGCTGTCCATGCTGCTCCAGGCGGTGTACAACCTCTGGGACAGCATCTGCGTGGCCCAGGTCAGCGACGACGCCTTCCTGGCCCTCTCCCTGGCCTACCCCGTCCAGATGCTGATGATCGCCGTGTGCGTGGGCACCGGAGTGGGCTTCAATGCCGTGCTGGCCAAAAAGCTGGGCGAGGGCAAGCTGGAGGAGGCCGGCCGCGTGGCCTGTCACGGGTACTTCCTCTACCTTTGCAACTGGGTCGTATTCCTGCTCTTCGGCCTGCTGGGCTCCCGGCTGTTCTTCTCTCTGTCCATCGACGACCCGGAGGTCATCAGGGACGGAGTACAGTACCTTTCCATCTGCTGCTGCCTGTCCCTGGGGATGTGCATGCAGTTCGTCACCGAGCGGGTGCTCCAGTGCAGCGGCAAGCCCATGGGCTTCATGATCATCCAGGGCTCCGGCGCCCTGATCAACATGGTGCTGGACCCGGTGTTCATCTTCCTGCTGGACATGGGGGTGGTGGGGGCCGCGGTGGCCACCGTCATCGGGCAGATCGCCGGCGCCCTCATCGGCTTCTGGCTGGTGTGGCAAAACCGGTCTCACTTCCCCGTCCACCTCCGGGGCTTTCGGCCGAAGCGGGCCGTCATCGCCCCCATCTACCGCATCGGCGCCCCCGCCATCGTGATGCAGTCGGTGAGCAGCTTCATGTCCCTGGGGATGAACCAGCTGCTCAT
>CALXCP010000128.1 GCA_944386845.1 uncultured Oscillospiraceae bacterium | reverse complement strand
TTGCAAAAAGCAATTGCAGAGTGGGTAAGAAAACGTGGACAGCAATATCGACACGGCATAAAAGACAATTCCGCCTTCACGAAATTTTTATTAACTTACATTCGAGGAGGCAATTTGGACAAAATTGAATACGATAATCCTCAGCCTTTAGTCCTCAGAGGACGCGTAGTGAAAGCGAGACGCGATCGAAATGGTTACAACTACGGTTTTATTCAACATAGTCCTGAAGATGTGTTTTTTCACGAAAGAGATAATGAAAAACTGGATTTTTCAAATATTTACGGGAAAACTGTGTTATATGAAATTTTCCAAGATTCCCTCAACGGAGAAGATCGAGCAGAAATTCTTGAAGTGCTCACCGATGAATCTTATCTAATATAATTAATACATTTCTTGAACAGCCGCTTATCTTCCTAAAATTTTTCCACTTACAATAACCGCGGTGCTACCCCATTCACACGCGAAGCCCGGAAAGCCTTGTCCCACAAGGCTTTCCGGGCTTCGTTTACATTAGTGGCGGCGCGATACATAGGAGCGGCTGATGCCGCGGCGGGCGGCCACCTCCCGCTGGGTCCGCGGAGGCAAACCATCCAGGCCATAGCGCTGGGTGATGATGTCCCGCTCCCGGTCATCCAGGCAGGTCTCCACGCACCGGCGCACCTTGATACAGGCCTCCCGGGTGCCCAGCTCCTCCAGCATATCGTCATCCACCCGGATCACGTCCATGAGGGACAGGGAGCCACCGCCGCCGTCGTTGTCCAGGGCATCCGACAGTGACGTCTCGGCAGCCAGCTTCCGCCGGGAGCGGAAGTACATGAGGATCTCATTCTCGATGCACCGGCTGGCATAGGTGGCCAGCCGGACGTTCTTCTCGGCCTTGAAGGTGGAGATGCCTTTGATCAGCCCGATCGTACCCACTGAGATCAGGTCGTCCTGCTCTCCACTCTGGGTGTAGTACTTTTTTACGATATGCGCCACCAGGCGCAGGTTGTGCTCGATGAGGGCGTTCCGGGCCTCCAGGTCGCCGGCGGCGCAGCGCTCCAGATAGCGCCGCTCCTCCTCCGCCTTCAGGGGGCGGGGGAAGGATCCGGCGGTGTCGGACAGGCGCAGGGTGAAGAACAGCCCGTTGAGCAGCAGGGCGGACAGTGCGGAAAACATAGCGCTCCCTCCAATCATGTCTTCCCCACCCTATTCCCGCCCGGGCTGTCCTCATACCTGAGAATAGGCCCGGCGCCCTCCCCGTTTCTCGCTGCGGCAGCGAGGGGGGCGGCCCTGCGGGCCGCCCCCCTCGGAACGTGATATCCACTTACTCCCCCCGGTCCTCGCGGATGAGGCGCTTCAGGGCGCCGATGGCTACCTGGATGGCGGCGTCGGTGTCGTGGGACTCGGCCTGGTCCAGTCCGGCGGCCTCCCGCTCCTGGTTCCACACCGTGTGGAACACCGAGCCGCACCGCACACCCAGGGCGGCGGCCACCACGAACAGGGCGGCCGACTCCATCTCGCTGGCCAGGGTACCCAGGCGCTTCCACGCCTCCCACTTGTTCAACAGCTCATAGGAGACGGGCATGCGCTGGGGGGAGTGCTGCCCGTAGAAGGAGTCCTTGCACTGCACCACCCCGGCGTGCCAGGGGCCGCCCCGCTCCTCCGCCGCCTCCACCAGGGCGCGGAGCACCGCGTAGTCGGGGACGGCGGGGAACTCGATGGGGGCGTACTCCCGGCTGGTGCCCTCCATGCGGATGGCGCCGGTGGCCACCACCACATCGCCGCTCTTCACGTCCAGCCGGATGCCCCCGCAGGTGCCCACCCGGATGAAGGTGTCCGCCCCGATGTTGGCCAGCTCCTCCATGGCGATAGAGGCGGAGGGGCCGCCGATGCCGGTGGAGACCACCGACACCTTCTCCCCCAGCAGTGTGCCGGTGTAGGTGGTGTACTCCCGGTTGGACTGCACCTTCACCGGGTCGTCGAAATAGGCCGCGATCTTCTCACACCGCCCCGGGTCCCCGGGGAGAATGCAGTAGCGGCCCACGTCCCCCTTTTTGCACTGGATGTGGTACTGTATCTCCTGACGGCTCTCGTCCATCGGTCATTCCTCCTTGGTGTCTCCGCGCGGGCGCGGTCTCTGCGGTGATGCTGCCTCTATCTTAACATGTCCCGCCGTGAAGCGCAAGGCGCGCGGCCCTGCCGGGCCTCATTTTCCTCTCCTCCGGCGGAGCGCCTGGATGACGCGGTCCTCGATCCGGTCGCCGTACTTCATGCCCAGCAGGAACAGGGCCACTCCCGCCGCCACCAGCAGGGCCGTCCCCCACCAGGGGATGCTCATGGCGGAACCGCCCAGGACGCAGGCCACCAGCAGCCCCCAGGGCCTGGTCAGGGTCACCAGGATAAAAAACCGCAGAGGCGGGATATCGGTCACCCCCGCCAGGATACACAGGATGTCGTCCGGAAAAAACGGGAACAGGAAGGCCAGAGCCAGAAAGCTGTCCCGTTTGGTCCTGATGACCGTGCGGTAGCGGTCGGACAGCCTCGCATTCACCACCCGGTCGGCGAAGTCCCGGCCCAACACCCGGGCCACGGCGAACACCACCATGGAGCCGGAGATCACCGCCGCCGCCGTGATGAGGAAGGCGGGCACCGTCCCGAACAGCAGGGCGCCCACCACAGCGGTGATGTTGCTGGGGATGGGCGCCAGCACCACCGAGGCGAACTGGATGAGGAAGAACATCACATGGGAGTGGGGCGTCCAGCGCTGGATATACGCCTGAAGGGCGTCCATACTGCCCACCGCCTGGAAAAACCCTGTACGCCACAGCAGAGTCGCGATGCCGCCCAAAAGCAGCACGGTGAGCAGCAGCGTCAGGATCCATTTCTCTTTGTTCTTCATCGATATCCGCCCCGGTCATCTCTCGTTTTCCCTATCATAGCCCATTCTTCGCCTGTTGAACAGGGGGAGATCATGAATGTTTCATGAATTTTTTCCGTTCCGCCCCGCCGGCAAAAAAAGTGCGCTTTCCCTCTTGCAATCCTGCCCAGTCCGTGATAGAATGTCACAGTCAACTTCAGAATGCAGGTGTAGTTCAATGGCAGAATGTCAGCTTCCCAAGCTGAACACGAGGGTTCGATTCCCTTCACCTGCTCCAAAAAGAAAGACATGACCTTTGGTCATGTCTTTCTTTTTGGGTTCCG
>CALXCP010000127.1 GCA_944386845.1 uncultured Oscillospiraceae bacterium | reverse complement strand
CCACGCCGCGGGCCTTGTTCTTGGACAGGAAGGTGTCCGCGCCGCCGGCGATGGCGCCGGACAGGCCGGCGCTCTTCCCGGACTGGAGCAGGACCACGGCGATGAGGAACAGGCCGCACAGGACCTGGATCACCGTCAGCACGATCGTCAAAACATCCATCTTCTATCGTTCCTTTCCACCCGGGCGGGCCGGGGAATTCTCCGGAAAAGCACCCGCCGCGCCCCGGGGGCGTTCAGATGCAGAAGAGATGATACCACATCCCGCCGGAAATTGCAAGCCTTTTTTGCACATTCTCTCACAGCAGCAGCGCGGTGGCCGCCCACACCGCCCCGGTGGCCAGCGCCCCCGCCGCGCAGCACAGGGGCCGGGGCAGCCGGAAGGGCCGCCTGCCCCCTCCCCGCCAGGCGTCGGCCGCCCGGCGGGCCTCCTCCAGCAGCTGCTGAGAGGACACCCCCTCCGGTCCCTCCTCCCGGACGAAAAAGATGGCTTGCTCGAACAGGCGGGGGTCGGGCCCCTTCACCACCACCACCCGGCGGGTGACGCCCTTTACCATGGCCGGTCCACTTCCTTTCCCATCGTCTGCCCTCTATTCTGCCCGGCCGGGCGGCAGTCTATGCCGCCGCTGGAAGTCTTTTCTCCGCATAGGCCGCCGGCAGGGGCGCAGACTACCTTATAGAAAAGGAAGGTGTTGACCATGTCTCTCTCCCCCCGTTCCGCCCGGAGCCGGGCCGGGCTGTGCCTGGCCCTGACGCTGGTCTTCGCGGCCAACCTGCTGCTCCTCCTCTTCGTCCAGACCGCCCAGGCCGCCACCTACGGCCAGGGTTCCACCGGCGAGACGGTGCGCACCATCCAGACCAAGCTCAAGCGCTGGGGCTATTACGACGGCGCGGTGGACGGCGTCTACGGCAGCGGCACCGTCCGGGCGGTGCGCTACTTCCAGCAGAAGAACGGCCTCACGGTGGACGGGGTGGCGGGGCCGGCCACCCTCCAGGCCCTCGGCATCTATGAGGGGGGGAGCTCGGGCTCCTCCTCCGGCGGCGGCTCCGGCCAGGACGCCAGCCTGGACCTGCTGGCCCGGGTCATCTCCGCCGAGGCCCGGGGGGAGCCGTACAGCGGTCAGGTGGCGGTGGGGGCGGTGATCCTCAACCGGGTGAACCACCCCTCCTTCCCCAACACCATCGCCGGGGTGGTCTACCAGAAGGGGGCCTTCACCTGCATGGTGGACGGGCAGATCGACCAGCCGGTGGCCGCCTCGGCCTACCGGGCGGCCCGGGACGCCCTCAACGGCAGTGACCCCTCCGGCGGGGCCATCTACTACTTCAACCCGGACACCGCCACCAGCAGCTGGATCTGGAGCCGGCCCCTCATCACCGTCATCGGCAGCCACCGGTTCTGCGCGTGACGGGGCGGGGGATATCCACCCGCCCCTCTGCGGGGCGGGACGGGGTCCCGCCCCGCATCGGGTGGTGTGTCGGGGAGAGTCCTACTGCGGTTTCGCCTGAGGGCGAGTGACTTTCTGTGCCGGCAGAAAGTCACCAAAGACCGGTTCAAGGACCCATGGTCCTTGAAAATCTCCTTCCCATCAAATCCTGCTCCTTGCCTGCCATCGGATTCGGCGCTCCGTGAGCCGACGCGGCCCTCTCCCGCCTGCTGCCGCCCGTGGGCAGTCGAGGGACCGTTTGCCCCCGATGGAAAGGCGCCTTGCGGGGACAGAGACTCGGGGCGTGGGGCATCCAGATATCCGCCCGCGCCGTCAGCTCCGGCACCCAGGCGCTGTCCGACCAGCGCAGGCGGGCTTTCGTCCACCGGATCAGGCCGTAACGGCCGGCGCGAGAGGGGGACGGCCGCCAAGGTTCGCGCGCCGGCCGCAAGCGCCAAGGTTCAGGTGCTGTCCCCCGTAATGGGGGTCCTCAGGGGGGCGGGGCCTATGGGCTGCCGCCGCAGCGAAGCGAAGGCGCGCAGTTCATCGGGCCCGCCCCTCTGAGCGCGTCTTTGGGTACTTTCTCCGCGTGGAGAAAGTACCTCGCCCACAGGCGAAATTTTTCTGGACCCACCCACCGCCCAATTTTGGTATAGGGGGCTCCGCCCCCTATGACCCCCACCCCTTCGGGAGGGAGATGCGGAGCGCCCCCCCACGGCGGGGGCAAGCCCCCGCCCCACGTGTTGCGAATTCGCCGGGTCGTGCCGGGTATCAGGACCGTCCACCGCCGGGCGGCCACACGGGGCCGCCCCTACAAAAGACACGGCAACGCCCCGACACCCATAATTCCTCATTCCTAATTTTCGTGAACTATCTCCACTCTCAACTCTCCACTCTTGTCATTCTCCCCGCTCCGTGATATATTATTGGCTTGTCCTTTGACTTCTGTGGAGAGGAGGTGTCCCCGTGTACTCCAACCGCGCGCTGGCCAAGCTGCTCATCCCCCTGATCGTGGAGCAGGTGCTCACCGCCCTCATGGGCACGGTGGACACCATCATGGTCTCCACCATCAGCCCCGCCGCCGTGTCCGGTGTGTCGCTGGTGGACTCCATCAACATCCTCATGCAGTACATATTCGCCGCCCTGGCCACCGGGGGCACCATCGTGTGCTCCCAGTACCTGGGCCGGCGGGAGGTCAACGGCGCCAACAACGCCGCCCGGCAGGTGCTGCTGTCCATGCTGGTGCTGTCGGCGGTCATCACGGCGCTGTGCGTGGGCTTCCGGGGGCCGCTGCTCCGCCTCATCTTCGGCTCCGCCGAGCCGGCGGTGATGGACGCCGCCCTGACCTACTTCCTCATCACCGCCCTGTCCTACCCCTTCATGGGGCTGTACGACGTGGGGGCCGCCCTGTACCGCTCCACCGGCAACTCCCGGCTGCCCATGGTCATCTCCGCCGGGTGCAACCTGGTGAACATCGCGGGCAACTCGCTGACCATCTACGTGCTGGACTGGGGGGTGGCGGGGGCCGCCCTGTCCACCACCGTGTCCCGGGTGCTGGCGGCGGTCATCCTGCTGGCCATCCAGCGCCGCCCCCACCAGGTGCTCACCGTGGGGCCCTACCACACCATCCGGCCCGACCTGGCCACCATCGGCCTGGTGCTGTCCATCGGCATCCCCACCGGGCTGGAGAACGGCCTGTTTCAGTTCGGCAAGCTGGCGGTGCAGAGCGCCGTGTCCACCCTGTCCACCACCGAGATGTCCGCCCAGGCCATCGTGGT
>CALXCP010000126.1 GCA_944386845.1 uncultured Oscillospiraceae bacterium | reverse complement strand
GCTTCGTGTTCCTCTGCATTGTTTAATTTACAAGGTGCACGCCGTCTCGCGGCGGAGCTTTATCATACCATATCCGGTACTCGCTGTCAAGCACTTTTTTCTCCCAGCCAGGGACCGCGCTCTCATCCAGCCAAAAGCTCACCGCTCGCTCGAACTTTTATAGATTACCACACCTTCTCAGCTTTGTCAAGAACTTTTTTCCGAGGTACGGAGATTTTTTCTCCGTCTCGGGGATAAAGCACTTGGCCTCCCGAAAGGCGCTCAGTTAATATACCAAACCCTTCCTCACTTGTCAACACCTTTTTTCGATTTTTCTCCGCATTTTTTCGGTTTGCTTTTTGCCGGCCGGTGTGGTATCATGGGGACCAATGTGATACATATTACAATATTCACGACTGGAGGCCCCGCTATGCCCATTCGGATCCCAGATTCCCTCCCCGCCCGGGCGGTGCTGGAGGGGGAGAACATCTTCGTCATGACGGAATACCGCGCCCTGCATCAGGACATCCGCCCGCTGAATCTGATCATCCTGAACCTGATGCCCACCAAGATCGTCACCGAGACCCAGATCCTGCGCAAGCTGTCCAACACGCCGCTGCAGATCAAGGTGGAGCTGCTGCGCACCACGGGGCACATCTCCAAAAATACCGACGAGGGGCATCTGGAGTCCTTTTACACCACCTTTGAGCAGGTCCGGGACAAGAACTACGACGGCATGATCATCACCGGCGCCCCGGTGGAGAACCTGGACTTCTCCGACGTGGACTACTGGGACGAGCTGTGCGAGATCATGGACTGGACCCGTTCCCACGTCCACTCCACCCTCCACATCTGCTGGGGGGCGCAGGCGGCGCTGTTCTTCCACTACGGCATCCAGAAGTACAGCCTGCCCCGGAAGCTGTCCGGCATCTTCTCCCACACCGCTCTCAAGCCCAACTCCCCCCTGTTCCGGGGCCTGGACGACGAGTTTCTGGTCCCCCACTCCCGGTACACCGAGGTTCGGGAGGAGGACATCCTGGCGGTGCCCCAGCTGGAGCTGCTGTCCACCTCCCCCGAGGCGGGCGTGTTCGCCGTGAAGAGCACCGACAACCGCCGTTTCTTCTTCACCGGCCACCCGGAGTACGACGCCGACACTCTGGCTCTGGAGTACCGCCGGGACCTGGACAAGGGGCTGGACATCGCCATGCCGCAAAACTACTTCCCCAACGACGACCCCAGCCGGCCTCCGGTGATGCGCTGGCGCTCCACCGGGCAGCTGCTGTACAACAACTGGCTGAACTACTACGTGTACCAGACCACTCCCTACGACCTGACGCTGATCTGAGCTTCCCCAGAGCCGAAACTCCGCCGGACCGCCGCACACGGTCCGGCGGCTTTTTGTCCGCGGGCGCGGGGCGGCGTGTTCCCGACGATGGGCATGAAAAAAGGGCCCGAAGGCCCCGAGACCACCCCACAGAAACACCCGACCCCCGCCTGTCCACCGCAGGCGGGGGTCACATCTGGTGCTTCTTGTTATCTAACATCAATTGTTTACCTCTCTTTCTACAGATTCCGGAAGTGATCTTTGCTTCGTGCGTATCTGAACTTGGGAGCCGAATCGTGTTTACCGCGTTCTCTGATACAACTCATTTGCGCTAATACATTTCACGCCGTTCACTTACTGTGATGATTGTCTGGAACCTCAGTGTTATTACTGTTCTGATCCCACGCTGTCCGCACGATCGCTGATCTTTCTGGATTCTTCCGGTTGGGGAGAAGGCTTCTTAAATCATTGGACTCACCTTTTCCTTTCTGGCTATAATATACCACCGCCCCGGCGGTATGTCAAGGGTTTTTGTGCGGATTTTATAAAATTGACGAGTTGCACAAACTTTTCTTTGGTGAAAAGAAAATGCTTCCCTTCTCTTTTCCGCTGTGATATAATTGATATGTTGAGAGCTCAGACGGAGTGCCCCGGCCGGGGCGCTCCGTCTTTTCACGTTCCGGGCCCCTCCGCCCCCTCCCGGGCCTCCAGCAGGGCGCCGATGAGCCGGTTGGACACCAGGAAGCCCGCCGGGGTCAGCCGCCAGCGGTCCCCGTTCCGCTCCGCCCAGCCGTGGCCGGCGAAGCGGGAGAGCAGCTCCTCCAGGGGGGCGAAGTCCCCGCCGAAGCGGCGGCGGTACTCCTCCCCGGCGATCCCCGCCGCCGTGCGCAGGCCCAGCATCAGGTACTCGTTCCCCCGCTCCCAGGGGGAGACGGTCTCCCCCGCCGGGACGGCCTCGCCGGCCAGGTAGCCCGCCAGGTCGGCGGGGACGGCGAAGCGCCGCCCCCCGAAGTCGGAGTGGGCCCCCGGGCCGAAGCCCAGGTAGGGCTCCAGCCGCCAGTAGCGCAGGTTGTGCCGGGACTCGTATCCGGGCCGGGCGAAGTTGGAGATCTCGTACTGCCGGAAGCCCGCCCGGGCCAGCCGCTCCACCGTCCACAGGTAGCGGTCGGCCTGCGCGTCGTCGTCGGGCAGCTCCTCCCCCGCCGCCACCCGGCGGGCCAGGGGGGTGCCCTCCTCCACCTTCAGGCCGTAGCAGGACAGGTGCTCCGGCCTTAGAGAGAGGGCGTGCTCCACCGTCCGGCGCCAGCTCTCCTCCGTCTGGCCGGGCAGGCCGCAGATGAGGTCCAGGGAGAGGTTTTCAAAGCCCACCCGCCGGGCGGCGGCCACGGCGGCGTCGGTCTGCTCCGGGGTGTGACGGCGGTGGACGGCGGCCAGCTCCCCGGCGTCGGCCGACTGCATCCCGAGGGAGAGGCGGCCAAAGCCCGCCCGGCGCAGGGCGCGCAGCAGCTCCTCCCCGGCGCTGTCCGGGTTGGCCTCGCAGGTGATCTCGGCCCCGGGGGCCAGGCGGTACAGCCGGCCCACCGCCGCCAGCAGGGCGGCCAGCCGCTCCCCGCCGAAGACGGTGGGGGTCCCACCCCCCACATAGACGGTGTCCACCGAATGCCCCGCCGCCCCGGGGGCGGCCTCCTCCAGCTGCCTCAGCAGGGCCCGGAGATAGCCATCCATCCGGTCCTCCCCGCCGGGCAGGGAGTAGAAGTCGCAGTAGTCGCACTTGCTGCGGCAGAAGGGGATATGAAGGTAGAGGCCCAGGGTGGAAGCCGGCCCCTGTCGGTCTGTGCTCCGGTCCATGCCGGTCTCCTCCCTCCGCGTCTTGATGGCCCGTAAACTCCCGCCGATCCCTAATCGGATCCCCGGGCCGCGTTCTGGAGGGCCCGGATGATGTAGCCGATGCCCTTCTGCCGGTCGGCGTCGAAGGTGGCCATGATCTCGG
>CALXCP010000125.1 GCA_944386845.1 uncultured Oscillospiraceae bacterium | reverse complement strand
TGTGCATCTGCCTGATGCTGCTGCCCATCCCGCCGGCGGTGAACACCCTGTGCGTGGCGGTGATCGTGGTGACCACCCTCTACTCCGGCTGCGAGTACTTTTTCAAGAACCGGGACGTGTTCTCCGGCGAGATGTGAGGGCAGCCGCCCCTTGACAGTTCCCGCTCGATCCGCTATCCTGTTCGTGCATGATATAGATCCATGAGATGGATGGATGTCTCTACCGGCTGCCCTCAGCTGACTATCATGCCCCCACCGGGGCATCATAGCCGCTGGGGGCAGTTTCGTCCCAACACACTGGAAAGGAATCTCTGATATGAACAAGGACATCGTCATCATCGGCGCCGGCCCCGCCGGCATCTTCACCGCCCTGGAGCTGCTCCGCCGGGGCAGCCGCAAGTCCATCCTGCTGGTGGACAAGGGCCAGCCGGTGGAGCGGCGCCGCTGCCCCAAGCAGCAGGCCGGCCGCTGCCTCAGCTGCAAGCCCTACTGCCACATCACCACCGGCTTCTCCGGGGCGGGGGCCTTCTCCGACGGCAAGCTGTCCCTGAGCTGTGAGGTGGGGGGCGACCTGCCCAGCCTCATCGGCGAGGAGCTGGCCCAGCAGACCATCGACTACACCGACGGCATCTATCTGGAGTTCGGGGCCGACCCCCATGTGGAGGGGGTGGGCGACCCGGAGGCGGTGAAGGATATCCGCAAGCGGGCCATCCAGGCGGGACTGAAGCTGGTGGACTGCCCCATCCGCCATCTGGGCACCGAAAAGGCCCGGCAGCTCTATCTGGACATCCAGAACTACCTGGCCGGCCACGGAGTGGAGCTGCTGTTCGGCTATGAGTGCACCGACCTGATCCTGGAGGGGGAGACCTGCCGGGGGGTGACTCTCACCGACGGCAAGACCACCCTGGAGGTCTTCGCCCCCCGCACCGTGGTGGCCACCGGCCGGCGGGGGGCCGACTGGCTGGAGCGGCTGTGCGCCGAGCACGGCATCGCCCACGAGCCGGGCACCGTGGACATCGGCGTCCGGGTGGAAGTGCGCAGCGAGATCATGGAGCAGGTGAACAACGTGCTCTACGAGTCCAAGCTCATCGGCTACCCCAGGCCCTTCAAGAACAAGGTGCGCACCTTCTGCCAGAATCCCGGCGGCTTCGTCAGCCAGGAGAACTACGACAACGACCTGGCGGTGGTGAACGGCCACAGCTTCAAGGAGCTCAAGAGCGACAACACCAACCTGGCCATCCTCTGCTCCCACCACTTCACCGAGCCCTTCAACCAGCCCATCGCCTACGCCCAGAAGGTGGGGGAGCTGACCAACATGCTGGGGGACGGGCGCATCCTGGTCCAGCGCTTCGGCGACATCCTGGACGGCAAGCGCACCTGGCAGAAGGAGCTGGCCCGGTCCAATCTGCGCCCCACCCTGCCCGACGCGGTGGCCGGGGATATCACCGCCGCCATGCCCTACCGGGCCATGGTGAACATCATCCACTTCATCCAGGCGGTGGACCACGTGGTGCCCGGCTTCGCCTCCATCGAGACCCTGCTCTACTCCCCCGAGCTGAAGTTTTACAGCAACCGGGTGAAGATGGACCCCCAGTTCAACACCAGCATCGCCGGGCTCCACTGCCTGGGCGACTCCAGCGGCTGGACCCGGGGGCTCATGATGGCCTCCGCCATGGGGGTGCTCATGGGGAGAAGGCTGAGCGAAGAGTGAAGAGTGGAGATAGTTCACCAAATTAGGAATTAGGAATGAGGAATTAGGAATTTTTGGTGTTGGGGGGTCCGGCCATGATGTAGGGGCTGGCGCCCTCGCCGGCCCTGCGGGCGGATGATATCCGTCCCTACGAAAGAGGCAGAAACGTCCCGGCGTGTCGTTCCCCACGCCCCGATGACCGCCCCGCAAGGCAGTCGTCGAAACGTGGCCCCCTTATCTCCTATCTTAATTCCTAATTCCTAACTCCTCATTCCTAATTCCCCAAAAACCGCCCACGCCGTCAGCTCCGACACCCAGGCGCCGCTCGGTCAGCGCAGACGGGTTTTCGTCCGCCGGGTCAGGCCGTAACGGCCGGCGCGAGAGGGGGACGGCCGCCAGGCTTTGCGCGCCGGCCGCAAGCGCCAACGTCCGGGTGCTGGCCCCCGTAAAATGGGGAGGTCTCGGAGGGGGCGGGGCCTATGGGTCACCGCCGCAGCACAGCGGAGGCGAGGGACCCATCGGACCCGCGCCCCTCTGAGCGCGTCTTTGGGTACTTTCTCCGCGCGGAGAAAGTGCCTCGCCCTCAGGCGAAACCGCAGTAGGAGTTTCTGCGACCGGCCACCCGATGCGGGAAGGTACCGCGGTCTGCCGGGGACACAGGGGGCTTGACAACCCCCGGCGGGCATGGTAGAGTAAACACGAGCCATATGACTGACGGAAGTGGAGCGAAACCACATGGAGTATGGCGGACGAAAGCCGACCGTCTGGGCGCACGATCATCCCGTGCGCCCTTTTTTGCTGCCCCAACGGGCGGGAGAGGGCGCACCCGGAACAAAGGAGCTGTTTGAGATGAAGACCGACATTCAGATCGCACAGGAGTCCCGGCTGCTGCCCATCAGCGAGGTGGCCGCTGCCGCCGGCATCGACGGGGAGCTGCTGGAGCACTACGGCAGGGTGAAGGCCAAGATCGACACCCGTCCCCTCCGGGACCTGCCCCGGAAGGGCAGGCTGATCCTGGTCACCGCCATCAACCCCACCCCCGCCGGAGAGGGCAAGACCACCACCAGCGTGGGCCTGTCCGACGCCCTGCGGCGGCTGGGCAAGAACACCATCCTCTGCCTGCGGGAGCCCTCCCTCGGCCCCGTGTTCGGCATCAAGGGCGGGGCCGCCGGCGGCGGGTATGCCCAGGTGGTGCCCATGGAGGACATCAATCTCCACTTCACCGGCGACTTCCACGCCATCGGTGCGGCCAACAACCTGCTGGCCGCCATGCTGGACAACCACATCCAGCAGGGCAACGCCCTGGGCATCGACGTGAAGAAGATCACCTGGCGGCGCTGCGTGGACATGAACGACCGGCAGCTGCGCAACATCGTGGACGGCCTGGGGGGCCGGATGCAGGGGGTCCCCCGGGAGGACGGCTTCGACATCACGGTGGCCAGCGAGATCATGGCGGTGCTGTGCCTGGCCTCTGACCTGATGGACCTGAAGGCCCGGCTGGCCCGGATGGTGGTGGCCTACACCTACGACGACAAGCCGGTCACCGCCCACGACCTGAAGGCCGAGGGGGCCATGGCCGCCCTGCTGAAGGACGCCATCAAGCCCAACCTGGTCCAGACCCTGGAG
>CALXCP010000124.1 GCA_944386845.1 uncultured Oscillospiraceae bacterium | reverse complement strand
CTCCTTACATTATTTGGCCCGAAGGGCCATTTTTCGAGGCGCGAGAAGGCTTTGCGGCCCTGCAAGGGCTGTACGACTCCCCTTGCCTCGACCTTACTATAACACCCCCCCACCCCTCGGTCAAGGGGCGGGGGGGAAATGTAACAGAAGCGTAACATTGGGGGCGGGACCTGTGACGCGGGCCGCGCCCGCGATCCTGGATCCCCGGCGGCGGCTCCCTCTTGACAGCCCGCCGTGAAGCGGGTATAATATCGGTAGAAAGGGCGCTGCGACAAGCGGTTGGCCCTGGGTTAGTTAGGGAAACTCATAAAGAGAAACCGTCACCGGCCAGGGTGGCGGTTTCTGCGTTTCACCACAATGGTCACCGTGTACGGGCCAATGTGTAATGTAATACGCATCGCCTCACCCCCTCTCGGGTGGTGTGGCCAACCGCCTGCCGTTTGTGCAGCGCCTGCGCCATTTTATCATGTTTCGACACGGGGCGCAAGGGCGCGGCGGAGGGCTCCTTTTATATAATGTTACATTTTTATTAAAGTTGCGCTTTTCCGTACAACCGGGCGGAAGTTTGTGTTATAATGAGGGGAACCGGCGGATTTGACGCCGGAATCTGCACGAGGAGGCGGCCGATTTGAAGCCTGTCTACGCCAACACCTTCGGGATCCGCAAGACCAACAACGCCCAGGGGGACACCATCGAGGTCACCCTGGACATCAGCCACAAGTATATGGAGACCGCCACCACCATCACCAACAAGGGCGTGGAGAACATCTCCACCCCCGGCATGGACCAGGTGGCCAGTATTGTCATGACGGTGAACAACGCCGTGGCCCTGCGCAATCTGCTGAACCAGACGCTGGGCGACCTGTAACGCCCGACACACAGGAGGTAGAATGAAATGAAGCAGCGCATCCTCGCCCTGGCCGCCGCCCTGTGCCTGGCGGTGGGGCTGGCCGTTCCCGCCGCGGCCGCCGCGTACCCCGAGATGACAACGGATTACTTCTACACCATCCTCAACAGCGCCGCCTCTTCCAAGAACGGCGTGGTGGTGAGCGCCGACGGCTCCGACGTCCCCGCCGACCGGCTCTGGGTCACCCAGGCGGTGATGGACGACTTCCAGCAGAAGCTGGACCAGGCCCAGGGCTACTACGCCGTGTACGTCGAGGCCCTGGAGACCATGGCGGAGTTGATTAAAAATAATGAAGGAAACCCGCCGACCCCGTCCACTAACCCGGATGCATATCTGCTCTATCTCACCGCCGTTTCCCAGTCCAAGGAGGCCGAGTACGCCGCCCTGACCCTCCAGAACGCCATCCCCGGCTTCCAGGACGCCCGGCAGTACGGCACCATGGGCACCGACAGCGGGAACAGCACGAACCCGTCCGCCCCGGCGGAGGAGGACCCGGAGCCCGAGCCCTCCGACGAGCCCGACATCACCCCCATGCCCTCCTTCTCCGATGTGGCGGAGGGAGACTGGTACTTCGACTTCGTGTCCACGGTGTATCAGAAAAAGCTGTTCGCCGGCTTTGACGACGGCACCTTCCGCCCCGATGACGAGATGACCTACGGGCAGTTCCTGGCCGTTCTGAGCCAGTTCGCCGGCGGCGTGACCGCCGGAGCGGACGACGAGGTGTGGTACGACCCCTATGTCCGCTGGGGCATGGAGTCCGGCGTGCTGCCCGGCGCGCTGTGGGACGGCTTTGACCCCGAGGCCTCCGTCACCCGGCAGGACATGGCGGTGATGTTCGGCCTGTTCCTCACCGAGTACGAGGTGGACTATGACCCGGTGAACACTGAGACCGCCTCCTTCACCGACAGCGCCGACATCGACAGCTATGCCCTGGGCGGCGTGGCCCTGTGCTGGCAGGCGGGCATCATGGGCGGCCGCACCGACGGCAGCTTCGGCCCCCAGGACACCGCCACCCGCGCCGAGGTGGCCGTCACCATGGTCCAGATGGCCCGGGTGATGGACCGCTGAGGGATACCTTATATATAATGTAGGCCCTGGCGGCCCGCTCTCCTTCGAGCGGGCCGCCTTTTTTCGCTGGACCCCTTGACAACGGGCCGGGAACCGTCTATACTGTGTATATCGTATATATACAATATTCTGTGAGGTACCTTATGGACATCATCCTGCGCAACGGCGGCGACAAGCCCATCTACGAGCAGATCGCCGACCAGATCCGGGCGCAGATCCTGTCCGGCGCGCTGAAGGCGGGGGACGCCCTGCCCTCCATGCGGCTGCTGGCCAGGGACCTGCGCATCTCCGTCATCACCACCAAACGGGCCTATGAGGAGCTGGAGCGGGAGGGCTTTCTCGCCTCCGTGCCCGGCAAGGGCTGCTTCGTCGCCCCCCAGGACCCGGCCCTGCTGCGGGAGACCCAGCTGCGGCAGGTGGAGGAGCTGCTGAGCCAGGCCGTGGACGAGGCCCGCAGGGGCGGGCTGTCCCTGGATGAGCTCCGGGAGCTCCTGGACATACTTTATCAGGGGGATCCATCATGACAAACTGTATCGAGATCCGCGGACTGTGCAAGTCCTATGGCGCCTTCGCCCTGAAGGACGTCAGCTTTTCCCTCCCCGGCGGCGCCATCATGGGCCTCATCGGGGAGAACGGGGCGGGCAAGACCACCACCATCAAGTGCATGCTGAACCTCATCCGCCGGGACGGCGGGGAGATCGCCCTGCTGGGCCGGGACAGCCTCCGGGAGGAGCGGGCGGTCAAGGCGGACATCGGCGTGGTGCTGGACGAGTGCTTCTTCCACGACTCCCTGCGCCCCCGGGACATCGGGCGCATTCTGGCCCCCTCCTTCCCCACCTGGGACGACGGGCTGTTCCGGTCCTATCTGGACAAATTCGGCCTGCCCGCCGGGCAGACCGTCAAGGAGTTCTCCCGGGGGATGAAGATGAAGCTCTCCCTGGCCGCCGCCCTGGCCCACCGGCCCAGGCTGCTGATCCTGGACGAGGCCACCGCCGGGCTGGACCCGGTGGTCCGGGACGAGATCTTAGACGAGTTTCTGGCCTTCGTGTGCGACGAGGACCACGGCATCCTCATCTCCAGCCACATCACCGGCGACCTGGAGAAGGTGGCGGACTATATCACCTATCTCCACCAGGGGGAGGTGGTGCTCTCCGGCGCCAAGGACGACATTCTGGACCGCTACGGCCGGGTGGGCTGCACCGCCGGGCAGCTGGCCGCCCTGCCCCGGGAGGAACTGGTGCGGGTGCGCCGGGGACAGTTCGGCTGCGAGGCGCTGGTGGCCGACCGGGCCGCCTTCCGCCGCCGCCACCCCGAGCTGCCGGTGGACCGGGTGACGCTGGAC
>CALXCP010000123.1 GCA_944386845.1 uncultured Oscillospiraceae bacterium | reverse complement strand
GACGAGATGCTGGAGCTGGCCAGCCTGGGCGCCCAGGTGCTCCACAACCGCTCGGTGGAGATGGCCAAGCGCTATAACGTGAACCTGGAGGTGCTCTCCAGCTTCTCCGGCAAGCCGGGGACCAAAGTCAAGGAGGTCGTGAAAAAGATGGAAAAGTCGCAAGTCAGCGGTGTGGCCAAGGACAAGGATATCGCCCGCCTGGCCCTGGTGGGGCTGGCCCACGAGCCGGGCATCGCCTTCAAGATCTTCTCCCTGCTGGCCCGGAACCGGGTGAACGTGGACATCATCCTGCAGTCCATCGGCCGCGAGGGGAGCAAGGATATCAGCTTTACGGTGAAGAAGGCCGACATGGAGCTGGCCCAGCGCATCCTGGAGGACAACCGGGACATCATCAAGTTCGACCGCATCGAGGTCACCGACCGGATCGCCAAGGTGTCCATCGTGGGGGCGGGCATGATCAACAACCCCGGCGTGGCCGCCACCATGTTCGAGGCCCTGTACAACGCCGGCATCAACATCAACATGATCTCCACCAGTGAGATCAAGGTCTCCGTCCTGGTGGACGAGGAGGATGCCGACCGGGCGGTGCAGGTCATCCACGACAAGTTCTTCAGCCTTTACGGGCGGGAGTGATACGGTACACAAACCTCCGGGGGACGCCTGACGGCGTCCCCCGGGGCACTTTGTGGAGAGTGGAGAGTGAAGAGTTGAGAGCGGAGATAGTTCACGAAAATTAGGAATCGGAATTTCCTGAGTCGGGGCGGGTCCGGATTTGCCGTAGGGGCGGCCCCATGTGGCCGCCCAGCGCGGGGCGGCCCGGATGACCCGATAGGTCCCGGCGAAATCACATCCTGTAGGGCGGGGGCTTGCCCCCGCCGCCTTTCGCAGAGGTGGAACGCCCCACCAACCACCCCCGCAAGGCGCCTTGCCGTCGGGGGCAGGGGGTCCTTCGATTGCCCACGGGCGGCAGCAGGCGGGATTGAGCTGCGTCGACTCACGGAGCGCCGGATCCAGAGGCAGGCAAAAAGCAGGATTTGATGGGAAGGGGATCCTCAAGGACCATGGGTCCTTGAGCCGGCCTTTGGTCTCTTTCTGCGCGCGGAGAAAGTACCTCGCCCTCAGGCGAAATTATCTATACCCACCCACCGCCCAATTTTGGTATAGGGGATTTCCCCCCTATGACCCCCACCCCCTTCAGGGGAAAGCGGGGGACCATAGGGGGCAAAGCCCCCTATGCCGCGAAGGAGAGGCGGTTGACTTTCTTTCCCCGGGCCGGTAGAATGGAGAAAAGAACGGAGGGATGGACCCATGGAGGACATCGTGATCATCGGCGGCGGCCCGGCGGGGCTGTCCGCCGCCCTGTACACGCTCCGGGGCGGAAAGGCCACCACGGTCATCGCCCGGGACGGCGGGGCGCTGAGCAGGGCGTCCGGGGTGGAGAACTACTTTGGCGCCCCCGGCACCCCGGACGGCCGGGCCCTGGTGGAGGCGGGCCGCCGGCAGGTGGCCGATCTCGGGGGCACCCTGCTGGAGGAGGAGGTCACCGCCCTGGAGTGGCAGGACACCTTCCGGATCACCACCACCGCCCGGACGCTGGAGGCCAAAAGCGTCATCCTGGCCACGGGGGCGAGCAGAGCCACTTTGCCCATCCCGGGACTCAAGGAGCTGGAGGGCAGGGGGGTCAGCTGGTGCGCCGTGTGCGACGCCTTCTTCTACCGGGGAAAGCACGTGGCCGTGCTGGGCAGCGGCCCCTACGCCCTGCACGAGGCGGAGGTGCTCCTGCCGGTGGCGGCGAAGGTGACCCTGCTGGCCAACGGCGGCGCGGTGACGGCGGACTTCCCCCCGGAGGTGGAGATCGTCCCCGGCCCTGTGGCCGGCATACTCGGGGAGGACCGGGTCACCGGCGTGGCCCTGGCCGACGGCGCTCAGCTGCCGGCGGACGGGGTGTTCATCGCCCTGGGCAGCGCCGGCGGGGTGGAGCTGGCCCGGAAGCTGGGCCTGCCCATCCAGGACAACAAGGTGGTGGCGGACGCCGCCATGGCCACCATGATCCCCGGGCTGTTCGCCGCCGGCGACTGCGTCAGCCCCATCCAGCAGGCCTCGGTGGCCGTAGGCCAGGGCGCCATCGCCGGCCTGTCCGCCCTGAAATACCTGCGGGGGCTGGAAAAGTAAGGGCACGAGCCCCATCTGCGAAGCTTCGCAGATGGGACTCGTGCTTCCGTGAGTGAAAAGTGGGTCGTCCCTCGATAAGATAAGTGAGGAGCCCCCGGCGGGCCGCGATGCGGCCGACCGGGGGCTTTTTCCGCTCAGTCCTGATACAGCGGGGTGGACAGGTACCGCTCGCCGGCGTCGGGGAAGAGGACCACGATGGTCCTGCCCCGGTTCTCCGGCCGGCGGGCCAGCTGCTCCGCCGCCCACAGGGCGGCCCCGGAGGAGATGCCCCCCAAAATGCCCTCGCGGGCGATGGCCCGGCCGGCGGCGTAGGCGTCCTGGTCGGTGACGGCGATGACCTCGTCGTACACCGTGGTGTCCAGCGTCTTGGGCACGAAGCCGGCGCCGATGCCCTGGATGCCGTGGGGGCCGGGCCGCCCCCCCGACAGGACGGGGGAGCCGGCGGGCTCCACCGCCACCACCCGGACGGCGGGGTTTTGCCTTTTCAGGTACCGGCCCGTGCCGGTGAGGGTGCCCCCGGTGCCCGCGGCGGCCACGAAGATGTCCACCTTCCCGTCGGTGTCCCGCCAGATCTCGGGGCCGGTGGTGGCCTCGTGGGCGGCGGGGTTGTCCGGGTTGTCGAACTGCCCGGGGATAAAGCTGCCGGGGATGGTGGCTGCCAGCTCGTCCGCCTTCCGGATGGCCCCCGCCATGCCCTCGGCCCCCGGGGTGAGCACCAGCTCGGCGCCGTAGGCCTTCAGCAGGCTGCGCCGCTCCACGCTCATGGTGTCGGGCATGGTGAGGATGACCCGGTAGCCCCGGATGGCGGCGATGGAGGCCAGCCCGATGCCCGTGTTGCCCGAGGTGGGCTCGATGATCACCGAGCCGGGCTTCAGCTGCCCCCGCGCCTCGGCGTGGTCGATCATGGCCCTGGCCACCCGGTCCTTGGCGCTGCCGGCGGGGTTGAGGTACTCCAGCTTGGCCAAAATGGTGGCCTCCAGCCCCCGGTCGGCCTCAAAGTGGGTGAGCTCCAGCAGGGGGGTGTCGCCGATGAGCTGGTCGGCGGTGTGGTAGATCCGTGCCATGGGGGATGACCCCTCCTTTTTCAAATCAGTGGCGGCCGGACGGGCCGCTTTCTCATTATACACCTGCCCGGGGCGGAATACAACGGGGAGGGAGACCCGTCCCTTTTCAAGATAAGTAGTGATGGTCCAAACTCCGTCGGTTTCACCAAATAGCAGCCCCTAACCTGAAAACAGCCACAAGCACGAGGTCACTCACCTTTGCTTGTGGCTGTTTTGCGTCGTTAGTCGATTTGTATACATTATTAAGCACGTTTTTGCAATATCAAACAAAGTTTGATTTGTTATTCGGTAAAGGACGAAGAAGGTATTGATAGTTTGAGAAAGGCCCCTTCTCTTGACCTCTGACCGCCCCATACAGTGAGGAACGCCGGAGAGCCGCCAGCGAAGCGGCGAAAGCTACCGCGAGCGATCTCACGCGAAGTGTGGTATAATTTTTTTGAAAAAGTTTTGGATTTGATGTAGTATTCGCCGCTAAAACCGTAGTA
>CALXCP010000122.1 GCA_944386845.1 uncultured Oscillospiraceae bacterium | reverse complement strand
AAGCGGAACGCGTCGCCCAGCACATCCTTGCTGATGGGCAGCATGTCGTAGGTCTCCAGGTCCATGAAGTAGTAGAGGTCGCCGTCGTTGTAGCTGTACTCCATGTCCTTGCGCTCCACGAAGGCCTGCTCGAACTTGGCGGTGGGGTTGAACGAGGTCTCGGTGACGCCGCCGGTGATGACGTTCTTCATCTTGGTGCGCACGAAGGCGGCGCCCTTGCCGGGCTTCACGTGCTGGAACTCCACCACCTGCATGACCTTGCCGTCCATCTCGAAGGTCACGCCGTTGCGGAAATCGCTGGCAGAAATCATAGGCATAGGAAACATCCTCCCGAAAATCTTATTTGAATCAATTTATTTTACCGTATTTTCTCCCCCAATGCAAGGGGGTCCGTCCCATTTTTCCGGTTTTTTGGCCGGGGTCACAGGACGATGAGCTCCTTGGGCGAGCGGGTGATGTCCTCGCAGCCCCCCTCCCGGAGCACCAGCACGTCCTCGATGCGCACGCCGAACCGCCCGGGCAGGTAGATGCCCGGCTCGGCGGACACCACCGCCCCGGCGGGCAGGGGACGCTCCTCCGAGGGAGAGGCGTTGGGGGCCTCGTGGATCTCCAGGCCCAGGGAGTGGCCGAAGCTGTGGCTGAAATACGCCCCGTAGCCCGCCTCGTCGATGACCTTCCGGCCGGCGGCGTCCAGCTCCCGGCCGGGGATGCCCGCCCGGGCGGCGGCGATGCCCGCCTTCTGGGCGGCCAGCACCGTCTCATACACCCGGCGCATCTCGTCGGTGGGCTCTCCCACCGCCACCGTGCGGGTCATGTCGGAGCAGTAGCCGTCCACCACGCAGCCGAAGTCCATGGTAACGAACATGCCGGGCTCGATCACCGTCTCCCCGGGGATGGCGTGGGGCATGGAGCCGTTGGCCCCGGCGGCCACGATGGGGTCGAAGGACACCTTCCGGGCCCCCCGGCGGAGCATCTCGTACACCAGCCGGGCGGCCACCTCCCGCTCGGTGACGCCGGGGCGGATGTGGTCCAGGATCTCGGTGAAGGCCGCGTCGGTGATGGCCTGGGCCAGGCCCATGGCGGCCAGCTCCTCCCCGTCCTTGCTGGCCCGCAGGCCGTCCAGCAGCTCCTGGGCGGGCGTCAGCTCACAGGGCAGCTCCTTCTCCCAGAGCCGCAGCCGGTCCGCGCTCACCGCGCCGCTCTCAAAGCCCACCTTCTTCAGGCCCCGGTCCCGGATCCAGTCCCGGGCCAGGTCCAGGTGGCCCTTCTCCCGGGAGATGAGGCACACCTCGGCCCCGGTCACCTGCCGCCGGGCCGCCTCGATGTACCGCCCGTCGGTGGAGTACCGGGCCCCGTCCCGGGTCACCAGGACGTATCCCTCCCCGAGAAAGCCCACGGCGTACCGCTCCCCGGGCTCGCTGACGATGAGCATGGCGTCCAGCCCGTGATCGGGCAGCTTTTCCGCGATCTGGTTCAGATGGTTCATCGTGTTCTCCCTCCTGCTTTGATCCATTAAATGAGGAATTAGGAGTTAGGAATTATTGTGTTTCGCCGCAGGCGAAACGATTTGAGTCCGCCCGGCTACGCCGGGCACCGCAATTTCTAATTCCTCATTCCTAATTTTTCCTGATACACCTGCTTCATCTCCGCGGCGTCCTCCGCCTGAGTCCCCGCCGACTCGCAGATGAAGGTGGGGCTCCAGCCCCGGCGGGCCACCTCGGCGGCCAGGGGCTCCCACTCCGGCCCGTAGCCCCCGTGGTCGGCGAAGGTGCGGTGGCACTTCTCGCCCCCGTTGGGGGTGAACTCGATGCGGGAGAAATGGCTGTGGAAGCGGCTGGCCCGCTCCTCCCCCAGGACCTCCTCCATCCGGTCCAGCATCCGGCGATACGCCTCCGCCCCGTCGTCCGCCCCGAGGGAGCGGGCGTACAGGTGGCCGAAGTCCACGCAGGGCACCAGCCGCCCGTCCAGTGCGCACAGGGCCAGCACCTCGTCCAGGTCGCCCAGCTGGTTGATCTTGCCCATGGTCTCGGGGCACAGGGCGATATGGCCGAAGCCGGCGGCGTCGCAGGCGGCCAGGACCTCCCTCAGGGAAGTCAGGGCGGTGGCCAGGGCCTCCTTCCGGCTGCGCTTCATCAGGGCGCCGGAGTGGACCACCACCCGGCCCGCCCCCATCCAGTCCGCCGCCCGGCAGGCGGCCAGGACGTAGCCCACCGTCCGCTCCAGGGCCGCCGGGTCGGGGTTGGCCAGGTTGATGAAGTAGGGGGCGTGGAGCGACAGGGCGATGCCCGCCTCCCGGGCCCGCTCCCCCAGCGCCCGGCAGGTGTCCTCCCCCACGTGGACCCCCTTGCCGCACTGGTACTCGTAGCAGTCCAGCCCCCGGCCGGCGAGCCAGGCCGGGGCGTCCAGGGACGACTTGTGCTCTCTGGAAAAGCTCTCCGAATTTCCGGCGGGGCCGAAGATCGCGCTCATACGAAGGGCCGCCCCCTTCCCAGCAGCCGGAAGGGGGTCTCCGCGGCGTAGCGGAGATATCGCCCCGGGTTGCCCGAGAGCCGGATGGGCTCCACCAGCAGAGGGGCCACCCCGGCGTTGTTGGCCCCGAGGGTGTCGGTGAAGATCTGGTCCCCCACCATCACCGTCTCCTCCGGAGCACAGCCCATCCGCTCCATGGCCAGCAGGTAGCCCTTCTTCTTCGGCTTGCCCGCCCGCCCCTGATAGGGGATGCCCAGCCTCTGGGCGAACCGCTGGGCCCGGCCGGGCCTGCGGCTGTTGGACAGCAGGTAGAGGGTGATCCCCGCCCGCTCCAGCCCCTCCTTCCAGGCCGCCACGGCGGGGTCGGGCTCCTCCTCCCCATAGGGGGCCAGGGTGTTGTCCAGATCGGCCAGCACCAGCCGCACCCCCCGGGCGGCCAGCCTGTCCGGGTCGATGCGGCAGACGCTCTCGTATACCCCCCTGGGGATCGGTGAAAACGGCATGGCATGTCCTCCCCGGGCGCGGTTCTATTCCTCCGCCGCGCCCCATAGAGTGGAGTATACCACTTCACCGGGATTTGGACAAGGGGGGAAGCGCGCCGTGTCTGTCATGCCCGTTCTCATCCTCACCGTGCCCCCGGGGCAGCTGGACCGGGCCAGGCCCCTGGGCCTGCCCCTGGCCCACATGGCCTACCGCCTGGGGCGCGGGGGGCAGCTGCTGCGCAGCGACCTGCCCCTCCGGCTCCGGGGCGGGCTCATGGTGCTGTCCGACGCGGGCTACGACGGCTCGGGGGACCCGGGTGGCCTGTGCCGGCAGGTGGTGGGCGAGTGCGCCGCCCGGGGGTTCGACGGCGTCCTGTGCGACTTTGAGCAGCCCCCCGTCCCCGCCCTGGCCCGGCTGGCCGGGCTGCTCAGCCGGGCCGCCGCCCGGCGGGGGTGGCGGTGCCTGGTCCCCCTGACCTTCGCCGGGGCGGCCCCCGGCGCGGGGCTGCTGGTGTCCTCCGCCCTGTCCGGCGGGTCGCTGGACCTGCGGCTGCGGGAGCTGGGGGAGCGGTACGGCCCCCGGCGGCTGGCGCTGGCGGTGGAGCGGACGGCGGAGGACTTCTTCCTCCCCGCCCCCACCGGCTGCGGCGTCCCCCTGTCCCGGGAGGAGTTGGCCCGGCGGCTGGAGGAGCGCCGGCCGGCGGTGTTCTTCTCCCCCGACCTGTGCGCCCACTACTTCACCTACATGAGCCGGGAGAACGGGGCCCACTTCGTCCTGTTCGACACGGCGGACTCCATCCGGGAGAAGCTCCGGCTGGCCCGGGCCGCCGGGGTGGAGACGGCGGTGCTGGCCTACCCCGAGGTGGACGACCTGCTGCCCGGCATCCTGCGGAGCGGCAGAAATTCGGAGCGGAGATAAAACGCATTCCAAAGCGGACAGGCCGGCCAGAAGGTGCCCTGTGTTGATAAAAAAGATGCAGGCCCTGATACCGGCCCAAAAGCCGCCCAAAGGGTGGCTACCCAAACCGGAGCCCAGCGAAGCGGGTCCGGTTTGGAAGCGAGGAGCAGCAGAATGAGCGCGCGATGGGCTTTGTAATGAAATGAAAAAGCTCGTCGCAAGCGATATGTCGCTTGCGACGAGCTGGTGACCCGTCGGGGATT
>CALXCP010000121.1 GCA_944386845.1 uncultured Oscillospiraceae bacterium | reverse complement strand
GAGATCCTGGAGCAGCGGCTGGAGGGCATCAAGAACGAGAAGGGGGTCTACATCACCCCCGCCTTCCCCAAGCTGGTCTACGTGCTGGACGAGTGCAACTGCCTCAAGGGGGGCGAGTACGACTACCTCACCGAGCTGGCGGTGAAGTGCTCGGCCAAGCGGATGTACCCCGACTACATCTCCGCCAAGCTGATGCGGGAGAACTACGAGGGCAACGTGTTCTCCCCCATGGGCTGCCGCTCCTTCCTCTCCCCCTGGAAGGACGAGGATGGCAACTACAAGTTCGAGGGCCGCTTCAACCAGGGGGTGGTCTCCATCAACCTGCCCCAGGTGGGCATCGTGTGCGGCGGGGACGAGGAGAAGTTCTGGCCCGAGCTGGACCGCCGGCTGGAGCTGTGCTACGAGGCCCTCATGTGCCGGCACGAGGCCCTGAAGGGGGTGCGCAGCGATGTGTCCCCCATCCACTGGCAGTACGGGGCGGTGGCCCGGCTGAAGAAGGGGGAGACCATCGACAAGCTGCTGGTGGGGGGGTACTCCACCCTGTCCCTCGGGTACATCGGGCTGTATGAGCTCACCCGGCTGGTGAAGGGCTGCTCCCACACCACCCCGGAGGGGGAGGAGTTCGCCCTGGCGGTGATGGAGCACCTGCGGGCGACCACCGACCGCTGGAAGCGGGAGACCGGCCTGGGCTTCGCCCTGTACGGCACCCCGGCGGAGTCCCTGTGTTACCGCTTCGCCCGCATCGACAAGGAGCGCTTCGGCACCATCGAGGACGTCACCGACAAGGGGTACTACACCAACTCCTACCACGTGGATGTCCGGGAGGACATCGACGCCTTCGCCAAGTTCGAGTTCGAGAGCCAGTTCCAGAAGATCTCCTCGGGCGGCGCCATCTCCTACGTGGAGATCCCCAACATGCGCCACAATCTGGAGGCCCTGGCCGACGTGGTGCGCTTCATCTACGACAACATCCAGTACGCCGAGTTCAACACCAAGAGCGACTACTGCCAGGTGTGCGGCTACGACGGGGAGATCGTGGTCAACGACGACAACGAGTGGGAGTGCCCCAACTGCGGCAACAAGGACCACTCCAAGATGAACGTCACCCGCCGCACCTGCGGCTATCTGGGCGAGAACTTCTGGAACGTGGGCAAGACCAAGGAGATCAAGGCCAGGGTTTTGCATCTGTGACAGGAGAGTGAAGAGTGAAGAGTGAGGAGTGGAGATATCTTCACTCTTCACTCTCAACTCTTTACTCTGAACACCGGAGGTGTTCCCATGAACTTTGCCGCCATCAAGCGCCGGGACGTGGCCAACGGGCCGGGGGTGCGGGTGTCCCTGTTCGTGTCGGGGTGCAGGCACCGCTGCCCCGGCTGCTTCAACCCGGAGGCCTGGGACTTTGGCTACGGGCAGCCCTTCACCAGGGAGACGGAGGACGCCGTGCTGGCCGCCCTGGCCCCCGATTTCGTCAAGGGCCTCTCCCTGCTGGGGGGCGAGCCCTTCGACCCGGACAATCAGCCCACCCTGGCCCCCTTCCTGGGCCGGGTGCGGGAGGCGTATCCGGACAAGACGGTGTGGTGCTACACCGGCTATCTGCTGGCCCCCGACCTGCGGCCAGGCGGCCGGGCCTGGACCGGGCACACGGACGCCATGCTCCGCGCCATCGACGTGCTGGTGGACGGCCCCTTCGTCCTGGCGGAGAAGGACCTGTCCCTCCGCTTCCGGGGCTCCCGGAACCAGCGCATCCTCCGGGTGGCCGACTCCCTGGCGGCGGACTCCCCCGTCCTCTGGACGGGGGAGTGAGGCAGCGCACCCTTTCCAAAGCAGAGACCGCCCCCGGGCTCCATGCGGAGCCCGGGGGCGGTCTTTCGTCTGCGTCAGGCCGTCACGACAGGGTGGGGATGTTCAGCTGATCGGCCGTGCGGGGCTCCTCGTAGGGGTTGAGGTAGGTGTTCACCATCTCCAGCGTCTCCTCCGGGTCCAGATACATGTAGGGGCTGTGCCACTCCGCCGGCATGGTCATGGTGTTCAGGCCGTCCATGTCGAAGTAGATGGCCTGGCTGGCGAACCACATCATGTCGGTGAGGCTCAGGTCGGTCTCCACGTACTCGGCGATGATCTCCAGATAGCCGTTGATCCGGGCCAGGCTGCCCCAGGAGATCACCTTCTGGGCCACGGCGGTGAGCACCCCCCGCTGGGTCTCCATCCGGCCGGTGTCCGAGTAGCCGGTCATGTCGTTGTTGTGCCGGAAGCGGCACACCTCCAGGGCCTGCTGGCCGCTGAGGTGCTGCATCCCTTCCTTATAGTGGATGGACAGGTCCTGCCACGGGTCGTCGTAGTCCATGTCGCAGGGGACGTAGAAGTCGATGCCGTCCACCTCGTCCACCAGGGCCACGAAGGCCTGCACATCCACCTTGATGTAGTAGTCCACCGGCAGGCCGAAGGTCTGGTAGATCTCCTGCTTCAGCCCGTCCATGCCGCCGTAGGCGTAGGCGGAGTTGATCTTCTTCACCCGCCGGTCGGCGTCCACCTTGGTGTCCCGGGGGATGGAGGCCACGCTCACCGTCTGCTCCCCCACGTCGTAGGTCAGGTACATCAGGGTGTCGGTGTTGGCCCCCACCCGGTCGGTGCCGATCAGCAGGAAGGTCCAGCAGTCGTCCTTCCGGGCGTCGGGGGATGCGTCGGGAGCCGGGTCGGCGGTGTCCTCCGCCCGGTTGGGCTGGGCGGGCTCCAGCTCCTCTGCCATGCCCGGCTTGGGCACCAGGAGGAGCCAGGCCACATAGGTCACCACGATGACCACCGAGATGGCCACGATGACCCGGTAGAGCCCCACCAGCACCCGGGGGATCCCACTGCTTCTCTTGTGTCGTCTGCCGCTCACCGGCCAGTCCCTCCAAACGCGGCGGCCCGGGGCCGCTGCGCGAATTATGTCAACAGGAAACAGTATACCGGACTGGCCGCCGTTGTGCAAGAGCCTGTCTCCATGTTTACAAAAATTTTAAAGATCGGACACGGAGCGCCGAAAAAATTTCCCGCTGGGTGTACGGAAAGGGGCAACTTTTGGGGGCGGAACGGGGAGGGGCGTGGACGGAGAACGGACGGGGAGGAGAGCAAGGGCATGGAGCTGCTGATCAGCGTGCTGAGCGCGGTGGGGGTCAACGGGGTGCTGCTGTTTTTCATCAAGCGGTATTTCGACCGGAAGGACCGCCGGGAGCGGGCGGAGCGGGAGAAGCGGGACGCGGTGCTGGACCGGGTGGACACGGCGCTGGACACGCTGAAGCTGCTGTCCTACGCCCGGATGTCCGAGGAGATCGAACGGCTGCTGGACCAGGGGTACGCCACCCCCACCGAGCGGCGCTTCCTGGGGGAGCTGTACCGGAACTACAAGGCCCACGGCTGGAACGGGGATATGGACGCCCGGCTGGAGAAGGTGTACCGGATGCGCACCGACCACGCTGGGGAGTGAGAGGGGGTGAGGCGTTGAGCGAGAAGGCGAAGAAGTGGCTGAAGGCGGCCGCGGTGCGGGCGGTCAAGACGGTGGCCCAGACGGCGGTGGCCACCATCGGCACTGCGGCGGTGCTGTCCAGCGTGGACTGGACCATGGTGGCGTCGGCGTCGCTGCTGGCTGGGGTGCTGTCCCTGCTGACCAGCGTGGCCGGCCTGCCCGAGGTGAAGACGACGGGCTGAGGGCCCGCATAGAATGAAAGGAGCGAGAGGATATGCAGACCATTCAGTATGTGTACGAGATCTTCAGGACCAACGAGGCCGCCGGGGGCACCGACGTGCTCAACGTGGGCCTGCCCATGTTCCAGGCGGACGTCGCCGCCGGCGCGCGGAAGCACTGCCCGGTGGCCCTGGACTTCGCGGCCCTGAAGAGGGACTACGAGTCCATGACCAGCGACGAGCGCAAGGCGGACAACAAGGAGGCCCGGGAGTTCATCGGGCAGCACATGGCGGAGCTGGCCGAGGCGTACCCCGACCGGGACGCCATGCTGGCCGTCGTCAACGGCTGAGAGAGGGGCCGCCCCGCCGGAGACGGCGGGGCGGCCCCATTTTTTGAAAGGGGGAGCGACATGCGGATCTGTATCGACGCGGGGCATGGCCTCCACACCCCCGGCCAGCGGTGCCTGCGGACCCTCCACCCCAACGA
>CALXCP010000120.1 GCA_944386845.1 uncultured Oscillospiraceae bacterium | reverse complement strand
GCTCCTCGAACCAGATGCAGGGGTAGGTCAGCCCGATGCGGGAGCCCACCATCCGCTCCCCGTCCCGCTGGTCCACCATGGGCTTGACCATCAGGGCCCGCTGGCCCCGCTCCTCGTAGTTATACCGCACCATCAGCGCGTTGGCGGACTTGCTGGAGCCCATCACGCCATAGCGGAAATACAGCTTTGCCATCTCTCATTCTCCCTTTTTCAATTCTCGCTCCACCACATGGGACACCCCGTCGAAGGCGCCGGGCACGGCGTACCGGGTCCGCAGCTCCTCCCCGTCGGCCCACACCCACCCGGGGGGCAGCTCCTCTCCCGCTGCCCGGACCACCCGGGCGGTGAGCCGCCACTCGATGTGGGTGAAGATGTGCCTCGCCGTGCCGCCGAAGCTGTCCGACGCCGCCCGGATGCCCCATTCGGCGGGCATGGTGTCCCCAAGCTCGTTGGGGAACTCCCACAGGCCGGCCAGCAGGCCCTTCTCCGGCCGGCGGCGCAGGGCCGCCCGCCCCCGGCGGAAGATGAGCCACACGGTGCGCTCCTCCACCCGCCGGGCCTTCTTGGGGGCCTTCACCGGCAGCTGGTCCACCCGGTCCTGCGCCAGGGCGGCGCACCGGTCCCGGACCGGGCAGCGGTCGCACAGGGGTGCGCCGTTGGGCAGGCACACCGTGGCCCCCAGCTCCATCATGGCCTGGTTGAAGGCCCCCGGGGCCGCCGTGGGGATGACCTCGGCCAGCTCCCCGGTCACCCGGCGCTTCACGGCGGGGGATGTGATGTCCCCGCCGTCCCCGGTGAGCCGGGCCATGACCCGGAGCACGTTGCCGTCCACCGCCGGCACCGGCAGGCCGAAGGCGATGGAGCAGATGGCCCCGGCGGTGTAGTCCCCCACCCCCTTCAGGGCGCGGACCGATTGGTAGTCCGAGGGGAATATCCCCCCGTGCTCCTCCATGATCTGCCAGGCGGCGGCCCGAAGATTCCGGGCCCGGCTGTAGTAGCCCAGCCCCTGCCACAGCTTCATGAGCCGCTCCTCGTCCACCGCCGCCAGATCGGCCACGGTGGGCAGCGCCTCCAGGAACCGGGCGTAGTACCCCAGCACCGCCGCCACCCGGGTCTGCTGGAGCATGATCTCGGACACCCACACGTGGTAGGGGGTGGGGTCGCTGCGCCAGGGCAGCGTCCGGGCGTTGTCCCGGTACCACTCCAGCAGGGGGGGCACCAGCCCGCGCCACTCTTCCATCCCGCGTCCCCCTCTCCGTGCTGCGCCCTGTTGCGTCACATACGGTGGATATTATACAATAAGACAAACTTTTTTTCAACGGCGCGATGAAAATGCCGCCGCAGTCCGTCTAATGGGCGGAAAGGGGATGATCCCATGACCGATCTGGAACTGGCCCAAAGGGCCGAGGAGATGAAGGGGCGGCTCTACCGCACCGCCCTGCTCTATCTGGGCGGCGAGGCCGCCGCCCTGGACGCGGTGGACGAGGCGGTGTACCGGGCCTTCCTCTCCCACCGGAAGCTCCGCCGGCCGGAGCACTTCAACACCTGGGTCACCCGCATCCTCATCAATGTCTGCAACGACGAGCTGCGCCGGCGAAAGCGGGAGCCGGCCATGGCCGAGCTGCCCGAGACGGCGGCCGAGCAGTTCGACGCCCTGCCCCTGCGGGACGCTGTGGAGCGGCTGCCCCGGGAGCTGCGGGCGGTGGTGGCCCTGCGGTACTTCTCCGGCTATACCCTGGCCGAGACCGCCGAGGCCCTGGACATCCCGCCCGGCACCGTCTCCACCCGGCAGCGAAAGGCGCTCGCCCTGCTCCGGCTGGAGCTGGACGACGGAAAGGAGGACTGAACATGGACCGTATGACAGAATACAGGCAGCTGCTGGACCAGCTGGACGGGACGCCCCCCGCCCTGGACGGCGCGGTGGACCGGGCCCGGGCCAGGGCCCGGCGGAGCCGGACCGGACGGCGGCTGGGCATCCCCGCCGCCAGCCTGTGCGGCGCGGCCGCCGCCTTCGTGCTGCTGGTGAACCTCAGCGTCCCCTTCGCCCGGGCCTGCGGCTCGGTGCCCGTGCTCCGGGAGCTGGCCGCCGCGGCGGCCCTGTCGCCCACCTTAAAGGCGGCGGTGGAGCACGACTACGTCCAGCCTCTGGGCCTGCGGGCGGAGGACGACGGCTTCGCCATGGAGCTCTCCTACCTCATGGCCGACCGGGGGCAGCTGGTGCTCTTCGCCCGGGTCACCGGGCCGGAGGAGTACGACGACTTCCTGCCCACCGCACGCCTTCTGGGCCCCGACGGGGAGGGGCTGCCCGGCTGGTCCACCGTGGGCACCAGCGTCGTCCCGGGGGAGCTGAGCGGCGCCCTCACCCTGATCTACAACGGAGAGGGGAGCCCTGACCTGCCCGAGACCCTGCGCCTGGAGTGTACGGTGGAGTGCTATGACGACGACCGGCCCGGAGAGTGGGACACGGCGGCCTGCTTCACCTTCGAGTTCCCCCTGGACGAGCGGTTCCGGGACCAGGGCCGCACCGTGGAGGTGGACCGCTGGCTGGAGCTGGACGGCAACCGCATCCGGGTGGCCGCCCTGGAGGTCGCCCCCACCCACGCCCGGCTGGTGCTGGAACAGGACCCCGCCAACGGCGAGGAGCTGCGCAGCCTGGACTTCTGGCTGGAGGACGGGGACGGCGTCCGGTACGAGCGGGGCTCGGCCAGCGGCCTGTCCGCCGTGGGGGACTCCTACCTGCTGGAGAGCCCCTGGTTCGCCGACCCGGAGGAGCTCACCCTGCACATCGCCGGGGCCCGCTGGCTGGACAGGGAGCTGACCGCCGTCACCGTGGACCTAAAGACCCTGGAGAGCGGCCCCCTGCCCGAGGGGGTCACCCTGACCGGGGCAAAGCGGTGGGGGGAGGATATCGAGCTGTCCTTCACCGCCCCGGTGAGCCAGCCCTTTGAGAGCCGGTTCGTCCGCCCCGACGGCACCGGGGACTACGCCGGCATGGGCCTCACCCAGCGGCCCGGGGAGGACGGCAGCGGCCTGTACCGGGGCTACCTGCTGCTGAAAGACTACCCCTACGACACCGTCACCCTGACGCCGGCCTGGAGCCGGACCACCGCCTTCGCCGCCCCGGTCACCGTGGAGCTGCTGCCCTGAGCGGCAAAAAAGGACGGGCGGGCCTGCCTCTCGGCAGGCCCGCCCGCACGCTTTTGCTCCGGATGCTCAGAACAGCCCGGAGATCACGCCGTTCTCGTCCACATCGATGTTCTCGGCGGCGGGAACTTTCGGCAATCCGGGCATGGTCATGATGTCCCCGGTCTGGACCACCACGAAGCCCGCGCCGGCGGACACCTTCACCTTGCTGACGCTGACGGTGAAGCCCTCGGGCCGGCCCAGCTTGGCCGGGTCGTCGGACAGGGAGTACTGGGTCTTGGCCATGCAGACGGGCAGGCCGCCGAAGCCCATGGCCTCCAGCCGGTCCAGCTCCTTGGACGCGGCGCTGGAGTAGCTCACCGCCCCGCCGCCGTAGATGCGGGTGACGATGGTCTCGATCTTCTCCCGCAGGGGGCGGTCCAGGTCGTAGGCGAAGTGGAGCTCGCTGTCCTGCTCGCACAGGCGCAGCACCTCCCGGGCCAGCTCCTCGCCGCCGGCGCCTCCCTTGCCCCACACCTCGGACAGGGCCACGTTGACCCCCAGCTCCCGGCACTTGTCCCGGATGAGGGCCAGCTCGGCGTCGGTGTCGTTGGTGAAGCGGTTGATGGCCACCACGGCGGGCAGGCCGAACACCCTGGTGATGTTCTCCACGTGCTTGAGCAGGTTGGGCAGCCCCTTCTCCAGGGCGGCCAGGTCCTCCCTGCCCAGCTCGGTCTTGGGCACGCCGCCGTTGTACTTCAGCGCCTTCACGGTGGCCACGATGACCACGGCAGAGGGCTTCATGCCAGAGGTGCGGCACTTGATGTCCAGGAACTTCTCCGCCCCCAGGTCGGCGCCGAAGCCCGCCTCGGTGACCACGTAGTCGGCCAGCTTCAGGGCGGTGTCGGTGGCCGAGACCGAGTTGCAGCCGTGGGCGATGTTGGCGAAGGGACCGCCGTGGACCAGGGCGGGGGTGTGCTCCAGGGTCTGGACCAGGTTGGGCTTGATGGCGTCCTTCAGCAGGGCGGCCATGGCCCCCTCGGCCTTCAGGTCGT
>CALXCP010000119.1 GCA_944386845.1 uncultured Oscillospiraceae bacterium | reverse complement strand
GCCCGGGAGGTGGGCAGCCGGGTCCTCTTCATGGACGGCGGCCACATCCTGGAGCAGAACACCCCCGCCGAGTTCTTCGCCCACCCGAGGGAGCAGCGCACCATCGACTTCCTGTCCAAGGTGCTGTGAGACAAGAGAAAAAGGGACCGCTCCGGCGTTTCGCCGGGGCGGTCCCTTTCTGCGTTTTCGGGGGTCAGTCGTCCACGCCCACCATGACGGAGGTGGCCTTGATGACGGCGTAGGCCTGGCCGCCCACCTTCAGCCCCAGCTCCCGGATGGAGTTCATGGAGATGGTGGCGCTGACCACGTTGCCGCCGCCGATGTCAATCTTGACGATGCCGTTCACCGCGCCCTCCTGGATGTCGGTGACGGTGCCCTTGAACTGATTTCTCGCGCTGAGTTTCATAGCTGTATGCCTCCTGTTTTTTCCTGTGGGATGCCCCACCACCTATATGGTAACGCAAAAATCAGGAAAATCAACGCCTTATGCCAAAAATCCATAAGAAAATGGGGAAAAATGTTCTGATTTATTGGCTTTCCGACGGCTTCCGACCGCTTTTCCCATCGTTTTTGTCCAGCCGGATTACCAGGGCGGTGCGGTCGTCGTCCCCCGTCCCCGGGGGGACCGAGGTGATCAGGTCCAGGGCCAGCTGCCGGGGGCTCGCCCCGTCGAAGCGGGCCACCAGGTCCCGGACCCACTGGTCGTCCTCGCCGGAGCTGACCCCGTCGCTGACCAGCACCACGCAGTCGCCCACCTCCAGCTGGAAGGGGGTGATGTCGGGGATGATCTGGTCCCCGTCGGTGAGGCCGGCGGGGAGGGCGGCGCCGGTGATCCGGCTCACCACCCCGCCCCGGCGCAGATAGGTGGGGGCGGCCCCCAGCTTGTACACCGTCCCCGCCCCGGAGTATAGGTCCAGCCGCAGCAGGTCCACGGTGGTGAAGCCGCACTCCTCATCCCCCCGGAGGGCCAGGGCGGAGTTCAGGGTGCGCAGGGCGCTCTCGGGCTCCACCCCCGCCCGGAGCAGCTGCTCTAGCAGCCGCACCGCCAGGGCGCTCTCCTTCCGGGCCTCGGGGCCGGAGCCCATCCCGTCGCACAGCAGCAGGTAGACCGCCCCGCCGGGGCTTTTGAACCAGGTGCCCGCGTCGCCGCTGACCGGCTGGCCGTCCCGCTGCCGGGCGGCGATGCCGGCGGTGGCCGTCAGGGGCTCCGCCTGGGCCAGCACCAGCCGCCGGGCCGTCTGCCGCTCCAGCCGCAGAGGGACCCCCAGCAGGGTGGCCACCCCGGCCAATTCCTCCGGCTGGGCCAGCCGGCCGCAGCAGGGGGCCTCCACCTCCGCCCGCAGGTGGCCCTCCTCGTCGTAGTAGACGGCGGCCTCTCCCTCCAGCCCCAGCTCGGCCATCCGCCGGCGCAGCCGCTTTTCCCGGACGGGGTCGGGGACCAGCTCCTGTCCCAGCTCGGCGGCGGCCGCGGTGAGCAGGGCGGAGAGCTGGGCGTACTGCCGCCCCACCGCCCCCCGGTTCTCCCGGAGCCGCTGGGCGTACTGCCGCCGGATGAGCAGGGCGGACAGCTCCCGGTCCACGGCGGCGAGGAACTGGGGGAAGTGGAGGCAGCGGGAGGAGAAATAGGTAGGGAAGTCGTCGCCCCGGGCCCGGCCCCGGGCCACCATCTGGAGGGTGGCGTCGTTGAGGGCGTTGAAGGTGGACACGTAGTCCCGCTCCCAGCAGGCGGCCCGGAGGGTGCACCGGCGGCACACCTGCTCGGCCGCCCGGTCGAAGATGACGGCGGTGTCCCCGTCGTTGTCGGGCCGGGGGCGGAAGGAGGCCCGGAGGGTCTCGCTGAGGGAGCGGAAGGCCTGGGCGGTCTCCTCCAGCCGGGCGGCGGCGTGCTCCCGGGCCCGGAGGGCCCCCGCCGGTGGGGCGGCCGGGGCCAGCACGGCCCCCAGCCGCCGGAAGAGCCTCTCGGGCAGCAGGAGAAAGACCACCGCCGCGAAGAAGACCTCATACAGGACGGACAGCTGCAGCCCCCGGCCCCAGGTCCACAGCACCCCCGCCGCGTCGGCCGCGGTGAAGAGCAGGGCGGCGGCGACCCGGGGCCGCCCCCTGGCCGCCCCGGCCACCAGGCCGGAAAAGGCGAAGGCCATGCTGTAAAAGGGGCGGCCGGCGGCCAGGTCCATGGCCAGCCCGGCGGCGGCCCCCGCCGCCGCCCCCGCGCCCACCCCGCCCTTCCAGGCGCAGCACAGCACCGCCAGGGCGGCCAGCCCCCGGCCGAGCGACAGCCCGCCGGGCAGGGTGAACTGGCTCAGCGAGATGAGCAGGGTGGCCCCCAGCACCATCAGCCCCGCCGTCTGCCGGGGGGTGAGCTCCTCCTCCTGCTTCAGAAAGGGCCGCAGGCCCAGCCGGTAGCACCAGGCCGCCGCCCCGGTGAGGACCACCTCGGTGGAGAAGAGGACCACGTCGGTGGCCCGCCAGCCCGCCTGGGAGAGGTAGACGAAGCCGGTGGCGGCATTGAGCAGGGCGGCGCAGCCGGGCATGAACCAGGGGGCCCGGTACAGCCGGATGTCGTAGAAGGCGAAGGAGACCGCGAAGACGAGCACCGCCGCCGCCGCGTACCGCAGCCCGTCCACGAAGCCGAGGAAGGAGAAATACCCCCAGCAGGCCCCCAGCAGGGCGGCGAAGCCGTCGGCCCCCGGCCCGGCCGCCGCCGTCAGGGCCAGGGCGAAGGGGGAGTAGCTCCCGAACACCTCCGCCCCCGCCAGCACCGCCGAGAGCAGAAAATAGATCAGGCACTCCGCCGCCCGCACCAGGGCGGGGGCCCGGAGCACCAGCCGGCCGTTGTCCCGCAGGTCCTCCCGGGCCTTCCGAGCGCGGATTTTCCAAGGCTCTTTCGTTGACATGACCCAGCCTCCCGAGCCCGGCCGGGGAGAACCTGTCCCGCCGGAGAAGAATCAGGACCATTGTAAACCAAATTTTAGAAAAACTGCGTCGAACGGGGACGGGCCGCGCATTTTGGGCCGGGCGGGAGACCGCCGCCCCGCAAAAAAGGAGCGGCCCCATGGGGCCGCTCCCGTCACTCCGTCTTTTCGAATGCGATCCTGGGGTAGGGGTCCTCCGCCACGTGGACGGTGCCCCGGGGGACGAAGCCCAGCTTGGTCAGCAGGCTCTGCATCACCAGGTTGTCCCCGTGGGTGTCGATGCGCACATGGCCGCACCGGGCGAAGGCCCAGTCCAGGCAGGCGGCGCCGACCCCCTTCACCGACCCGTCCCCTGCCAGCCGGTGGACCACGCCGTAGGGGCTCTCGTCCTCCCAGCGGCCGTCGGTGATATCCCGATAGGTGGGCTCGGCGTCCGGGCCGAAGCGAAAGAAGAAGGTGCCCACCACCCGGCCCTGGTGGAGGCAGACGTAGCTGTCCCCCTCCTCGATGTCCCGGCGGAGCAGCGCCTCGGGAGGCCAGCGGGTGGGCCCCCACTGCAGGGGGTTGCCGTGCTCAGCCATGAAGCGGCGGGCGTATTCATAGATCTCCAGCATCCGGGGCAGGTCCTCCGGGGTGGAACGGCGGATGTCCATGGGGTCCTCCTCTCAGCCCAAGGGGCAGACAAGGGCGGCGCGGGCATCGCCCGCGCCGCCCTTCCGTGCGACTCAATCCAGGTCGGCGAAGTCCTCATACTCGGCGGGCCGGCAGAAGGGGCAGTTGGCCCTCTTCTCCGACAGGAAGCTGTGCAGCTCCCGGCCGGCCTCCAGGATCTTGTCCCAGAAGGCGATGACAGCGCACACCGCGGCGGCCAGCGCCAGAGAGGCGGCCACGATCTTCAGCACAAGGCGGGCGATCTTCATGACAGTTCCTCCTTTTATATGGAGATCTCTTCCCATAGTGTACTCTATTTTTTCCCGGATTACAATGATTTTTGAGAAACTTTACAATATTTTCGCGGGGACGGCCCGGCCCCTTGCACGGAGCGGCCCGGGTGTGGTAAACTAACTCAGTTGACCAACTTTCTGCATGGGAGGAAGACCCTATGTCCCAATACGGATCGGAGATCCGGCGCCGCCGGACCTTCGCCATCATCAGCCACCCCGACGCCGGCAAGACCACCCTCACCGAGAAGCTGCTGCTCTACGGCGGGGCCATCGCCCAGGCGGGGCAGGTGAAGGGCAAGAAAAACACCCGGGCGGCCACCTCCGACTGGATGGAGATCGAGAAGCAGCGCGGCATCTCGGTGACCAGCTCGGTGATGCA
>CALXCP010000118.1 GCA_944386845.1 uncultured Oscillospiraceae bacterium | reverse complement strand
TGTTCCACAACGCCACCACCATGGCGGTGGCCGACATCATCCTGCCCGCCTCCACCTTCGCCGAGCGCACCGGCTTCCGCAGCTGGTTCGAGCCCGTCCAGATCATTCAGCCGGCCGTCCAGGTGGGCGAGTGTAAGAACGACTGGGACATCGCCTGCGAGATGGCCGCCCGCTTCAACCCCGACTTCGCCAAGCGCTTCCCCAACGGCTTCAAGGACTATATGGACTGGCGCCTGGAGCCCTCCGGCGAGACCTACGAGAGCCTGAAGGCCAAGGGCGGCTGGAAGTGGGCCGACGCCGAGTGCAAGACCGAGGAAGTGGAGTCCAAGGTGCCCTGGATCCCCTACTACCGCTACAAGACCGGCGCCCTGCGGGCTGACGGCAAGCCCGGCTTCCGGACTCCCTCCGGCAAGGTGGAGCTGTACTCCACTCAGAACCTGGACTGGGGCAGCACCGGCTCCACCCTGGTGGATCCTCTGCCGCACTTCACCGAGCCCATCGAGTCCCCCGTCTCCACCCCCGACATCTACAAGCACTTCCCGCTGATCATGATCACCGGCCGCCGCTCCCCCGTGTTCTTCCACGCGGAGCACCGCAACATCCCCTGGCTGCGTGAGCTGGATCCCTATCCCGATGTGGAGCTGCCCCCCAACGTCGCCCGCGACGCCAAGGTGGAGGAGGGCGAGTGGGTCTGGGTGGAGAGCGCCCGGGGCCGCGTGCGCCGCAAGGTCAAGATCAATCCGGGCCTGCACCCCAAGACCATCTCCTGCGAGCACGGCTGGTGGCTGCCTGAGACCGAGGGCCGTTCCCCCTATCTGTACGGCTGCTTCGACGTGTCCATCAACAACCTGACCCCCCACGGCGCTCAGGGCGTGACCGGCTACAGCGGCAGCGGCTACAAGACCACCCTGGTCCGCATCAAGAAGATGGGCGAGGGCAGCCCCTGCTGGCCTCCCGTCAACGTGTGGGGCAGATGGCCTCAGTATTACAAGGACAGCAAGTGAGGAAGGAGTGAGTACACATGGCCAAGAAAGGTATTTTGGTTGATATGAACTACTGCACCGGCTGCCACGCCTGCGAGGTGGCCTGTAAGCAGGAGAATCAGTACCCCGTGGGGATCTGCGGCATCAAGATCCATGAGCTGATCATGGAGGAGGGTCTGAACACCGACCGCGTCCACTTCGACTACTATCCCCACTTCACCACCCACTGCAATCTGTGCGCCTCCCGTATCTCCTCCGGCGAGGACACCGAGCCCGCCTGCTGCAAGCACTGCGGCACCTTCTCTCTCCACTACGGCGACATCGAGGACCTGGTGAAGATGATGGAGACCATGCCCCGCGCCGTGCTGCACAGCCCCCTGTAAGGCGCACCGTTCCATAACGAATCCGCGGACGGCCGGCCCGGCCGGCCGTCCGCCCTCTGAAAGGAGAGACCGGAATGGCTCAGTTAACGTACTCTTTTTGCCGTCACGAGTATGACCGCATCCCCTATCAGCTGAAGAAGGACCTGGACCTCATCCTGGCGGGCTCCAAGGCCGATGAGGAGACCAAGAAGCTGGTGGACGACGTCTGCAAGGCCGTGGAGCGGGCCGTCGTGGACATGTGCCGCGTCGCCAGCGATCAGCTGATCCCCCGCTGAATCTTCCCCTGCCCCAAGGAGGTTTTGTCCCATGAACGAACACATCCTGACCTATCACGAGATCAGGCGGGAGGAGCTCCCCCGCAGCGCGGAGATCGTCTTCCGCGCCTTCAACCAGGCGGCGGAGCAGGAGGGCTACCCCAAGACTCCCAGCGTGGAGCCGGTGGTGACCCGTCTCACCGAGTATATGGACGACAAGGGCATCCCCGGCCTGCTCTACGGCGGGTATGTGGACGGCGTCCAGGTGGGCTTCTTCATGCTGCGCAAGCTGGGCATCGATGAGGAGACCTGGGAGATCAGCATGCTCAGTGTGGACCCCGACCATCAGGGGCACGGGTATGGCGCCCGGCTGCTGGAGCAGGCCCTGCAGAAGGTGCTGGATCTCCGGGGCGTGCTGGCCGTGGCCGCGGTGATGGAGCGCAGCACCCATGTGCTGACCATGCTGGCCAACCACGGCTTCGCCTGCGAGGCCTCGGGGGTGCCGGTGGGACAGGACCTGTCCATCTGGATGCTCCGCAAGGACATGCAGAACGCGGCTGTCTGCTCCCCGGACAGCTGCTCCGCCGACGGCTGTGCCGGCTGCGGCGGCGGCTGCGGGGGCTGACCCTCCGGCGGCGGGGACGCCGGAAAAAAACGAAACGGACGGACGCCATTTGGGCGTCCGTCCGTTTTTTACCGTCTTGAAGGGGCTCAGATGTCCCAGTCCCGGTGCTCCAGGTAGTGGGCCTCCACCCACTGGTACTCCTTCTGGAGCTGCCGGGCGTACCGCTCCAGGTAGCGGTCGCCGTCCCCGTGCCAGACGCAGAACAGCGTCTCCAGCACGTCGGTGTCGAAGCGGGTCAGCGCCGCGCTCTGGGAGAGCTGGGCCATGCAGCTGCCGAAGAAGATGCCCCGGTCCAGCTCGGCGGCGGTGTAGATGGAGTCCCGGTTGGGGACCACCACGATCTCCTCCGGGGAGAAGCCGTACCGGCGGCACTCCTTCCGGGCCCGGAGCATGACGCTGGCCTCGTTCTCCCCCTCAAAGGCGTCGATGAGCATGGGCTGGTTGGCGAACACCCGGTAGTCCGCCCCCGGGACGTTGAGCCGGTTGTACCGGGAGACGATCACCTGCATGGGAGTGGTGATGAGGGGCAGCTTGTGCAGTCCCTCCATCCGGGGCAGGAAGCGCTTGTGGATGAGGATCATGTCCAGCTCGTTCCGCCCCAGCAGATCCAGCAGCTTGCTGGGCTCGTGCCGCTCCCCCAGCAGGTACATATTCGGGAAATCCTTCCGCAGCACGGCCATGGCGCTGCCGGGCACGGGGCCGAAGTCGATCCAGTTCTGGTAGCCGATGCGGATGTTCCTGGGCTGACAGACCTGGCTCTCCTCGATCTCGGTCTGGAGGGCGTGGAACCGGTCCACCACCGTGCGGAAGAAGTCGTAGTACTTCAGTCCACTCTCGGTGAGCTCCACCCGGTTGCGGGAGCGGATCAGCAGCTGCACCCCCAGGTCCTTCTCCAGGCTGGCGATGTGCTTGCTCACCGCCTGCTGGGAGATGTACATCTGCTTGCCCACCTCAGTGAAATTCAACGTCTCCGCCAGGCAGAGAAAATACTTGATGTTCAGCTCGCTGATCAAGCTCCGTCCCCCCTCGTCCCAACGATGATAAATGGGCCATCGCCGTATGCCACTCGCACGTTCATTATATTACAACTTATCGGTTGTGGCAAGAGGGAGCTCGTCCAGGCGACAAGAAGCGCGGCCCCGCCTACAGGCGGGGCCGCGCTTCTTGTCTTATCCTCAGCGGGCCGTGTGCCCGCCGGAGGGGTGGGAGGAGCCGCAGTGGCAGCTCCCGCTGCAGCCGGGGCAGCCCCCGGAGCAGCCGCCCTTTTTCCGGTCCCTGTGGATGGACCGCAGGGCCAGGACCACCACCCCTGTCAGGATGAGGATCGCGATGAGGGTGGGGAGAAGCTCGCCCATGGTCAGTTACCTCCTTGGATGTCGGGTCCGTGGATCAGGCCGCATCCACCGAGCGCAGATGGACGGTGGCCTCGCCCCGGTAGCCCTTGCGGACCAGCAGGTACACCATGCCGGCCAGCAGCACGACGGCCGCCACGGTGAACACACCGAAGGTCGCCTCGCCGGTGATCAGGCCGCCCAGCTGGAAGACGATCATGGAGACCACATAGGAGAAGCCGCACATGTAGCCGATGGCGCCCAGGGTCCACTTCCAGTTGTTCATCTCCCGCTTGATGGCGCCCATGGCGGCGAAGCAGGGGGCGCACAGCAGGTTGAAGATCAGGAAGCTGTAGGCGCTCATGGCCCCGAAGTCGGCGCCCACCAGGGCCCAGATCTCGTCGCCGGCCTCGCTGAGCTCGCCGGCGTAGTTGTACAGCACCCCGAAGGTGGCCACCACCTCTTCCTTGGCGATGAGGCCGGTGATGGTGGCCACGGCGGCCTTCCAGGCCCAGTCGCCCGCCCAGCCGAGGGGATAGAAGATCCAGGCGATGGCGTTGCCGATGGCGGCCAGCAGGGAGTGGTTGTTATCCTCCACGGCCTGGAACACGCCGTCCACGAAGCCGTAGCCCTGGAGGAACCACAGCACGATGGTGGAGATCAGGATGACGGTGCC
>CALXCP010000117.1 GCA_944386845.1 uncultured Oscillospiraceae bacterium | reverse complement strand
GCTTTCTCCTTTTTATATATAAGGTATGAAATTGAGTTCGCCAACGAAAAAACCGTTGACTTGAATATCTTTGAGACTTATGCTATACTTGTTTATGTATGGATTTGCTTGGCAATCCTATGCAAAGTTCATACAGTTTTTACTGCAAGTGGGGCGGTTTTCAAAATGTTCCCTTTGAAAACAATGTAGCCATTCGTTGTGCCAATTTTAAGTCGTCATTGAGCCGATTTCGTGCCAATACAACTTTCTACAACTTTTCTACAACTTTTGCCCCGAATCAGACGGAGCAGGAGGACATCCTATGGAATCCAAAAAGTTAGAAAAACCTCGTAAAAATGGCGCTTTTTCAACACGTCAGGCCGTGACGAAACCGGATGAAGAGACCGGCGGGGTGTTCCCCACGATGAAGCCCTTGGACTGAGGAAAGCGGAGATGGGACTGGACGAGCTGCCCCTGGCCCTGGTGATGGAGGAGCTCCTGGAGTGGGAGAAGCCCAAAAAGGGCGGCCCGGACCGGGACGGCGGGGAGGAGGAGCCCCGGGAGCCCCGGACAGGACCAAAGAGCGAAACATGAGCCCGCCCCCGGCCTTATGGCCGGGGGCGGGCATTTTGCATATGGAGCGTGGGCCGCGGACGGTCAGCGCCAGCCGTGATGGCCGCCGCTGTGATGGCCGCCATGGTGGCCGCCGGTCCAGCCCAGGTGGGCCGTGCCGCACAGGTCGCACAGCCCGTCGCCGTCGGCGTCGCCGCAGGCGGCCCGGGTGTGGCCGCACGGCCCGCCGCCGTCCCTGCCGCAGAACGGCTGGCAGCTGACATAGCTGTCGCGGTAGCCGCAGCCGCCGCCGTGGTGGGCGAAGGCCGCCGCACAGCCCAGGACCATCACCAGGACGGCCGCCGTGAGGAGATACAGGATACGCTTCATGGGATGCCTCCTTTCCCGCGGAGATCTCTCTTCTCTGCCCCCAGCATAGCACCGGGACGGGCGCTCTGTCAAGGGGGCCGGCGGCGTCAACGGGGCTCCGGGCCGCCGCCGGGCGCTTCGGCCAGGGCGCCGGAGAGCAGGGAGAGGAAGCGGGAGAGGCTGCGGTCGTGCTCGCCCGGGAGATAGACGGCGTGGAAGCGCAGCTCGGGCAGCTCGGGTATGGGGATGTAGCGCAGACCGGGCAGCCGGGCGGAGGGGAAGTCGACGGCGAGGGTGAAGGCGTACCCCGCCGCCGCCAGGGCCAGGCTGATCTCCTGCTGGTCGCAGAAGAGGACCTCCCCCGGGGCCCGGTCCGCCATCACCCGGGCCTGGAGGGGGAGCAGGGCGGGGGGCGCGATGGGGGGGCGGCAGGCGGCCATGGGGCCCGCCTGCCGCAGCCGGTCCACGGTGAGCCGCTCCTCCCGGGCCAGCGGATGGTCGGGGGCACAGGCGCATACCACGGGGCAGCGGGCCAGCTCCCGGCTGCGAAGCCCCCCACCGGCGGGGGGCTGGAAGGCGAACATGACGTCGATGTCCCCCTCCCGCAGCAGGTTCTCCAGCGAGTCGAAGGGGATGAGCCGCAGCAGGGGGAGGGGGGGCCGCTCCTCCTCCCGCATGGCCCGCAGGGCGGGCAGGAGCAGCCGCAGCTCCAGGGTGCTGCGGCAGCCGATGCCCAGCCGGGCGGGGGTGGCGGCCCGGAGATCCCGCACCCGGGTGCGGGACAGGCCGGCCAGCTTCAGGATCTCCCCGGCGTACTGGGTGAACTGGAAGCCCTCCGGGGTGAGGCGGACGTTTTTGCTGGTGCGGTGGAACAGCTTGACCCCCAGCTCGTCCTCCAGAGTGCGGATCTGGTGGCTCACCGCCGGCTGGGTGATGCGCAGCTGCTCCGCCGCCCGGGAGAAATTCAGATGGTTGGCCACCGCCAGGAAGCACTCCAGCTGTGTGGTGTTCAAAAAAGACCCTCCCCTGCGAAAAAGTTCGTGTGATGCAGAAAAGCGATAAACATCCTTTATAAAATATAGCAAATTTGAATTTCCCTTGCAAGAGGGTTTGTGGTATAAAAGTAAATGCGTGAATGATTCAGGCGTGAAGCGACTGGAGAGGAGGAGGGATATCATGGGGGTGGACCGGGACGCCATGGTCCGGGACGACCGGCAGATTGGCATCCAGATGGAGCGGGCCGCCAACCGGGCCATGGCCCGGCTGGGCCTGACCGCCATGCAGGCCAAGATGCTGCTGTACATCCTGGACCACTCGGATCGGGGGACCTCCCTCACCGAGATCCACCGGGAGTTCGGGTACTCCATGGCCGCCCTGTGCGGGCTGGCCAAGCGGCTGCGGGAGAAGGGCTACATGCGGGTGGAGCCCTGCGCGGGGGACGACCGGCGCAAGCTGCTCTTCGGCACCGGGAAGGGGGAGCAGGTCCGGGAGGTCCTGGACCGCGCCCTGATGGAGATCCAGGACCGGCTGTACGACGGCTTCACCCAGGAGGAGCTGGCCGCCATGGACCGGCTGCAGAAGAAGATGCTGCGGAATCTCTCCGCGTGGAGACAGTGCGAGTGCAAGGAGGTATCTGACACGTGAGAACAGTACTGCGTCAGCTGGGCCAATACAAGAGGGACACCTACCTCTGTATCGGCCTGACGACACTGGAGGTGGTGATGGAGATCCTGCTGCCCTTCATCACCGCCATCATCATCGACCAGGGGCTGGAGAAGGCCCAGCTGCCGGTGGTCTACCGGTACGGGGCGCTGATGGTGGTCATGGCCATGCTGAGCCTGGTGTTCGGCGCGGTGGCGGGAAAATTCGCCTCCAGCGCGTCGGCGGGCTTTGCCGCCAACCTGCGGGAGGCCATCTACGGCAACATCCAGACCTTCTCCTTCTCCAACATCGACAAGTTCAGCGTCCCCGGCCTGGTGACCCGGATGACCACCGACATCACCAACGTGCAGAACGCCTTCATGATGATCATCCGGGTGGCGGTGCGGGCGCCGCTGAACCTGGTCTTCAGCTTCATCATGTGCGTCTACATCAGCGCGAAGCTGAGCCTGACCTTCCTCATCGCGGTGGTCTTCCTGATCGTGGTGCTGGGGGTCATCATGGTGATCACCATGCGCATCTTCACCGAGGTGTTCCAGCGCTACGACGACCTGAACGCCAGCGTCCAGGAGAACGTGTCCGCCATCCGGGTGGTGAAGGCCTTCGTCCGGGAGGGGCACGAGGACGGGAAGTTCGCCAAGGCCTCCGGCAACCTCTACCGCCTGTCGGTGAAGGCGGAGGGCCTGCTGGCCTTCAACAACCCGGCCATGATGGTGGCGGTGTACTTCTGCATCATCATGATCTCCTGGCTGGGGGCCCAGACCATCGTCATGGGCGAGATGTCCACCGGCGACCTGACCAGCCTGTTCAGCTATGTCATGAGCCTGCTGATGAGCCTGATGATGCTCTCCATGATCGTGGTGATGATCTCCATGTCCATGGCCAGCATCCGCCGCATCGGGCAGGTGCTGGACGAGGTCCCCGACCTGAAGGACCCCGAGGACCCGGTGTTCGACGTGGCCGACGGGTCCATCGACTTCGACCACGTGAGCTTCTCCTACAAGCACGGCTCCGGCGAGAACGCCCTGAGCGACATCGACCTGCACATCAAGTCGGGGGAGACCATCGGCGTCATCGGGGGCACCGGCAGCGGCAAGAGCAGCCTGGTGAACCTGATCTGCCGGCTCTACGACGTCACCGAGGGCACTGTGAGGGTGGGCGGCCTGGACGTGCGCCGGTACGACATGGAGGCCCTGCGCCACCAGGTGTCGGTGGTGCTGCAGAAGAACACCCTCTTCTCAGGCACCATTTTGGAGAACCTGCGCTGGGGCAAGCCGGACGCCACCCTGGAGGAGTGCCGGGAGGCCTGCCGGGCCGCCTGTGCCGACGAGTTCATCGACCGCTTCCCCGACGGGTACGATACCCGGATCGAGCGGGGGGGCAGCAACGTCTCCGGCGGGCAGAAGCAGCGCCTGTGCATCGCCCGGGCCCTGCTGAAAAAGCCCAAGGTGCTCATCCTGGACGACTCCACCTCCGCCGTGGACACCGCCACCGACGCCAAGATCCGGGCGGCCTTCGCCCGGGAGATCCCCGGCACCACCAAGATCATCATCGCCCAGCGCATCTCCAGCGTCCAGGACGCCGACCGCATCCTGGTGCTGGACGACGGGCGGGTGGACGCCTTCGACACCCATGAGAACCTGCTCAAGTCCAACGCCATCTACCAGGAGATCTACGAGTCCCAGGTCAAGGGCGGCGGCGACTTCGACCAG
>CALXCP010000116.1 GCA_944386845.1 uncultured Oscillospiraceae bacterium | reverse complement strand
GACTGGCTGTCCTCCATGTGGCCCATGATGGTGGTGTACATGGCGGTGCCCAGCCCCCACATGGTCTCGTTGAGCATGACGGGGGTGGAGTAGCGCACGTACTTCCGGAGGATGGCCGCGCCGGGGCGCAGCAGCAGGGAGAAGTCCAGCCGGAAGTGCCGGCAGCGCAGGGCGTAGATCAGGATGATGGCGAACTCCAGCACCCGGGAGAGCAGGGTGGCCAGCGCCGCCCCCGCCACCTCCAGCCGGGGGGCCCCGAGGTTGCCGAAGATGAACACCCAGTTGAGGAAGGTGTTGGCGCACATGGAGACGGCCAGCACGTACATGCCCACCGCGGGGCTGCCCATGCTGCGCTGGGCGCTGATATAGACCTCGGTGAGGCCGTTGAAGACGTAGGAGAAGCCCACGATGCGGGCGTACTCGGCGGCCAGCTCCACCAGCGCGTCGTTGTTGGAGAACAGGCCGATGAAGGGGACAGGGAAGAAGAACATGACGCAGGCGAAGAGCAGACAGATGCTGCCCGCGATGTAGCAGCCCACGCCGATGACCCGGTTGATGGCCCCGGTGTCCCCCCGGCCCCAGTACTGGCTCATGAGCACGGAGCAGCCGCTCTGCACCCCGAAGATCAGCAGGGTGACCACGAAGACGGGCACGTTGGCCAGGGTGACGGCGGCCATGGCCCGCTCCCCCAGCACCCCCACCATGAAGGTGTCCACCATGCCCAGGGCGTTGGTGATGAGGTTCTGCATGATGATGGGGAAGGCCAGGGCGGCGGTCATGCGGTAGAAGCCGGGCTCCTGCTTCAGGAAGGAGAGCACGGGCTCACCCCTTTCACGGCGGGATTCAGGACAGGGTGGAGAAGAGCTGCTCCCGGGCGGCGGTTAGCCCCTGGACCAGGGCGGCCAGGTCGTCGGGAGAGGTGCGGGGGGAGAGGCTGATCCGCAGCGCCCCGTCCAGCCAGCTCTTGGGCAGGCCGAGGGCGGCGAAGACGTGGCTGTGCTTCCCCCGGTGGCAGGCGGAGCCCGAGGAGAGATACACCCCCCGGTCGCTGAGGAAGCGCACCAGCACCTCGCTCTTGTACCCCGGCAGGGTGACGGCGAAGATGTGGGGCACGTCGCCGGGGGAGATGACCCTCAGCTCGGGCAGGGCGGCGGTGAGGGCGGTCAGGGCCTCCTCCTTCCGCCTGGCCGCGGCGGCCAGGTCGGCCTCCAGGGAAGCCCGGCCTGCCCGGGCGGCGGCGGCGAAGGCGGCGATCTGGGTGGTGGCCTCGGTGCCCGGGCGCAGGCCGCCCTCCTGCCCGCCCCCCAGCATCAGGGGGGAGAGCTTCAGCCCCCGGCGGACGTACAGGGCCCCCACCCCCTTGGGGGCGCCGATCTTGTGGCCCGAGACGGACAGCAGGTCCACCCCCAGTCCCCCGGGGGTGAAGGGGGTCTTGAGAAAGCCCTGCACCGCGTCGCAGTGGAGCAGGGCGGGGCACCCGGCCGCCCGGATGGCCCGGGCGGCCTCGGCCACGGGCAGGAGAGTGCCCAGCTCGTTGTTCACCAGCATCATGGACACCAGCACCGTGTCCTCCCGCAGGGCGGCGGCTGCCTGGGCCGGGTCGATATGGCCGGCGGAGTCGGGCCTGAGCCAGGTGACCTCGTACCCCTCCCGCTCCAGGGCCCGGATGGGCTCCCGGACGGCGGCGTGCTCGATGGCGGTGGTGACGATGTGCTTTCCCCGGTGCCGTCCCGCCTGCAGGGCGGCGCGGATGGCCCAGTTGTCGCTCTCGGTGCCGCAGGAGGTGAAGAGGACCTCCTCGGGCCGGGCCCCCAGGGCGGCGGCCACCGCCTCCCGGTCCTCCCGGAGCCGCCGGGCGGCCTGCCGGCCCGGCTCGTGACCGGAGGAGGGGTTTCCGTAGCCCTCCGTCATGACCTCAAGGGCGGCGGCCGCCGCCTCGGGCCGCACCGGAGTGGTGGCCGCCCAGTCCAGATAGTGGTGTTCCATGGCTGCTCCGCCTTTCTCGAAGCGCCGGCGCTGCCGGCGCGGACAGTGTGTGGGAGGCGCGGCCGAAGGCCGCGCGGACCCCCCTATTGTAGCCGCCCGGCGGGGGAAAGTCAACCGGGCCGGCGCCGGAGGGCCTTCGCACCCGACGACGGCGAGGCGCAGAAACTGGCACCCGGAGGCCCGCCGGAAAAACTTTTCGACTGTTCACATTTAATTTACAACCTGCCTATTGACAATCCCCCGGGGCGGTGGTACATTATCGTTAGCACTCAGGGATAATGAGTGCTAAACTCTTTCGGAAGTGACTGCCATGGAGCTGACGGAACGGAAAAAGCGCATCCTCCGCATCATCGTGGAGGACTATATCGCCACCGCCGAGCCGGTGGGTTCCAAGGCCATCTCCGCCAAGCTGGAGCTCTCCTCGGCCACCATCCGCAACGAGATGGCCGACCTGGAGGAGCTGGGCTATCTGGAGAAGCCCCACACCTCGGCGGGGCGGGTCCCCTCTCCCAGGGGCTACCGGCTGTACGTCAACGAGCTCATGGAGGAGCAGCGCCTCTCCCTGGAGGAGACCCGGCAGATCAACCAGGCCCTGCACACCAAGATGCAGGAGCTGGACCGGGTCATCGACCAGGCGGGCAAGATGGTCTCCCAGCTCACCAACTACCCCGCCTTCGCCCTCACCGGCGGCACGGGCCGGGTGGTGGTCAGCCGGTTCGACCTGATCCTGGTGGACAACAACTCCTTCATCGCGGTGATCATGACCGACTCCCGCCAGGTGCGCAACAAGCTCTTCCGCCTGCCCAACGACCTGACGGTGGAACAGCTGCAGATGCTCACCACCCTGCTGAACACCGCCTTCACCGGCAAGACGCTGGAGGAGCTCACCCCCGAGCTGATGCGGGTGGCGGAGCACGCCGCCGGCAGCTCCTACGGGCTGATCTCCATCGTGGTCTCCTTCGCCATGGAGTGCCTGGAGGACCTGGAGAACCGCTCGGTGTACACCGCCGGGGCCAGCCACCTGCTGGAGCACCCGGAGTACCAGGACGTGGGCAAGGCCCAGAAGCTCATGAGCTATCTGGCCGACGCCCCCAAGCTCAGCTCCCTGCCCATACCCGCCATGGGGGAGGACAACACCCGCATCCTCATCGGCCCGGAGAACGTGGCCGAGGAGCTCAAGGACACCAGCGTGGTGCTGGCCAGCTACGACATCGGGGACGGCATGAAGGGGGTCATCGGCGTGGTGGGCCCCACCCGGATGGATTACGCCAGGGTGGCGGCCAAGCTGTCCTGCGTGGCGGAGGGGCTCAGCCACCTCTTCGGCCAGGAGCTGCCGCCCGCCGGGCAGGACAAGACGACCGACGACGGATCAGGAGGCAATGCGTGACATGAGCGATAAGAAGGACAAGAAGGAACAGCAGGTCCCGGAGCAGGACCCCGCCCCGGAGACCGCTCCCCAGGCGGAGGCCGAGACCGGGCAGCAGCCCGAGCCCGAGCAGCCCAAGGAGGAGCAGGCCGGGACCGGGCCCAGCCCGGAGGAGACCATCGCGGCCCAGCAGGACCGGTACCTGCGGCTGGCGGCGGAGTACGACAACTTCCGCAAGCGCAGCCAGAAGGAGAAGGAGGCCCTGTGGTCGGAGGCCAAGGCGGACACCGTGGCGGCCTTTCTCCCGGTGTACGACAACCTGGAGCGGGCCATCCGGCAGGAGACGGCGGACGAGGCCTATAAAAAGGGCGTGGAGATGACCATGAACCAGCTCAACGAGGTGCTCAAAAAGCTGGGGGTGGAGCAGATCGAGGCCCTGGGCGCCCCCTTCGACCCCAACGTCCACAACGCCGTGATGCACGTGGAGGACGAAAATCTCGGGGAGAACACCGTGGCCGAGGTCTTTCAGGCCGGCTTCAGGCTGGGCGACAAGGTCATCCGCTGCGCCATGGTGAAAGTAGCGAACTAATTAGGAATGAGAAATTAGGAATGAGAAATCGCGGCGTTTCGCCAGAGGCGAAACGATCTGCAAACATCCGGCCCTGGTCGGATCCCACGATTCCTAACTTCTAATTCATAATTCCTAATTTATCATAGCGATCACGATCAAAACGATTTATTAAACTGGAGGAATTGATTTATGTCCAAGATCATTGGTATCGATTTGGGAACCACCAACAGCTGCGTGGCGGTGATGGAGGGCGGCGAGGCCGTCGTCATCCCCAACGCGGAGGGCAACCGCACCACCCCGTCGGTGGTGGCCTTCTCCAAGGACGGCGAGCGCATGGTGGGCCAGGTGGCCAAGCGCCAGGCCATCACCAACCCCGACCG
>CALXCP010000115.1 GCA_944386845.1 uncultured Oscillospiraceae bacterium | reverse complement strand
TCCTTCAACTGCCTCAAGCGGGCCAACATCAACACCGTGGAGGACCTGATCTCCAAGACGGAGGACGAGATGATGAAGGTGCGCAACCTGGGCCGCAAGAGCCTGGAAGAGGTGGAGAACAAGCTGGCCATGATGGGTCTGTCCCTGGCCAGCGAGAGCGACTGACAGAAGGCAGTCCGGCGGCAAGTAACGATCCCCGCCGGATACGGGCCGAGGCCCGATGCCCCCGCGGGGGACGCCTTCGGGACCGGGCGCCCGGCGCCCGTCCAGGACGAATTTTACAGGAGTTCGCTGTGCGAACATCCGAAAGGAGCTGCGTGAAATGTCTCAGTACCGGAAACTGGGCCGTCCCACCGACCAGCGCCGCGCCATGCTGCGGGCCATGGTCACCTACCTGCTGGAGAACGGCCAGATCAAGACCACTGTCACCCGTGCCAAGGAGGTCGCCCCTCTCACCGAGAAGATGATCACCCTGGCCAAGCACAGCGACCTGGCCAATTACCGCCAGGCCCTGTCCTTCCTCACCAAGGAGGATGTGGCCAAGAAGCTGTTTGACGAGATCGGACCCAAGTACGCCGACCGCAACGGCGGCTACACCCGCGTGGTGCGCATCGGCCCCCGCCGCGGCGACGCCGCCGAGATGGCCATCGTCCAGCTGGTGTAAGAGCAACTGGCAAAGGAGCGCCCGCCCCGGGAACGGGGCGGGCGCTTTTGTGTGTGGCGGTGTCACAGGTGGTCAGAGCAGGGCCCGGGCGCGGGCGAGGAGCTTGAGATAGACGGGGTCCATCTCCCACTCGTTGGTCAGCTCGGTGAGCCGGTCGGCGGGGAGCCAGGCCACGCCGGTGTTCTCCCCCTCCCGGACGGTGAGGGGGTCGCGGTCGTCGGCCTGCAGGAGATAGGACACGTTGAGGTGCTGATGGCTGGGGACGAACCGCCCCCGCTTCACATGGCCCCAGACGGGAAGGATCTCCAGCGAGGCGGCGCGGTCGGACAGGGGGCGGATATGCCGGACCCCCGTCTCCTCCCGGGCCTCCCGCAGGGCCACGGAGAGCAGGTCGCCCTCCCCGTCGGCGTGGCCGCCCGTCCAGGCCCACACCTTGTAGATGTTGTGGTGGGCCATGAGGACCTTCGAGGCGTCCCGGTTCACGATGAAGCCCGAGGCGGTGATGTGGGCGATGCGGTTGTCCCGGGTGAGGATGGTGTCGGGGAAGAGGCGGACATACTCCAGCATCATGGCCCGGTCGGCCTCCTCCTGCTCGTTTTGGGGGACGAAGTCCCGGATGTCGTCCAGATACACGCTCAAGCCCTCCTCCGGTAGGTCACGTAGCGGAAGGGCAGCCCCTCATGCTCCAAGGGGGGTGCCTCCTCGGCGACCTCCCACTGGGGCAGCTCGTCCAGGTTGGGGAAAAAGGCGTCGGCCCCCGGCCAGGCCCGGCCGAGCTTGGTGATGTAGGCGGTGTCGCAGGCGTCCAGCAGGGCGGCGTAGACGCTGGCGCCCCCGATGACGAAGGAGTCCTCCGGGGCGCTGGCGCGCAGGCTGTCCAGGTCCCGGAACACCTCGGCCCCCTCCGGGGCGAAGGCGGGGTCCCGGGAGAGGACCAGATTGCGCCGGTTTTTCAGAGGCCGCCCTCCGGGGAAGGTGGCCAGCGTCTTCCGGCCCAGGATCACCGGGTGGCCGGTGGTCAGCGCCTGAAAGCGCTTCAGATCGGCGGGGATGTAGCACAGCTGGTCCCCGCCCTTTCCGATGGCCCAGTTTTGGTCCACCGCCGCGATCAGCTTCATCAAAGCACCTCCAGCCGTCAGACCGCCACCGGGATGGGCGCGTCCAGCGGGTGGGCCTGATAGCCCTCCAGCCGGAAGTGGTCCCGGGTGAAGGCGTAGAAGTCGGTGACCGCCGGGTCCATCCAGAAGGCGGGGGCGTCATAGGGCTTCCGGGCGATGAGCTCCTCCACGATGGGGACGTGGCGGTCGTAGATATGCGCGTCGGCGATGACGTGGACCAGCTCCCCGGGCACCAGGCCGGACACCTGGGCCAGCATGTGGACCAGGGCGGCGTACTGCATCACGTTCCAGCCGTTGGCGGTGAGCATGTCCTGGGAGCGCTGGTTCAGAATGGCGTTGAGGGTCCTGCCGCTGACGTTGAAGGTCACCGACCAGGCGCAGGGGTACAGGGCCATCTCGCTCAGGTCGTGGTGGTTGTAGAGGCTGGTGAGGATGCGGCGGGAGGCGGGGTCGTGCTTCAGCGACCAGAGCACCCGGTCCACCTGGTCCATCTCCCCCTCGGGGTAGCGGTGCTTCACCCCCAGCTGATAGCCGTAGGCCTTGCCGATGGAGCCGTTTTCGTCGGCCCAGGCGTCCCAGATGTGGGAGTGCAGGTCGCGGATATTGTTGCTCTTCTTCTGCCAGATCCACAAAAGCTCGTCCACCGCGGATCTGAGGTACTGCTTCCGGACGGTGATGACGGGGAACTCCTCCCGCAGGTCGTAGCGGTTCACCAGGCCGAATTTCTTGACGGTGTGGGCGGGGGTCCCGTCCTCCCACCGGGGGCGGACGGACAGGTCGGTGTCCCACACCCCGTGGCTCAGGATCTCCTTGCAGTTGTCGATGAACACCTGATCGGCGTAGCTCATGGCGCGTCCTCCCCCGGGCAGCGGCCCGGCTCGTCATATCCGGCCCCGCTTTTCCGGGGCCGCCGGAGACATGGTATCCTGCCGCGCTTGTGCGGTAGCTGTTGACATTGTACCACAGCGGGGGCGGGAGGGCAAGGGCCGGGCGCGAAGCGCGGGGAGCCGCTCCCCCTTGCGCTCCACCGCCGGATGGGGTATACTGGGGGCACGGAAGATCCACCCGCGAGATAAAAGGAGGGCCTTTGCCATGAACGAGACCATGCAGAACATCCTCACCCGCCGGAGCATCCGGCAGTACAAGCCCGATCCCGTGCCCCGGGAGCTCATCGACCAGGTGGTCCTGGCGGGCACCTACGCCCCCACGGCCAGAGGGATGCAGTCCCCGATCATCCTGGCCATCACCGACAAGGAGATCCGGGACAGGCTGGCCCGGGCCAACGCCGAGTTCACGGACAAGGAGGGGGAGGACCCCTTCCACGGCGCTCCCGTGGTGCTGGTGGTGCTGGCCGACAAGTCCAAGCCCAACCACGTCTACGACGGGAGCCTGGTGATGGCCAACCTGATGCTGGCCGCCCACGCCCTGGGGCTGGGCAGCTGCTGGATCAACCGGGCCCGGCAGGTGTTTGAGCGGCCCGAGTGGCAGGAGCTGCTGCGCTCCCTGGGCGTGGAGGGGGAGTACGAGGGCATCGCCAACTGCATCCTGGGCTATCCCGACGGCCCGGCCCCCGAGGCCGACCCCCGAAAGGAGAACTACGTCTACTATATCTGAGCCGCACGAAACAGGCGCGGGGCCCGTCCGGGCCCCGCGCCTGCTGTGTTTCGGCTCAGATCTCCTCGTCGAAGGTGACCTCGCCGGTCTCGATGTCGTAGATGGCGGCCAGGATGCGCACCTTGCCCTCCGCCTCCATCCGGGAGAGGATCTCGCTGCCCCGGAGGACCTTGACACTGTGCCGGGCGTTGAGCCACTCGCACTTCCGGGGGTCGGTCTCGTCGCCGATGGCCCGGCGGACCTCGTCGGTGATCTCCTTGATGTGGCCCTCGGCCCCGCCGGCCAGGGTGGACTCCACCGCGCCGCAGTGGGTGTGCCCCAGCACCAGGATCAGGGGGACGTTTAGGTGCTCCGCCGCGTACTCCGCCGAGCCCAGCTCAAAGGGGCCGATGACGTTGCCGGCGTTGCGGATGACGAACAGGCTGCCCAGCCCCACCGAGAAGATGTGCTCCGGGGGGACCCGGGAGTCGCCGCAGGTGATGACGGCGGCGTAGGGGTGCTGGCCGTGGTCGGCCAGGTCGTGGCGGACGGCGTCGTCGAAGTGGGCGGGGTTGTGGTCGCTGTGGGCGAAGCACACGTCGCCCTCCTTCAGCTTTTTCAGCGCTTCGATGAATGTCTCCATGTCATTCTCGCTCCTTTTTCTGTTCTCACGGGCTCTGCCCTCAGTTTACCTGATTTTCCGCCGGGGCGCAAGGCAAAATTCGCCCCAGCAGCGCCTCTCCCCGGGGCTGTGTCAGCAGCACCCGGCGCAGCCCGTTGTGAAGGTCCTCCCCCTGCCCCTCCGCGGCCACCAGGAGATAGTCGGGGGTGTGGCCGTACCAGAGACCGTCCTCCCGGCGCTCCTCGAAGAGGACCTCCGCCTCCTGCCCCGCCCGGGCGGCCAGCCGGGCCGCCCGGAGCCGGCGGGCCAGCTCCCCCGCCCGGCGGGCCCGGTCCTCCTTCACGGGGCCGGGGACCTGCTCCATGGCGGCCGCCGGGGTGCCCGGCCGGACCGAGTAGGGGAACACGTGCATGGCGGAGAGGGCGCACCGCTCCGCGAAGGCGAGGGAGCGGCCAAACTCCTCCTCGGTCTCCCCGGGGAAGCCCACGATGAGGTCGGTGGTGAGCCCGGGGTCGGGGAAGTATCCTCTTAGTAATTTTCCGCTCTCATAATACCGCTCGGGATCGTATTTCCGGCCCATTCGGGCCAGCACGGTGTCGCAGCCCGACTGCAGGGAGAGGTGGAAATGGGGGCACAGGTTGGG
>CALXCP010000114.1 GCA_944386845.1 uncultured Oscillospiraceae bacterium | reverse complement strand
CTCATGCGGGGCATGACCCCGGAGGAGCGGAAGGAGGTGGAGCGGGCCGAGCGGGACGAGCGCAGCGTGGCCATCCGGTGCCATGCCGCCTATGACTGCTGGTACTGGTCCCTGTATCTTTTATGGGTCCCCTTCGTCATCGCCCTAATGCAGGGGGAGCTGCTGTGGATGGTGCTGTGCCCGGCGGTGATCGTCCTGCACTGCGCCTTCTACATGCTCCACATCCACCGCTGGTCCAAAAAGCTGTGAGCCGCTATCTGGAGTTCACCGTCCCCCCGGAGCTGGCGGGGCGGAAGGTGTGGTCGCTGCTGAAGCATCAGCTGGGCCTGTCCGGGACGGTGATCCGCCGGATCAAGTGGCTGCCCGACGGCATTCTGCTGGACGGGACACGGGTGAACGCCGACTGCCGCCCCCGGGCGGGGCAGGTGCTCTCCGCCCGGCTGTCCGACCCGGTGCGCCGCAGCGGGGTGGTCCCCGCCCCGGGGCCGCTGGACATCGCGTATGAGGACCAGGACATCGTGGTGGTGAACAAGGCCGCCGGGGTGTCCGTCCACCCGGGGCCGGGGCACTATGACGATACGTTGGGTAATTTTTTGCTCTTTCATTACGATATGGAGGGGGAGGAGGCCGACTTTCACCCCGTCCACCGGCTGGACCGGGGGACCACGGGACTGCTGGTGGCGGCCAAGCACCCCCACGCCCAGGACGTGCTCCGCCGTCAGCTCCACACCGGGGACTTCCGGCGGCGATACCTGGCGGTGTGCCGGGGAGCGCCGGAGCCCGCCGCCGGGGCCATCGACGCCCCCATCGGGCCGGCGGAGGGCTCCCTGATCCGCCGGGCCGTCCGGCCGGACGGCCTGCCCGCCCGGACCCGGTATGAGACGCTGGCGGTCCGGGGGGAACGGGCCCTGCTGCGGCTGGAGCTGGACACCGGCCGCACCCACCAGATCCGGGTCCACCTGGCCCACATCGGCCACCCGCTGATCGGGGACTTTCTGTACGGGGAGGAGGACCGGGCGCTGATCCCGCGGCCCGCCCTTCACTCCTGGAAGCTGTCCCTGCGCCACCCCATCACCGGACAGGACTTGAACTTTACCGCCCCCATGCCCGCCGACATGGCGGCACTGCTGAAAGCGAGGAATGAATCATGAAGATCCGACATCACCGGCCCTTTTTCACCGGTCTGCTGTGCTGGGCTCTAACGGCCGGAGTGGTGGTGTTCTCACTGGTGCGTGGGGCCTCTCTCCGCCATCTGATCGGGGCCGCCATCCTGGCCGCCCTGGGGGCGGCGGAGCTCTATCTGGCCTTCTCCCGGAAGAGCCTGGAGGAGGAGATGGGCGTCAAGACGGATGAGCGGGCCCTGTTCATCGCCACCCAGAGCGGCCACCTGACCCTGCGCATCCTCAACGGCCTGCTGTTCGCCGGGGCCGTGCTGTCCCTGCTGGGTTACGGCTTCACCCGGAACGCCCTGTGGCTGGCGGTGGCCCTCACCCTGTGCGCCGTGGTGATCCTGATGTTCGTCATCCTGCTGGCCGCCGACCGGTACTATGAAAAGAAGTACTGAGGGGCGCCCGCCCTCTGCCGTCCGGGGACCAGCTTCCTCCGATTTTTGTGCATTCTGACCGGGAAAAGCTATTGCGCGGAAAAAGGGGAACGACTATAATAGGATGATACAGAACCCCGCATCCACACTTCAAAATCAACACGGGGCCCCCGGCCGCGCCGGCCGGCCCAAGGAGGCAAGCTGTCATGAAATTCCCTGTCACCCGCGCCGCGGTCCTGAAACCCAAGCCCGACCCCAGCACCCTGGTCTTCGGCAAGACCTTCACCGACCACATGTTCGTCATGGACTACACCGCCGGCCAGGGCTGGCACGACGGGCGCATCGTCCCCTACGCCCCCTTCCAGCTGGAGCCCTCCGCCATGGTGTTCCACTACGCCCAGGAGGTCTTCGAGGGCCTGAAGGCCTATCGCGATCCCAAGGGCGGCGTGCAGCTCTTCCGCCCCATCGAGAACGCCCGCCGCATCAACTCCTCCTGCGACCGGATGTGCATCCCTCAGCTCCCGGAGGACGTGTTCGTCTCCGCCGTGGAGCAGCTGGTGGAGGTGGAGGCCGACTGGGTCCCCGATCAGCCGGGCACCTCCCTGTACATCCGCCCCTTCATCATCGCCACCACCCCCTCCCTGGGGGTCCACGCCGCCCACGACTACATCTTCTGCATCATCACCTGCCCGGTGGGCGCCTACTACGCTGAGGGCATCGACCCGGTGAAGATCTATGTGGAGAGCCACGACGTCCGGGCCGTCCGGGGCGGCACCGGCTACACCAAGTGCGGCGGCAACTACGCCGCCTCCATCCGGGCTGGCGAGCTGGCCGAGGAGCACGGCTACGCCCAGGTCCTCTGGCTGGACGGCGTGGAGCGCAAGTACATCGAAGAGGTCGGCTCCATGAACGTCATGTTCCAGATCGGCGACACGGTGGTCACCCCCAAGCTCACCGGCTCCGTCCTGCCCGGCATCACCCGGAAGTCCTGCATCGAGCTGATGCGGGACTGGGGACTGAAGGTGGAGGAGCGGCTGCTCTCCGCCCAGGAGCTCTTCGAGGCCGGCGAGAGCGGCGCCCTGAAGGAGGCCTGGGGCACCGGCACCGCCGCCGTCATCTCCCCCATCGGCGAGATGGGCTGGGAGGACAAGCACGTGGTGGTCAACGGGGGCAAGATCGGCCCCCTGGCCCAGAAGCTGTACGACACCCTCACCGGCATCCAGTGGGGCACCCTCCCCGACCCCCACGGCTGGGTGGTCAAGCTGTCCAAGTAACTCTCCCCCGCTCACGCGAAGCGGCGGGGCCGTCCTCTCCGGACGGTCCCGCCGCTTTTCCTGTTCTGTCCGTGTTTGCCGGGCTCAGCCGTGGCAGATCCCGCTGTTCTGGCAGCCGCCCTCCTGATGGTGGGCGCAGTCGTGGTCCTCCCCCTCGTGGTGGTGGGCGCACATGGTGTCAGGGTCGTAGGCCAACCTGCCCGCCAGCAGGGCGGCCACCGCCTCGTCGGCGCCGCCGGTGACCCCGGGGTAGAGCTGGATGCCCGCCTGGGCCAGGGCGTTGCGGGCGCCGCCGCCGATGCCGCCGCAGATGAGGGCGTCCGCCCCCGCGCCGTTCAGAAAGCCCGCCAGAGCCCCGTGGCCCTGCCCGGCGGTGTCCACCACCCGGCTGTCGGTGACCCTGCCGTCCTCCACGGTGTACACCTTGAACTGCTGGGTGTGGCCGAAGTGCTGGAACACCTGTCCGTTGTCATACGTCACTGCGATCTTCATCCTTCTGACTTCCTTTCGTCTTGATCTGGAAGGTCCCGGCCGCACGGCCGCTCCCGGCAGCGGGCGCATCCCCCGCCGCACCGGCCGCAGCAGCGGCCCATGTGCCGGCACAGGGACACCTCGCCCCCCTGGATGCGGATGACCTTCCCGTGGGCCAGGGCGTCGGCCACCTTGGCCCGGGCGCCGGCGCAGATCAGCGCCGCCGTGGCCCGGGCCACCTCCATCTGGGCGGCGCACTGCTCCTGAGTCAGCCCCTCCACGTCCAGCAGGCGCAGGCACTCCACCTCGTCCAGCGTCAGCCGGACCTCCCCCGCGGGCTCCCCCGCGGGGAGGAACTCCCGCGCCGGAGGCATGTGGCAGATCCGCCTGCACTTTCTGGGCCGCGCCATGCCGTTCCCCTCCGTTTTTGGAATATGCTAATAATATACCACCTTTTCCGAAAATGTCAAGGGGGGGACGGGGTGAAGCGCAGAGCGCTTCAGCTCTTCACTCTTCACTCTCCCTTTGACATCCCCTCCGCCCCGTGATACAATACCCTCGACCGGTTTCCACACCCGGTCCAACCGGCGGAACGAATGCCGCCCGGGGGCGCTGCGCGTCAGCTCCCGGGGAAGGGACTTCCGCCGCTGCACGGTGGCGCCCGTGCTCTAAATATCAAAATGGAGGTTTTTCCCATGCGCAGATCTTCCACCCGCGAACTCACCCTCGCCGCCATGGTGGCGGCCGTCTACTTCGTCCTGTGCTACTTCGGCAACATCTTTCAGCTCACCTTCGGGCCCGTCCAGGTCCGGCTGGGGGAGGCCCTCACCGTGCTGCCCTTTCTCTTCCCGGCCACCGCGCCGGGGCTGGCCCTGGGGTGCCTCATCACCAACGTGCTCTCCCCCTATGGCCCCATCGACATGGTGGTGGGCACCGTGGCCACCGCCATCGCCGCCTTCTGGACCATGAAAATGCCCCGGTGGTATCTGGCCGGCCTGCCCCCCATCGTGATGAACGCCCTGCTGCTGCCCCCCATGTGGGCCTGGGCGCAGGCGGGGGCCCTCAACGGCGCCTTCTGGGCGGCCTACGGGCTGAACCTGTGGACCTTCGTGGTCGGGGAGGCCGTGGCCTGCTGTGTGCTGGGCACCGTGCTGCTGAAGGCGCTGCCCCGGATCGCCGCTCTGCGCGCCCTGGTCCCCGAACAGAGGCTGGCGCGGCTGTAAAACAGAAAAGGAGGCCCTTCCATGAAGGTCAGAAAAGCCGTCATCCCCGCCGCCGGGCTGGGCACCCGGATGCTCCCCGCCACCAAGACCGTCCCCAAGGAGATGCTCCCCATGGTGGACAAGCCGGTGATCCAGTACATCATCGAGGAGGCGGTGGCCGCCGGCATCGAGGACATCCTCATCGTCACCAACCGGGCCAAGTCCGCCATGGACGACTACTTCGACTACTACCCCGAGCTGGAGACCCGCCTG
>CALXCP010000113.1 GCA_944386845.1 uncultured Oscillospiraceae bacterium | reverse complement strand
AGGCCCATGAAGCGGTACACCTTGCCCATCCACTCGCTGTCGCGCTTGGCCAGGTAGTCGTTGACGGTGACGATGTGGACCCCCTTGCCGGTGAGGGCGTTGAGGTAGGCGGGCAGGGTGGCCACCAGGGTCTTGCCCTCGCCGGTCTTCATCTCGGCGATGCGGCCCTGGTGCAGGATGATGCCGCCCACCAGCTGCACCCGGTAGGGGCGCATGCCCAGCACGCGCCACGCGGCCTCCCGGCAGGCGGCGAAGGCCTCGGGCAGGATGTCGTCCAGCGTCTCGCCGCCGGCCAGACGCTCCTTGAACTCCGGGGTCTTGGCCTGGAGCTGCTGGTCGGTGAGGGCCTTATACTCCTCCTCCAGCGCCTCGATCTTGTCCACGATGGGATAGACGGACTTCAGCTCCCGCTGGGAGCTGGTGCCGAACAGCTTTTGGATCAAACCCATTTTTCTGATACACCTCGCGTCAGAATGGGGCGCCCGCCCGGAGCGGGGCCCGAAAATCAACTTAGTATATCACATCTCTCCCGGGGATAAAAGGGCATTTTGTAAACTTTCCCGGGAAATCCGCGGCCTTCCCGGCTCCGCCGGGTATTTACGGCGGGCGGGAGCCGTGGTAAGATACGGGTAAGACAGGCCGCCGGGAGGGATGACCGTGACAGAGTGGAAGAAGAACGCGGTGTGTGAGCTGGACATCACCGGCTACACCGCCGAGGGGATGGGGGTGGCCCGGCTGGAGGGCCGGGTGGTCTTCGTCCCCTTCACCGTGGCCGGGGAGCGCTGGAGGGTCCGGCTGGAGAAGGTGACGAAGTCGGTGGCCTGGGGCCGGGGGACGGAGCTGCTGCGCCCGTCGCCGGAGCGGGTGGACCCCGGCTGCCCGGCGTTCGGAAAGTGCGGGGGCTGCCAGTTCCGGCACATGACCTACGCCGAGGAGCTGCGGGCCAAGGGACAGCGCATCGCCGACGCCCTGGAGCGGGTGGGGGGCGTGAGGCTGGACCTGCCCCCGGTGCTGGGGGCGGAGGAGCCCGACCGCTACCGCAACAAGGTGCAGTTCCCGGTGGGGCCAGCCCCGGAAGGCGGGGCGGCGGTGGGCTTCTACCGGGCCCGGAGCCACCAGGTCATCCCGGTGGACGACTGCCTGCTCCAGCCCCTCTCCGCCGCCGCCCTGCGCCGGGCGCTGACGGTGTGGATGGCGGCCTACGGCGTCTCTCCCTATGACGAGAGGACCCGCACCGGCCTGGTGCGCCACCTGTACCTGCGCAGCAGCCGGGCGGGGGAGGTGCTGGCCTGCGTGGTGGTGAACAGCGTGGGGCTGCCCTATGGGGAGGAGCTGACGGACGCTCTTCGGGCGGCCTGCCCCGGCCTGGTGGGGGTGGTGCTGAACCTGAACCGGGAGGACACCAACGTCATCCTCGGGCCGGAGTACCGCACCCTGTGGGGCCGGGACTGGCTGGAGGAGGAGCTGCGGGGCATGACCTTCCGGCTGTCGGTGCCCTCGTTTTTCCAGGTCAACCGGGCCCAGACCGAAAAGCTCTACGGGGTTGCCCTGGACTTCGCCGGGCTCACCGGGGGGGAGACGGTGCTGGACCTGTACTGCGGCATCGGGACCATCTCCCTGGCTCTGGCAAAGGAGGCGGGCCGGGTCATCGGGGCGGAGCTCGTCCCCCAGGCCATCGGGGACGCCAGGGGCAACGCCGCCCGGAACGGCGTGGGAAACGCGGAGTTCTTCTGCGGGGACGCGGGGGCGGTGGCCGCCCGGCTGGCCGCCGACGGGGTCCGGCCCGACGTGATCGTGGTGGACCCGCCCCGGAAGGGGCTGGGGGAGGAGGTGCCCCCCATCCTGGCCGCCATGGGGCCCGGCCGCATCGTCTACGTCTCCTGCGACCCGGCCACCCTGGCCCGGGACGTGAAGCGGCTGGGAGAGCTGGGCTACCGGGCGGTGAAGGCCCAGGGGGTGGACCTCTTCCCCCGGACGAAGCACGTGGAGACGGTCTGCCTGCTGGAGCGGGAGAAGGGGGATGGATAAAATGCCGTATCAGGAAGACCGATATCAGAGCATGACGATTTGGGATGCGGCACGGAGGATCAATAAAAATTTGTTCCTTCCCGTGATCCAGCGGAAATTCGTGTGGAGCGACAGGCAGATCGTCCGGCTGATGGACTCGATCCTGCGGGGATACCCCATCGGAACGTTCCTTTTTTGGAAGGTAAAAAGCGCGGAACTGAAACAGGAAGGGTATCCTGTGTATGGATTCATCCAGAACTTCCACGAACGGGACAACAGCCAGAACAGCAGGACCGCGGATGCTGACCTGATGCGGGATGCGGATGTTTGGATCGTCCTGGACGGACAGCAGCGGCTGGCGGCGATGTACCTCGCGCTCTATGGGAGCATATGCAGGAAGGAAAAGAAGAAGTGGCGGAAAAACGACCGGGCTTTCGTGGAGAGAGAGCTGTACTTCGATCTGCGCAGCGCGCAGTGGGAGCCCTCGGAAGAGGACGAGGACGACACGGACGGAGAAAACGCCGCCGACCGCCGCTTTCGGTTTTTTTCGGAAGGTGAAGTGAAAGCACAGCCGGATGGCGCCCAATGGCGCAAGGTCAAGGATATAGTGAACGTCACATCTCTGGAGCTAGAGGATGCGAAAAAAACTTGGGGACAGGATCCGGTCGCGGAACAAAATATCGAATCGCTGTGGAAGCGGTTCCATGAAGATGCGGTCATCAGCTATTTCGAGGTGAAGGAGAAGCGAAAAGGAGAGGTACTGGATATCTTCGTGCGGATCAATTCCGGGGGGACCGTGCTGTCCCGGGGCGACCTGCTTTTTTCCACCATCGTGGCATATTGGGAGAAGGGCAGGGAGAAGATCGACAAGCTGCTGAAAGAGGTGAACCAGGCGAATGGCGCGGAGGATGGGTTCAAATTTTCCAGCGATCTCATCATCCGGTCCTGCCTTTATGTTTTGGACATGCCGGTCGCCCTGAAGGTGGGGAACCTCACCCTGGACCGTGTGAAGAGGATCGAGGAGAACTGGGACAGGATCGAGGAGGCGGTCCGGGATACGGTGGGCATGCTGAGAGAGATGGGCTTTTGCGGGAAAAATATCCTCTCCTACAACGCGGTATGCCCGATGATCTATGTCCTTTACCGGGCAGGGGGCCGTTTGGACAAGAACTCCAGAGCTGAGCTGAAAAGGTACTTCGTGATCGCGCAGGTAAAAGGGATATTCGGCGCATCCACGAACACGGCGCTCAGCGCCATCCGTGAGGCGCTGAAGAAATGCCCAGAGAAAAGATTTTCCATGGAAAGCCTGCGTGACGTGCGCATCTCGGGCGATCAGAAACTGACCTGTACCGAGGAAGAGCTGGACCAGATGATGGAGTATACGATCGGGCCCAAAACATACCTTTTGCTGACATTGCTGTATCCGGAAGCAAAATACGGCAGTATAGAATTCCACCAGGATCACATGCACCCGCGGGCGGCATTTGAGGAGGACCGGCTGAAGGAGGCACAGCAGCAGGGCGGATTTTCACTCAGCGAGGAGCAGCAAAGGCGGTGGCGGGAGATGCGGGATACCCTGCCGAATCTCCAGATGCTTGCGGGGCGGGAAAATGAGAGCAAGCAGGATCGTCCGCTGAAGGAGTGGATGAGGATCGAAGAAAATCGGGTGAACGCCAAGTATGTCAAAGGTGTGTCATGGGAGCTGGCTGATTTTGAGCAGTTCATGGAAAAGCGGAGAGAGCAGATGAAAGCCGAGCTGAGGAGGCTCTTTTTTTAGATCGCCGCGGGATGGGACCAAAAACGGCGGGAGACAGCCCGCAGACCGGCGAGGGGCGCGGCCGACGGCCGCGCCCCTCCTCGCTGACAGGCGGCAGAGATCCGGAACGCATTTTGTGTGAAATGTTCTTGCAATTCTCCGGGAAAGCGTGTATAATACTTGCATAGTTGTTTCGAGTACATCTGTCTACCGTACAAGGACAACTAAAACTGACTCCGGCGGCAGCCGGAGGACATATTCGGGAGGATATGAAACATGAAGAAAATTCTTGCTCTGATCCTGGCCCTGTCCATGTCGCTGGCCCTGGCCGCCTGCGGCAACGGCAACGACACCCCCGCCGAGACCGGCTCTCAGGATCCCGGCGCCGTGGAGACCAACGGCGGCTCCACCGGCGACAACATCATCAAGATCGGCGTGTTCGAGCCCATGACCGGCGACTCCGCCTCCGGCGGCAACAAGGAGTACCTGGGCATGCAGTACGCCAACTCCATCACCCCCACCGTGGAAGTGGGCGGCGTGGAGTACACCGTGCAGCTGGTGCCCGCCGACAACGGCTCCGACACCTCCAAGGCCATCACCGCCGCCTCTCAGCTGGTGAGTGAGGACGTGGCTCTGGTGCTGGGCTCCTACGGCTCCGGCGTGTCCATCGCCGCCAGCGACACCTTCAAGAACGCCGGCCTGGCCGCCATCGGCGTGACCTGCACCAACCCCAACGTCACCGCCGGCAACGACCACTACTTCCGCATCTGCTTCCTGGATCCCTTCCAGGGCACCGTCCTGGCCAACTTCGCCATGGACAAGTTCGGCGCCACCACCGCCTACTGCCTGGGCGAGCAGGGCAACGAGTATGACCAGGGCCTGATCGCCTTCTTTGAGCAGGCCTTCACCGCCGCCGGCGGCACCGTCATCAAGGACTCCTTCCCCAAGAACAACTCTGACTTCACCTCTTACCTGAACAAGGCCAAGGACGAGGGCGCCGACGTCATCTTCACCCCCGTCTCCATCGCCTACGCCACCCAGATCATGTCTCAGGCCGCCACCGTGGGCGTGGACGTCCCCATGCTGGGCTCCGACACCCTGGACGACAACAAGGTCCTGGAGGCCACTCAGGGCACCGACCTGCAGCTGTACGTGTCCACCTTCTATCAGGAGGGCGGCGACCCTGACTTCGACGCCGGCATCAAGGAGTACATCAACACCAACGCCGACGCCATGACCGCCAACGGCGGCGACGACACCATCTCCGCCGTGACCGCCATGGGCTATGACGTGTACTACGTGGCCCTGGAGGCCATCAAGGCCGCCGGCTCCGCCGACCCCGCCGCCATCAAGGAGGCCCTGTGGGACGTGACCTATGACGGCGTGTCCGGCCA
>CALXCP010000112.1 GCA_944386845.1 uncultured Oscillospiraceae bacterium | reverse complement strand
AAGGGCTCAATCTCAGTGGGGTGGTTGTGAGTCTCATTTTTGAACATCAGGAGCCAGTCCTGCTCCTTGCCGTCCACCTGGGCGGGGACGTGGATGGAGCAGGCGTTGATCTCCTCGCTCTCGTCCAGCTCGGGGAGCAGCCCCCGCTTCTTCAGCACCTTGGTGCCGATGGTGGCCACGTCCATGAGGGTCCGGGGCCGCTGGGCGGCCTTCTCGGGGCCGTACACCTCCACCCGGGCCTTGAGATAGCGGTCATAGGCGGCGCGGACCTCCGGGTCGGCGATGTCCACGGAGTCGATGTGGGTGGAGAAGGTGGTGTGGCGGCAGTGGTCGGACCAGTAGGTGTCCACCACCCGCACCTCGGTGATGGTGGGGTCCCGGTGTTCCTCGTCCCGGAAGTAGCCCTGCAGGAATTTCAGGTCGTCCAGGTCCATGGCCAGGCCGAGGGAGCCCAGCAGCGCCCGCAGCCCCTCCTCGTCCAGGGCGGTGAAGCCGTCCAGCACCGCCACGTCGGCGGGGACGGGGTAGCTGCCCGCCAGGGTCCCGGGCTTGTCCGGGGCGGCCTCCCGGCACTCCACCGGGTTGATGAGGTAGTGCCGGGCCCGGTCCAGCTCCCCGTCGGTGAGCTCGCCCCCCAGCAGATAGACCCGGGCGGAAGCGGCCAGGGGCCGCTCCCCGCCGGTGAGCATCTGGACGCACTGGGCGCAGGAGTCGGCCCGCTGGTCGTACTGGCCGGGCAGGGGCTCCACCGCCAGCCGGCGGTGGGGGCCCTCCACCGGGGGCAGCTGCTCCAGGTGGTACTCGTCCACCTGGGGCTCGGAGAACACGGTGGGCAGGGCGGCCCGGTACTGCTCCGGGGTGACCCCCTCGATGTCGTACCGGTTGAGCACCCGGACCCAGCGCAGCCCGCTCAGGCCCAGCTGCTCCCGCAGCTCCCGGCACAGGCGGTCCCCCTCCTGCCGGAAGCCCTCCTTTTTCTCCACATAGCAGCGATACACTTCACTCATGTCCATGTCTCCTCTCTTTAAGAAACGGACCAGCTCAGCCCGTAGAACGCGTCGCTCTGGGTTGGGGTGAGGCCGGTGACCCCCTGCCACTGAGTGAGCACCGAGTGGTGCTTGAAGCAGATGGGGGTGATGGGGACCTGCTCCGTCAGGTGCCGGTAGAGCTCCCGGGCGGCGGCGGGGCGGTCCTCCTCCCCGGCGGCCCGGAGCTGGGACAGGAGCAGGTCGGTCCGGGCGTCCGACCAGCCGCCGTAGTTCAGGCTCCCCCCCGTCCCCAGCAGGGGGGTCAGGTCAAAGTCAGGGGTGAGGACGGTCTCGGCCAGGCACAGGTCGAAGTCGCCGGCGGCCAGCCGCCGGGTGAACTCCTCCCAGGCCACGGCCTCCACCCGGACCTCCACCCCGGCCCCCTCCCACTGGTCGGCCAGGAACCGGGCGGCGGAGACCTTGAAGCTGTTTTCGCTGTTCACCAGGAAGGTCAGCGGCCTGCTCTGCTCCCAGCGGCCCAGCAGCTGGTCCATGGCGTCCACCGAGTACTCCAGGGCGGCGCCCACCTCCCCGTCGTACAGGGGGCTGGCGGGGGAGACGGGGAGCAGCGCCCCGCTGACCCGCCGGGCGAAGAGAGAGGTGGCGATGCTGTCCCGGTCCACCCCCCGGCTCAGCCCCAGCCGCACCGTCAAATCGGCGCAGGGTCCCGAGCGGGTGTTGAACAGCAGGTAGAGGAAGTCGGTGGAGTCGCAGTCCCACACCTCATAGGTGGTGGAGAAGCCCGCCGTGCCGGTGCCGGTGAGGTCGGCGGTGACCAGCCCCACCTCCCGGGTGTCAAAGGCGTGGACCAGGTCCTCGGGCTGCTCCATGGCGGTGAGGGGGATGGTCTGCTCGGGGACCGTCTCCCCCTGCCACCAGCCCTCCCGGGCGGTGAGGGCGTCCCCCTCCCCGGACCGGGTCAGGACGTAGGGGCCGGTGCCCAGGCAGCCGCCCCCCTCCGTCTCCAGAAAGACGGGCACGTCCAGCAGGGCGGGCAGCGCCCCGTTGGGGGCGGACAGGGTGACGGTGAGAGACAGCTCGCCGGCGGCCTGGGCCCCGGTGACCCCGGAGAGCCGGGCGGCGTACCGGGCCGAGGCCCGGGCGGCCAGGATGCTGTCCGCCGCGTGCCGGGCGGTGAGGGGGGTGCCGTCGGAGAAGGTGACCCCGCTTTGCAGGGTGAAGGTCCAGGTGAGCCCGTCCTCTGAGACGGTATAGCTCCGGCAGAGGACGCTCTCGGGCTGAAAGGCGGGGTCCAGCCGGAACAGCCCCTCGTACAGCAGGGGCATCAGGGTCAGGTTGGTGCGGTTGGCGCTCTCCACCGGGTGGAGAGAGGCGCCGGGGTACCAGGGCAGGGAGAAGGGCACCCGGGCGGGCTGGACGGTCCCGGTGGGGGACGGGGCGGGGTCCGGGTCGTCCGCTGCCGCCGGGGCGCACCCGGCCAGAGCCAGGGCCAGCAGCAGGGCGGACAGCAGGGCAAGGCGGCGTCTCACGGCGGTCCCCCCTCTCAAAGAAGCTGGATGAGGGCGGCCATGCTGCCCCGTCGGTCCCCCAGCCGCCGGTGGGACCAGTATTTTTCGGGCAGGCACATGGTGCAGTCCCCGTCGGTGTCGATGCGGGCCGGGTCCACCCCCGCCCGGGTCAGGGCCAGGGCGTTGAGCCCCTCCAGGTCCACCCGGAACTTGCCCCCGGAAAGCGGGCGCAGGAAGGGGGCGGCCGCCGGGCCGTAGGTCTCCTCCATGGCGGCGGGGACCTCCCCGTGGGTCTCGAAGCAGCAGGGGCCGATGCCCGGGCCGATGGCGGCCCGGATGTCCCCGGGGCTGCTGCCGTAGTCAGAGACCATCCGCGCTGCCGCCCTGCCGGCGATGGCCAGGGCGGTGCCCCGCCAGCCGGCGTGGACGGCGGCGATGACCCGGCGGACCGGGTCGTACAGCAGCACCGGGATGCAGTCGGCGGAGTAGACGGCCAGGGTCACCCCCGGCACGTCGGTGATGAGCCCGTCGCACTCGGGCTCCCGGTCGTGGAGACCGGCGAAGGGCCCCTCCGGCCCCACCGCCCGGATGACGTCCCCGTGGACCTGGCTGGTCTTGACCAGCGGGCCGGCGGGGTCGCCCCCCATGGCGGAGCGGATGCGGCGGTAGTTCTCCTCCACCGCCCCCGGGTCGTCCCCCCGGGTGACCCCGAGATTTAGAGAGGCCCACATCCCGCCGGACGCCCCGCCCAGCCGGGTGGAAAAGGCGTGGACGGCGCCGCCGGCGGCACAGAGACCGTCGGCGGTGCGGAAGACGAGACCGGAGATTTCGTGTTGGGTGAAGGACATGGCGACCTCCAGTTGAGAGTGGAGAGTGAAGAGTGGAGAGTGGAGATAGTTCACGAAAATTAGGAATTAGGAGTTAGGAATTAGGAATTTTCTGAGTCGGGGCGGGTCCGGATTTGCCGTAGGGGCGGCCCCATGTGGCCGCCCAGCGGTGGACAGCTCCGACACCGGCCACGCTCCGGCGAAACCGCAGCATGTAGGGCGGGGGCTTGCCCCCGCCGCCCTTCGCATGGTCTCCCACGCCCCGGTGACTGCCCACACAAGGCGCCGCATCATTGGGGGCAGACGGTCCTTCGATTGCCCACGGGCGGCAGCAGGCGGGACCGGGCCGCGTCGGCTCACGAAGCGCCGAAAAGAGAGGCAGGCAAGGTACAGGCCTTGAGGGGAAGGGGATTTTCAAGGACCATGGGTCCTTGAACCGGTCTTTGGTGACTTTCTGCCGGTCCAGAAAGTCACTCGCCCTCGGGCGAAACCGCCGTAGGTGTTTCCACGACACACCACCCGATGCGGGGCGGGACTACTCCCCCGGTCCCCCGGGGGTCATAGGGGGCGGAGCCCCCTGTACGGCCCCGGGTCCCTCACTGCAGATCGGGGTGATACTCCTTGCAGGTGCACTTCTTCCACTTCAGCCCGCTGCCGCAGGGGCAGGGGTCGTTGCGGCCGATCTTGACGGCCTTCTTCACGGGCTGCTGCTTCACGGTGCCGTCGCCGCCGGCGGACTCGCCGGTGACCTTGGCCACCCGCTCCCGCTGGACGTTGTTGTTCTGGACCCGGACCAGGAAGAGCCGGCGCACCGTCTCCTCCTGGATGGCGGCGATCATGTCCTCGAACATCTCGTAGCCCTCTTTTTTATAGGCCACCACGGGGTCGTTCTGGGCGTAGGCCCGGAGCACCACGCCCTGGCGCAGCTCCTGCATGGCGTCGATGTGGTCCATCCAGTACTCGTCCACCACCCGGAGCATGACCACCCGCTCCACCTCGCGCATGAGGGGGGTTCCGATCTCGGCCTCCTTCTGGGCGTACCGCTCCCGGGCCTTCTCCAGCACCAGGTCCACCAGCTGCTCGGCGGAGTACTGCTGGAGCTCCTCGTCGCTGAAGCGCAGCTCGTCGGGGGGCAGGAAGGTGTGGCGGAAGGGCTCCACCGCGGTCTGGAAGTCCTCGGCGGACAGGTGCTTCTGCTCCCCCATGTGGCCGTGGATGGCCCGCTCGATGACGGTGTGGAGCATGTTCTGGATGGACTGCTGCAGGTCCTCGCCGTCCAGCACCTGCCGGCGCTGCTTGTAGATGACCTCCCGCTGGGTGTTCATGACGTCGTCGTACTGCAGGACGTTCTTCCGGGTCTGGAAATTGCGGGACTCCACCTGCTTCTGGGCGCTCTCGATCCGGCCGGAGAGGAACTTGGCGTCCAGGGGGGTGTCGTCGTCGATCTTCATGGTGTCCATGAGGGACTGCACCCGCTCCGAGCCGTACAGCCGCAGGATGTCGTCCTCCAGGGAGAGGTAGAACCGGCTCTCGCCCGGGTCGCCCTGACGGCCGGCGCGGCCCCGGAGCTGGTTGTCGATGCGCCGGGACTCGTGGCGCTCGGTGCCCAGGATGAACAGGCCGCCGGCCGCCCGGACCTGGTCGGCCTCCTCCTGGATGGCGGCCTTGTACTTGGCCTCGGCCTGGGCGTACTGCCGCCGGGCGTCCAGGATCTCCTGGTCGTCGGTCTCGGCGTAGCCGGTGGCCTCGGCGATGAGCTCGTCGCTCATGCCCGCCTTCCGCAGGTCGGCCCGGGCCAGGAACTCGGCGTTGCCGCCCAGCATGATGTCGGTGCCGCGGCCGGCCATGTTGGTGGCCACGGTGACCGCCCC
>CALXCP010000111.1 GCA_944386845.1 uncultured Oscillospiraceae bacterium | reverse complement strand
GTCATCGACGAGGTCCACAACATCGTGGGCGCCGGCGACGCCGAGGGCTCCATGAACGCCGCCAACATCCTCAAGCCCGCCCTCTCCCGGGGGGAGATCCAGGTCATCGGCGCCACCACCCTCACCGAGTACCGCAAGTATATCGAGAAGGACGCCGCCCTGGAGCGCCGGTTCCAGCCCGTCATGGTGGAGGAGCCCTCGGTGGACGAGGCGGTGGACATCCTCCGGGGCATCGCCCCCTACTACGAGAACTACCACCGGGTGACCATCTCCCCCGAGATGTGCCGTCTGGCGGTGACCATGAGCGAGCGGTATATCACCGACCGCTACCTCCCCGACAAGGCCATCGACCTCATCGACGAGGCCTGCTCCGAGGTCAACCTGCGCAACAAGTCGCTGGCCCGGCTGGCCGAGGTGGAGCGAGAGCTGGCCGACCTGGACCGGGAGCGGGAGGCCATGGTGGCCGACGGCAGCGACGCCGCCTATGAGCGGCTCGCCGTGCTGCGCAGCCGGCAGCTCCAGCTCCAGCAGGAGAAGGACGGCCTGGACCACATGGAGCGCCCCGCCCTGACGGTGGAGCACCTGGCCCGGGTCATCGAGCTGTGGACCAAGATCCCCGCCACCCAGATCCAGGAGCAGGAGTACGAGCGGCTGGCCAAGCTGGAGGAGCGGCTCAAGCAACATATCGTGGGCCAGGACGAGGCGGTCCACGCCGTGGCCGCCGCCATCCGCCGGGGCCGGGTGGGCATCAGCCCCAAGCGCAAGCCCGTCTCCTTCATCTTCGTGGGCTCCACCGGCGTGGGCAAGACCGAGCTGGTGAAGCAGCTGGCCAACGACCTGTTCAACACCCCCGAGTCCCTGATCCGGCTGGACATGTCCGAGTTCATGGAGAAGCACGCCGTCTCCCGGCTGATCGGCTCGCCCCCGGGCTACGTGGGCTATGACGACGCCGGGCAGCTCACCGAGAAGATCCGGCGCAAGCCCTACTCGGTGGTCCTCTTCGACGAGATCGAAAAGGCCCACCCCGACGTGCTGAACATCCTGCTCCAGATCCTGGACGACGGCCGCATCACCGACGCCCACGGCCGGGTGGTCAACTTCGAGAACACCGTCATCGTCATGACCTCCAACGCCGGCAGCGACCAGAAGGGCGGCTCCCTGGGCTTCGACCGCACGGCGGACCAGCAGACCAAGGAAAAGGCCATGCAGGCCCTGCAGCAGTTCCTCCGCCCCGAGTTCATCAACCGGGTGGACGACATCATCTGCTTCAACCACCTCACCGAGGAGAACTTCAAGGCCATCGCCCGGATCATGCTGGACGAGCTCACCCGCACCCTGGCCGACAAGGGGCTCACCTTCGTGTACGGGGACGACCTGCTGGACTACCTCACCAAAAAGTCCTACTCCCAGACCTACGGTGCCCGGAACCTGCGCCGGCTCATCCAGCGGGAGCTGGAGGATGCCATCGCCACCCGCATCATCGACAGCTACATGTCCCCCATCACCCATCTCCAGGCCGTGGTGGAAAACGACAAGCTGGAGCTGGTGGCGCTGTGACACCATCCCCGGCATGACAAGGCGCCGGCCGGCAGAGAAAGCTCTGCCGGCCGGCGCCTCATTCTTTTCAGCCCAGCCAGGTGATCACGCCGTCCTTCTTCTCCGGCCGGGGGGGCAGCTCCCCGTCCAGATAGCCCAGGGCCACGGTGCACACGCACTGATAGCCCTCGGGGATGGCCAGTCTCCGCCGCAGCTCCTCCCCCTCCGGCCCGCGGAACATAAACAGCGAGGAAGCGGTGACGCAGGAGGCCACTCCCAGCTCGGTGGCGGCGGCCACGATGAGCCCCGCCGCGATGCCGCAGTCGGTGTGGACGTGGAAGCTGCTCTTCAGGTCCCCGGTGACGAAGACCACCGTGGGGGCGTGGTGCAGGGGGGAGTAGCCGGGGCGGGAGGCCGTCTCCGCCTGCTCCCCGCCGCTCTCCAGCATCTGCCGGCGGATCAGCTCCGCCATGTGGTCCAGCAGCGCCGCGTCCCGGACCACGGTGAAGTGAAAGCGCTGCAGGTTCCGGGCGTTGGGCCCGTCGGCGGCCACCCGGAGGATGGTCCGCAGGTCCTCCTCCGGGATCTGTTCGGGCCGGAAGCGCCGCACGCTCCGGCGCTCTCTCAGGGCCCGGCAGCCCTCTTCCGATCGGATCATGGTCAGATCTCTCCTCTCTCATCCGCCCCGGCGGACGGCTCGATGTCCACGATGAGGGTGTCCAGCCCCTTTTTCAGGGCGTAGGCCAGGGTCTGCATGGTGCCGCCGGGAGAGCCGTCGAAGGCGGCCACGATCATGGACGAGCGGTCCACCATATAGCGGTTGCGCCGCTGCATGCACCAGCGGTCGTAGTGGTGCTGCACCATGGTCTCGAAGTCGCACTGGTCTACCAGCCGGCGGTAGCGCAGCCGCTCCCCCTCCGGCCAGCGGTCGGGCTGGCTCTCGCAGGGGATGGCCGCCTCCACCGTGACGCCGGGCCTCACCTCCCGTAGGGCCAGGGCGGCCTCGCAGAAGTACAGGTCGCACCCCCGGGCCATGCCGCAGATGAAGTGCCGCATCCCCCGGTCATAGGCCTCCAGCACCGCCGCCGCCAGCTTCCGCTTCAGCGCCCGGCATCGGGGGTCGCTCTCGTCCGTCCCCCAGGGCAGCTTCTCCGGCCGGTGCCCCGTGAAGCAGCAGGTGGTCTCCCGCTCCATCCCCTCGCCTCCCTCCCGTGGTGTCCCCTCCATTGTAGTATACCGGGCCGGGGAAGTCAACGTCCGGCGGAACCGGCGCCCCGGTTTTCCGAAAACCCTCTTGCAATCCTCCACCGCCGTGCTATAATAAGAGGCGACAACTGGATACACTGTCTTCAGGGCGGGGTGAGAGTCCCCACTGGCGGTACAGTCCGCGAACCGGCGCCTGCGCGCCGGCCGACCCGGTGAAACTCCGGGACCAACGGTCACAGTCCGGATGAAAGAAGATGTGTTTGATCATTTCACGCACCCTCTGAGCAAGGATCGGCACCTGGAAGGCAATGGACCTCCGGCTGTGACACCATCTCAGAGAGTGATTTTTTATGTCAACTGAATCCGGCACCGTTCGCATCGACCCGCCCGCCCCCGTCCGCCGCAGGAGGATCAGCGCCTATTCCCTGGCGGTGGCCGCCATGCTGTCGGCCATCGCCTTCGGCCTGATGTTCCTGGACTTCCCCATCCCCTTCCTGATCCCCAGCTTCGTGCAGATGGACGTGTCCGAGCTGCCCGCCCTGCTGGCCTCCTTCAGCCTGGGGCCCCTGTACGGGGTGGCGGTCTGTCTGGTGAAGAACCTGATCCACCTGCTCATCACCACCACCGGCGGGGCCGGGGAGCTGTGCAACTTCCTGCTGGGGGCCTGCTTCGTCCTCCCCGCCGGCCTGATCTATCAGAAGCTGAAGGCCCGGAAGGGCGCCCTGCTGGGGGCGCTGGTCGGGGCGGTGATCATGGGCCTGCTGTCCATCCCGCTGAACTACTACATCTCCTACCCCATCTACGCCAACTTCATGCCCATCGACGCCATCCTGAACATGTACCAGGAGATCCGGCCCGGGGTGGACGGCCTGCTGGAGTGCCTCATCATCTTCAACGCCCCCTTCACCCTTCTCAAGGGCCTGCTGTGCACCCTGCTGTGCTTCCTCATCTACAAGCCCCTCTCCCCCATTTTGCACGGAAGGCGGCGCTGAGCGCCATCCGGGGCGGAGCAGCTGAGCTGCTCCGCCCCTGTTCTTTCCCCGGAAATCGAACATTTGTTTGACTATCCGGGCAGGATGTGCTATACTGTGGGGAGAAAGGGGGCGGACGGCGTGGGCGACCGGATCATCCTGCACTGCGACCTGAACTGCTTTTACGCCTCGGTGGAGCTGCTGGAGCACCCGGAGCTGCGGGGGGCGCCCACGGCGGTGTGCGGCGACCCCCGGCAGCGCCACGGGGTCATCCTTGCCAAGAACGAGGCGGCCAAGGCCGCCGGGGTGCGCACCGGGGAGTCGGTGTGGCAGGCGTCCCAGCGCTGCCCCGGGCTGCACCTGCTCCCCGCCCACCACGAGAAGTACCGGCACTACTCCCGGCTGGTGAACGAGGTCTATCAGAGCTACACCGACCGGGTGGAGCCCTTCGGCATCGACGAGAGCTGGCTGGACGTGACGGGCACCCTCCACCTCTTCGGCGGGGACGCCGAGGGGCTGGCCGACGCCATCCGGGCCCGGGTGCGGGAGACCTTCGGCCTGACCCTGTCGGTGGGGGTGTCCTTCAACAAGGTCTTCGCCAAGCTGGGCAGCGACTACCGCAAGCCGGACGCCACCACCTGCATCCCCCCCGCGGCGGTGCCCGGCCTGGTGTGGCCCCTGCCGGCAGACCGGCTGCTGGGGGTGGGGCCCGCGGCCGCCCAGGTGCTGGCCCGGTGCGGGGTGCGCACCATCGGGGAGCTGGCCCACGCCCCCCGGGACACTCTGCGCCTCATGCTGGGGCGGCAGGGGCCCCAGCTCCAGGACTGGGCCCTCGGACTGGACCGCAGCCCGGTGGCCCTGGCCGGGACCGCTGAGCCCCCCAAGTCGGTGGGCAACGGGCTCACCTTCCCCCGGGACCTGATGGGAGAGGACGAGCTGCGCACCGGCTTCACCCTGCTGGCCGACCAGGTGGCCGGCCGGCTGCGGCGGTACGGCCTCAAGGGGACCACGGTGCAGGTAGCCATCCGGGACCCCCAGTTCCGCACCATCCAGCACCAGCGGCGGCTGGACGCCCCTACCTTCCTGTCCTCCGAGCTGGTCCGGGCTGCCATGGCCCTCACCGGGGAGCGGTGGAACTGGCGGCTGCCGGTGCGGGCGCTGACCCTGACGGTGTCCGGCCTGCTCCCCCAGGACCAGGCCGGGGAGCAGCTGGACCTCTTCTCCCCCGGGGACAGCGGCCGACGGGACCGCCGGGAGCGGCTGGAGCGGGCGGTGGACGGCATCCGGGCCAAATACGGTGATGGGGCCATCGCCCCCTCCTCCCTGCTGGGGGGCCGGAAGCCCGGCTCCGGGGAATGACGGCGCCCCCCGCCCCATAGAATGGGGCGGGGGGGCGATGCGGTTGGCGGACATCTGGACGGGACTGGCCGGCGGGGAGCCCCTGCTGGTGACCCGGTGGGCCCCAGCTACCTCCATGGCTGGTCCCCGGACGGCAGGACCTTG
>CALXCP010000110.1 GCA_944386845.1 uncultured Oscillospiraceae bacterium | reverse complement strand
AAGCGGATGGCCGAGGACCTCACCGCCTACCTGCAGAAGGCGGGCATCAAGGTGCGCTACATGCACCACGACATCGACACCATCGAGCGCATGGAGATCATCCGGGACCTGCGGCTGGGCACCTTCGACGTGCTGGTGGGCATCAACCTGCTCCGGGAGGGGCTGGACCTGCCCGAGGTGTCCCTGGTGGCCATCCTGGACGCCGACAAGGAGGGCTTCCTCCGGTCGGAGACCTCCCTGATCCAGACCATCGGCCGGGCGGCCCGGAACGCCGACGGCATGGTCATCCTCTATGCCGACACCGTCACCCCCTCCATGCGCCGGGCCATGGACGAGACCCAGCGCAGAAGAGAGAAGCAGGACGCATTCAACAAGGCCCACGGCATCGTGCCCAAGACGGTGGTCAAGTCGGTGCGGGCCCTGCTGGAGCTCTCCCCCGAGGAGGAGGCCCCCTCCGCCGCCCGCCAGGGCCGGGCGAAGGCCATGACTAAGCAGGAGAAGGCCGCCGAGATCGCCCGCCTGGAGAAGGCCATGAAAGAGGCGGCCAAAATGCTGGAGTTCGAGGTCGCCGCCGCCCTGCGGGACCAGATCATCCAGCTGCGGGGGGAGTGAGCGCCATGACCCGCTGGCTGCCCCACGCCCAGATCCTGACGGCCGGGGTGCTGTGGGGGCTCATCGGGCTGTTCAACCGGGGGCTGGCGGCGGGAGGGCTGTCGCCGGCGTCCATCGTGCTGGTGCGCAACCTGGGCGGGCTGGCGGTGCTGGCCCTGGTGTTCCTGCTGGCCGACCGGTCGGTGTTCCGGGTGGAGTTGCGCCACCTGCCCTGGTTTTTCGGAACCGGAGTGGTGAGCGTGCTGCTGTTCACCCTGTGCTACTTCACCTGCCAGCAGCTGTGCTCCCTGGCGGTGGCCGCCATTCTGCTCTACACCGCTCCCACCTTCGTGGTGGTGCTCTCCGCCCTGCTGTGGCAGGACCGGCTCACCAGGCGAAAGGTCATCGCCCTGACGCTCACCTTCCTGGGCTGCGCCCTGGCTTCCGGGCTGGGGAGCGGCACCCTGGCCGTCACCCTGCCCGGGCTGCTGCTGGGGGTGGGCAGCGGGTTCTTCTACGGGCTCTACTCCATCTTCGGGCGGTACGCCCTGGCCCGCTACCGGCCGGCCACCGTCACCCTGTACACCTTCCTGTTCGCCGGGGCGGGGTCGCTGCTGGTGCTCCGGCCCGCCGAGCTGGCCGCCGCCTTCGACGGGCCGGACATGGCCCTGCTGGCCCTGGGGCTGGTGGTGGTGGCCACCGTGCTGCCCTACCTGCTGTACACCGGCGGGCTGGCCAAGCTGGACAGCGGCCGGGCCGCCATCCTGGCCAGCGTGGAGCCGGTGGCCGCCGCCTTCGTGGGGGCGCTGGCCTTCGGCGAGGGGCTGGGCCCCGGGGTGGTGCTGGGGCTGGCCTGCATCCTGATCTCCGTTTATGTGCTGAGGTGATCTCCGTGGCAAAGAAAGAGGAAAAGACCAACGTTATGCGCCTGCTGGACCAGAAGAAGGTCCCCTACGTCCCCCACGCCTACGCCCATCCCGACGGGGCGGTGGACGGGGCGTCGGTGGCCCGGCAGCTGGGGCAGGACCCGGCGGCTGTGTTCAAGACCCTGGTGGCCCGGGGGGCCTCCGGGGGCCACTACGTCTTCGACATCCCGGTGGAGGCCACCCTGGACCTGAAGAAGGCGGCCCGGGCGGTGGGGGAGAAGTCGGTGGCCATGCTCCACCAGAAGGAGCTGCTCCCCCTCACCGGGTATGTCCACGGGGGCTGCTCCCCCCTCGGGATGAAAAAGCAGTTCCCCACCGTGTTCCACGAGAGCTGCCTGACCCGGGAGACCATCTGTGTCTCCGCGGGGAAGATCGGCCTTCAGGTGGAGGTCCGCCCCGCCGACCTCATCTCCCTCACCGGGGGGAGGACGGCGGACCTGACCACGGGGAATTAGGAGTTAGGAATGAGGAATGAGGAATTGAGAGTGGAGAGTGAAGAGTGGGGAGTGAAGATAGTTCACGAAAATTAGGAATTAGGAATTAGGAATTAGGAATTTTCGGGGTCGGGGCGGGTTTGGTTATGACGTAGGGGCCGGTGTCCTCGCCGGCCCTGCGGGTGGATGATATCCGCCCCTGCGAAAGAGGCGGAAACGTTCCGCTACGGTTTCCCCGCTCCAGCGACCACCCATGCAAGGCGCCGCATCGTCGGGAGCAGACGGTCCTTCGCCCGCCCACGGGCGGCAGCAGGCGGGAGAGAGCCGCGTCGGTGCACGGAGCGCCGAATTCGATGGCAGGCAAGGAACAGGTCTTGATGGGAAGGGGATCCTCAAGGACCATGGGTCCTTGAGCGCGTCTTTGGTTTCTTTCTGCGCGCGCAGAAAGAAACTCGCCCTCAGGCGAAAATCTATACCCACCCACCACCCAATTTTGGTATAGGGGGTTTCACCCCCTATGACCCCCATCCCCCTTCGGGGAAGAGTGAAAAGTGGGGCCGCCCCTACGGCAAATCTGGAAACGTCCCAACGCCGAAAATTCCTCATTCCTCATTCCTAATTCCTAATTCTTAACGGGGCTTCGCCCCCTGTCCCTCAAAAGGGGGCGGGCGGGTATAGATAAACCCCTCAGGCGAAACCGCCGCAGGGCGTTCCGCGGCAGACACCCAATGCGGGGCGGCATCTGTTCCAGGCCAGCCCGGCAAAAGAGAGGAGGACGACCCCATGCCTCTGCGCGATAAATGGAGAGAGATGTCCCGGCTCCGAAGAGGGCTGCTGCTGTGGATGGCCGCCCTGATCCTGTTCTTTGCAGCGGCCACCGCCGTGGTGCGTCCGGTGGAAGGGGTGGAGTACAGCGGCGCGTTTCTCCGCCGGACGGCGGAGGGAGAGCTGGTCCGGTACGAGGGAAGGGTGGACGGACGGTCCGCCGTGTTCACCGTCTCCCCTGACAGCACGGTGGAGTACCGCTGGGGGGACCATGTATACGGTCCCTATCGGGTGACGGAGGTCCCCGACGCCGCGCCGCCGGACGACTGGGGAGAGCTGGTGGGTATCGAGATCCGCCGGGGAGACGAGCTGCTGTTCCGGGGCGGTTTCCGGCCCGGATCGATGATCAGCCTGTACGACGAGAGCGGCGAGCCGCTGATAGAGCTCGGCGTCCACTTCACCGTCAGCGGGGGGACCGTCGTGGATGAGAACGGCCGGGAGATCCCCCAGGAGGAGCTCCACGAGCCCGGCCTGACCATCCTGGTCCAGCTGGCCCTGGCCCCGGAGCTGATTCACCGGGGGAGCGTGGCACTGTACCTGCTGGTCACCCTGCTCGCCCTGCTGAACGCGGCGCAGATCCTGTTCCCCATGGCCTTTTTCCGCCTGAGCCTGCTGTTCCATGTGCGCAACATCGAGGCGGCGGAGCCCTCGGAGTGGTACATCTTCGGGGCGCGCTGCGGATGGGTGCTGCTGTCGGTGATCATCCCGGTGGCCTACTGGTGGGCCCTGATCGCGGTGCCCGGGTGAGAGGGGAGGCGGGCCCGTGAGATACGAGTGGCTGGATGGCTGCCTGCTGTCACTGCCCGGGGCGGAGAAGCGGTACCACCCGGCGTGGAGGATGTTTCTCTACGAAGTCCGGGGAAAGCAGTTCGCCGCCGTCTGCTCCCCGGGGGAGAGCTACCGGACCTACGGCGGCCATGACCTGGTGAACCTGCGCTGCGAGCCGGCGGAGGGAGAGCTGCTCCGGGCGGCCCACCCGGAGATCCTGCCGGGGTTTTACACCGACAAGCGCACTTGGATCGCCGCCCTGCTGGACGGGAATCTGCCCGACGAGATCCTGCAGGCGCTGTGCCTGCGCTCTTACCGGCTGACCGTGGCCCGTCTGCCCAGGTACGTCCAGCGGGAGCTGGCGGGGGAGCAGGGGGGAGAGAGTTCCGTGAATTAGGAGTTAGGAATTAGAAATTAGAAATTATGGGGGATCGGGGTGGATCCGGTCATGCCGTAGGGGCGGCCCCATGTGGCCGCCCGGCGGTGGATGGCTCCGATACCGGCCACGCCACGGCGAAACCGCATCATGTAGGGCGGGGGCTCGCCCCCGCCGTCGTTCGCAGGGACCCCCGCCCCGAAGACCACCCACGCAAGGCGCCTTCCCGTCGGGGGCAGATGGTTTTTAGACCGCCTACGGGCGGCAGCAGGCGGGACTGGGCCGCGTCGGCTCACGGAGCGCCGAATTTAGGGGCAGGTAAGTCCCAGGTTTTGAGGAGAAGGGGATCCTCAAGGACCATGGGTCCTTGAGCGCGTCTTTGGTTTCTTTCTGCGCGCGCAGAAAGAAACTCGCCCTCAGGCGAAATATCTAAACCCACCCACCGCCCAATTTTGGTATAGGGGGTTTCACCCCCTATGACCCCCACCCCCTTCGGGGGAGAGTGAAAAGTGAAGAGTGAAAAGTGGGGCTGCCCCTACGGCAAATCTGGAAACGTCCCAACGCCGAAAATTCCTCATTCCTAACTCCTGATTCCTAATTCTTAACGGGGCTTCGCCCCCTGTCCCTCAAAAGGGGGCGGGCGAGTATAGATAAACCCCTCAGGCGAAGCCGCCGCAGGGATCTCCACACCACACCACCCGATGCGGGGCGGGGTCACGGCGCAAAACGCCCCCGCCGGGGGTGGGAGAGAGCTTTCGCATAGTTCAGACGGCGGGCGGTCGCCGCCCGCCCGGAGGAAAAAAGGGAGAGGTCGTCATGAAGTCACGGAAAGGAGCTGACTTGCCCATGTGGGTCTGGTTCGCGCTGCTCTCGGCGGTGTTCGCCGCCCTGACCTCCATTCTGGCAAAGATCGGGATCGAGGGGGTGAACAGCGACCTGGCCACCGCCATCCGCACCGGCGTGGTGCTGGTGATGGCCTGGGGGATCGTCTTCCTCACGGGGAGCCAGCACGGCATCGCCGACATCGGCCTGCGCAGCTGGCTGTTCCTGGTGCTCTCCGGCCTGGCCACCGGGGCCTCCTGGCTGTTCTACTACCGGGCCCTCCAGCTGGGGGAGGCCAGCAAGGTGGCCCCCATCGACAAGCTCAGCGTGGTGCTGACCATGGTGCTGGCCTTCGTCATCCTCCACGAGACGGTGACGGTGAAGGGGGTCCTCGGCGGCCTGCTCATCGCGGCGGGCACTCTTATTCTGATCCTATGACCCAAGGAGGAGCATTCTGATGCTGGACCACATTTCCGTCCGCGGCGCGCGGGCCAACAATCTGAAGAACATCGACGTGGACATCCCCCGGGACAAGCTGGTGGTGCTCACCGGGGTGTCCGGCTCGGGGAAGAGCTCCCTGGCCTTCGACACCATCTACGCCGAGGGGCAGCGGCGGTATGTGGAGTCCCTGTCCTCCTACGCCCGGATGTTCCTGGGCCAGATGGAGAAGCCCGACGTGGACTACATCGACGGCCTGTCCCCCGCCATCTCCATCGACCAGAA
>CALXCP010000109.1 GCA_944386845.1 uncultured Oscillospiraceae bacterium | reverse complement strand
GGGACCCGGACACCAACGCCGCCGTGCGGGCGGCCTACGGCTGGTTTCTGGACCTGGCCCCCTGGGGCGGCCCGCCGCCGGACAGGGCCGTCACCGCCGCGGCGGAGCGGGCCCGGTTCAGCCAGCACACCCTCACGGAGGCGGAGCGCTCCGACGTCCTCCGGGCCCTCTCCCGGGCCATCCGGGCTGCCGGGGCCGCCCTCCCGCCGGGACGGGCCGCCCTGTTCCGGTTCCTGTTCCGCTTCCCGAAGCCGTAAAACGCAAAGCGCCCCCGCCGGACCTGTTGTCCGGCGGGGGCGCCGCTGCTTTCCTCTGTCACGCCGAGGGGCAGGCGATCTCCACCAGCTCCTCGATCATCCGGTGGAGGAGCTGGGCCTGGGGGGTGCCGGCGGCCCGGTAGTAGACCTCCTTCCCCTCCCGGCGGCTGACGATGAGCCGGGCGGCCTTCAGCTGCTTCAGGTGGTGGGACACCGCCGGCGAGCTCATCTCCACCATGGAGGACAGGTTGATGACGCACTCCTCACAGTGGCACAGCAGCCAGAAGATCCGGATGCGGCTGCCGTCCCCCAGCTGCTTGAACAGGTCGGCTGCGATCTGGAACTGGTCCACGCTGGGCATGTGCTCCAGCTCCCGCTCGATGGACTGCCCGTGGTCGTGGGGCAGGCGATGCTCGCCCATGGCAGGTCCCTCCTTCGTCACGATATCTCTTTTTGATTATAGCACATCCCGCTCCATAGCCGGGACGGCGGGATCAGTAGTTCTTGCCCCGCAGCTCGAAGTAGGCCTGGGGATGGGCACAGACGGGGCAGACCTTGGGGGCCTCCTTGCCCACATGGACATGGCCGCAGTTGCGGCAGATCCAGATGACCTCCTCGCCGCGCTGGAACACCAGGTGGTCGTTCACGTTGCCCAGCAGGGTGAGGTAGCGCTCCTCGTGCTCCTTCTCGATCTTGCCCACCGACTCGAACAGGTAGGCCAGGCGGTCGAAGCCCTCCTCCCGGGCGGTCTCGGCCATCTCCTTGTACATGGAGGTCCATTCCTCGTTCTCACCCTCGGCGGCGGCCTTCAGGTTGGCGGCGGTGTCGCCGATGCCGCCCAGCTCCTTGAACCAGATCTCGGCGTGCTCCTTCTCGTTGGCGGCGGTCTCGGTGAAGATGGCGGCGATCTGCTCATAGCCCTCCTTCTTGGCCACGCTGGCGAAGAAGGTGTACTTGTTCCGCGCCTGAGACTCCCCCGCAAACGCCTTCCACAGGTTGGCCTCGGTCTTGCTGCCCTTCAGTTCCATGATGATCTGCTCCTTTCATTTTTTGACTTTTACCGTTAATTAACAGGAATCATTCTTGTATTTAGAGTGTACCACACCTCCCGGAAGAATGCAAGGGGATCTTGGTGTTTTTTTCGGTTTTTTTCCGTCCTTCAAAAATTTTTGGCAAAGTAAAGCCCATTCTCCCGACGCATACTATCCCCGGACCGAGGTCCGTATTTTTGGGAAGGAGGATGGCCGAGCATGAGACGTATCTGGGCCGGCCTGGTGCTGTCCCTGTCGCTGGCGGCGGTGCTGACGGGCTGCGCCGGTGACACGGCGAAGGATCCCGCCCACTCCCCCAGCCCGTCCCCGGAGAACACGGTGGCCGAGGACATGCAGCGGGCTGGCGAGGACGTGAAGCGGGGCGTGGAGCGGGCGGGGGACGACCTGTCCCGGGCCGCTGACGACATGAAGGACAGCTTTGACCGCATGGTGGACAACGGCAGGGTCAGCTGATCCCGCGTACCCACAGGAACAGGGCCGCGGACGAATATCGTCCACGGCCCTGTTTCAGCGCTTTTTCCGGGGCTTCGCGTTCTTTTTGGGCTTGGCCACCGCCCAGCCGACCTTTTTGACCGGGCGGCTCCCCCCGGTCCGGCCGGGAGCTCCCCGGCGGTCGGGCCCGCCCTTTCCGTCTGTCCGCCCCCGGCGGTCAGCTCCGGCGGCCCCGCCGGGCTTTTTGGACCAGTCCACCCCCCCTTCGGGGCGGCGGGCGGCCTGGCCTCCCTCGGGGCGGACCAGGCAGTGCCGGCCGTAGCCGATCAGGTCCTCCCGCCCCGCCTTCCGCAGGGCCATGAGGACCAGCCGGCACTTCTCGGGCCGCTTCCACTGCATGAGGGCCCGCTGCATGGCCTTCTCCTCCGGGCTTTTGGGGACGTAGACGGGCTCCATGGTCCGGGGGTCCAGCCCGGTGTACCACATGCAGGTGGACAGGGTGCCCGGGGTGGGATAGAAGTCCTGGACCTGCTCGGGCTGGGTGCCGTGGGCGTGGAGCCACTCGGCCAGTTCCACCGCGTCCTGCAGGGTGCAGCCCGGGTGGGACGACATGAGGTAGGGCACCAGGAACTGCTCCTTGCCGTAGCGGCGGTTGAGCCGCTCGTACTTCCGGCGGAAGGCCTCGAACACCTCCACACGGGGCTTTCCCATGTAGTCCAGCACGCTGTTGACGCAGTGCTCCGGGGCAACCTTCAGCTGGCCGGAGACGTGGTATTTCACCAGCTCGGCGAAGAACTCGCCGCTGGGGTCCTTCATCATGTAGTCGAACCGGATGCCCGAGCGGATGAACACCTTTTTCACCCCGGGGATGGCCCGGAGCTTCCGCAGCAGCTCCAGATAGTCGGTGTGGTCGGCGTCCAGGTTGGGGCAGGCCTCCGGGGCCAGGCAGGCCCGGTTCCTGCACAGGCCGGCCTTCATCTGCTTCCGGCAGGCGGGGCGGCGGAAGTTGGCGGTGGGCCCCCCCACGTCGTGGATGTAGCCCTTGAAGCCCGGGTGCCTCGTCAGGGCCTCCGCCTCCCGGAGGACGCTCTCATGGCTCCGGGACGAGACGATCCGCCCCTGGTGGAAGGCCAGGGAGCAGAAATTGCACGCTCCAAAGCAGCCCCGGTTATGGGTCACCGAGAAGCGCACCTCCTCGATGGCGGGGACGCCCCCCATCCTGTCGTACATGGGGTGGGGCTCCCGGACGTAGGGCAGCTCGGCCACCGCGTCCAGCTCCGCCGTGGTCAGAGGCATGGCTGGGGGGTTGACGATGAGCACCCGGTCCCCGTGGCGCTGGAGCACCGCCCGCCCCCGGACGGGGTCGTGCTCGTCGTACTCCACCATGTTGGCCCGGGCGTAGGCCCGCTTGTCGGCGGAGACCTCCTCAAAGGAGGGGACCTCCACCAGGGGGTAGGCGCAGTCCGCCGGGCCGCGACCCAGAAAGGCAGTTCCCTTTACATCGGTGATCTCAGAGACCGGGGTACCCGAGGCCAGGCGGGCAGCGATCTCCCGGCTGGCCGTCTCCCCCATGCCGTAGGTCAGCAGGTCGGCCTGGCTGTCCAGCAGGATGGACCGGCGCACCCTGTCCTCCCAGTAGTCGTAGTGGGCGAACCGGCGCAGGGAGGCCTCCAGCCCCCCGATGATCACCGGCATCTCCCGGCCGAAGGCCTCCCGGACCCGGTTGGCGTAGACGATGGTGGCCCGGTCGGGACGCAGGCCGGCCCTCCGGCCGGGGGAGTAGGCGTCGTCGTGGCGGCGCTTTTTCGCCACGGTGTAGTGGGCCACCATGGAGTCCAGGTTGCCCGCCGAGATGAGCACCCCGAGGTGGGGGCGGCCCAACGCTGTAAAGGAATCTACCTTGCGCCAGTCAGGCTGGGCCAGCACCGCCACCCGGTAGCCCGCCGCCTCCAGCACCCGGCCGATGACGGTGGGGCCGAAGGAGGGGTGGTCCACATAGGCGTCCCCGGTGATGAGCAGGAAGTCGTACCCGTCCCATCCCCGGCGGTCCATGTCCGCCCGGGAGACGGGCAGAAAGGCGTCCCGGTCGAATGTCATGTCTGCCTCTCCCTTCTCCTCAGCGGATGTCCTTCTCCAGGATGTCCAGGGGGACGGGGCTGTCGTCCGCCTCCCCGATCTTGTGGAAGCCATAGCGGCGGTAGAACCGCTGGGCCGCCGCGTTCTCCGGGGCGCAGCGCAGCCGGATGCGCCCCAGCCCCCGGTCCCGGAAGCGGGAGACCGCCTCCCCGATGAGCTGCACCCCCATGCCCTTCCCCCGGGTCTCCGGGCGCAGGTAGCAGAAGGGGATCCAGCCCGCCTTTTCGCCGGCGCCCCGGAAGAAGTCCAGCTGGAGCACCCCCGCCGGGGTCTCCCCCAGCATGGGACAGATGAGGCTGTCCCCGTCGTCCCGGGCGTTGGCCTGCGCCGCCCGGAGGAAGGCCGCGCCGTCAAAGCGGTCCATGGTGCCGTGGCTGGCCTGCCAGGCCTCGCTCCGGGCGGCCCGGTACCAGTCCGCCTCCCCTGCGATGTCCAGGGGACGGTACCACAGGTTGGCGTCGGCCAGCGCCCCCTTCTTGTCCCGCCACCAACGCTGCCCGGCAAAGGTGGACAGCTCCTCGGTGAGGTGGGAGGCGTCGCTGCCGTGGACCAGCTCCACCCGGTCCCCCTCCATCCGCAGACAGGCCACCCCGGTGTTGTCCGAGTGGGGCACCTGGCTCATCCCCTCCGGGGGCAGGCCCTGGCACCGGGCCAGCAGGGTGCGGATGACCATGCCGTGGCTGAACACCGCCACCGTCCCGCCCGGGTTCGCCGCCGCGATGTCCCGCAGGGCGCTCCAGGCCCGCTCCTGGGCGGCGGCGAAGGACTCGCTGCCGGTCACGTCCCCCCAGCGGGGGGAACCGTCTGTAAACCATTTCAGCCTTTCAGGGTCCAGTCGGGCCACCAGCCCCCAGGGCAGGTCCTCCCACTCCCCCATCCCCACCTCCCGCAGGGCGGGGGTGGTGTGGAGCTCCAGCCCCCTGGGGCCGTACACCGCCCGGGCGGTGGTCCGGGTGCGCAGCAGGTCGCTGGACCACACCGCGTCCACGGGGATGTCCCGGAAGCGCTCCTCCAGGGCGGCGATCTGCCGGAAGCCCCGGTCGGTGATGCGGGAGTCATACCAGCCGTGGACCCGGCGGTACAGGTTGCCCTCCGCCTCGGCGTGGCGGACGAGATAGATGGTGGTCATTGGGATACTCCTTGCTGTGTGTAAATTAGGAATTAGGAATTAGGAGTTAGGAATCATGGTGTGCGCCGCAGGCGCACGATCTCAAATCTGTCCGGCTGCGCCGGACACCACAATTTCTCATTCCTCATTCCTAATTTCTCATTCCCCGTCACCAGGGTCGTACTGCGCCGGTCAAGGCAGACACCTTGTCCAGCCCCTGCCGGGCGGCGATGTCAGCCAGGCCCTCCCGGACCTTCAAAGGCGCGCAGGGGTCGGCGAACAGGGCGGTGCCCACCGCCACGGCGCTGGCCCCGGCCAGCATCAGCTGGGCGGCGTCCTCGCCCTTGGACACCCCGCCCATGCCCAGGATGGGCAGATGTGGAACGGCGCAGCGGACCTCCCACACCATCCGCACCGCCACGGGCAGCACGGCGGGGCCGGACAGGCCGCCGGTGTTCATCTTCAAAATGGGCCGGCGGGTGTTCACGTCGATGCGCATCCCCCG
>CALXCP010000108.1 GCA_944386845.1 uncultured Oscillospiraceae bacterium | reverse complement strand
CTGTCCCTGGTGGAGTGCGACCTGATCACCGGCCGGACCCACCAGATCCGGGCCCAGATGGCCGCCGCCGGCCACCCCCTGCTGGGGGATGGCAAGTACGGCAGTGAGCGGGAAAATCGGAGATACGGCCGCCACGGCCAGGCGCTGTACTCCTATAAGCTGGAGTTCCGCTTCACCACCGGCGCCGGGCCGCTGGAGCATCTCAACGGCCGGGCCTTCCAGGTGGAGAACGTGGACTTCGTGGAGAAATACTTCCCGGGATATCGGTGGCGGGAGGAGGATTAGAGATCAGACCCCTGGGGCGGCCTGACGGCCGCCCCAGGGGTCTGTCGCTGCAGAGTCTCACTCCAGCGTCAGGGTCAGCGGAGTTCCCAGCCCCCGCTCGTCCAGCACCACGAAGGGGTGGGTCACCGGGTCCTCTCCCGGGCCGGGGCGGTCGTAGGCGGCCCGGGTGACGCCGCCGGTCACGCTGATCTCCTCCACCAGGGCCCAGGCGGCCCCGTCCAGCCAGGCCGTCCGACGGTCCGTCCCGTCCAGGGGGATGTCCGTGCTGCACAGGGGCAGTCCGTCGGCCCCGTACTGCCGCACGGTGAGGGCAGCCAGCCGGGGGACCTCCTCCACCCGGGCCTCCGCCGAGACGGTCACCGACTCGGTCTCGCCATCCACGGTGCGGGTCCAGGTGTGCTCAGTGCGGTAGCTGAAGATGCCGCCGCCGGAGCTGGCGGCGCCGGAGCCGTCCAGATAGGGCTGGCCATCCTCCGTCTGGTACACGAAGTAGGGGGTCCACACCCCGGTCATGTCGTAGGCGGTCCAGTCTGCCGGCGCCCCCTCGGGCGGACCGATGTAGAGCACTCCGGACAGCTCGTTGGTCACCCCCTCGTCGGCGACGGTGGTGTGATAGCTGCCGTCGGCCATGTCGCTGACCATGGCCGAGGTGGGCACCCCGTCCTCCAGCCACTCGATGCAGTAGAGGGCCCAGCCCTCCAGACCGGGAAAGGTCCACTCGCCCTCCCCGTCCCGCTGGGCCGGCAGCACCTGCCGGGGGACGTCGATGCCGCCCAGCCCCCCGGCCTCCACGGTCTCGCTGCCCAGCTCGGTGAGGTTGGGGTTTTCATAGAATTCGTCCCGGCTCCCGTCCGGGCTGTACACCATGTAGAGCCCGGCGAACCGGTCCTGCTCCGGCTCCTCCGCCTCCGGCCGGGCCAGAGAGCAGCCCGTCAGCGAGAGGGCCGTCAGCCCCGCCAGCAGCAGAGCGATGAGCTTATGAGTTTTCATCCGCGTTCTCCTCCAGTCGTCCGTCGAAGCGGAGGATGTCCCCCACGTCGCAGTCCAGATAGTAGCAGATCCGGTTGATGGTGTGGAACCGCACGCCGCTGGCCTTGCCGGAGCGGAGGATGGACAGGTTGGCCTCGGTGATGCCCACCTTGGCGCACAGCTCCTTGGCGGTCATCCCCCGGGCCTTCAGCACCTCGCTCAGGTGTACTGTGATGGCCATGCCGCATCCCACCTTAAATAATGGAGTCGCTGTCCCGCTGCAGGGCCAGCCCCCGCTCCAGCAGGCGGCACAGCAGGAACAGCCCGGCCGACAGAGCCAGGGACATCAGGGGGAAGGTCAGGGAGAAGGAGACCGACCGCAGATGCTCCAGCAGGGCCAGCTGGGTCAGGTCGCCCAGCACCGTCAGCACCACGGTGGCCTGGACCACCGCCTTGCAGGCCGCCGCCGTCCGGGCGCACAGGGCCACCCCCGCCTCGTCAAAGGCGGACCCGCCCAGGGCGGCGGCCAGCCGCCCGCCCCACGCCACGGTCAGGGCGGCCAGCAGGCCCGGAGTGCCGTTGAGGACGGCCACGAGGCACAGGACCGCCGGAGTGAGGGCCCCGGGGTCGGTGTTGCCCTCCGCCGCAGCGGCCCAGTCGCCAAGGGCCCCGGCGGCCGCCCCGAAGGCGGCGGCGAAGGCCAGCAGGGCGGCCAGCCCCCACAGCAGAAGGGAGAAGGCCCGGGCCAGCCCCGGCGTCCCCGCCCCCTCCAGCCGCCGGAGGAGCTTCAGCACCAGCCAGGCCAGCAGCAGGGCCAGCAGGGTGGCCGCGGCCGCCGGCGGGAAGAACTCCCGGGCGGGATAGGGAAGCAGGGTGGGGTTGACCATCCGGTAGAGCAGGCAGAACATCAGCGGGGCCATGAGCACGGGCAGCAGGTCCTCCGGCCCCCATTTGCCCCGGCCGGCCAGCAGCAGGAGCAGGGGCAGGGCGGACAGCACGAGCACCGCGGCCCAGGCGGCCGCGTTCCCCGCCGACCCCGACAGGGACAGCTCCCGGAGCCCCTCCCCCGTTAGGGCGAAGGGCCTGGACAGGGCGGCCAGGCCCGGGGCTGCCCCCCGCAGAAGCAGGGCGCACAGCAGGCCCAGCGCCGCCCCCGCCGGGACGACCCACAGCTTTTTCTCCATCGTCGCTCCCTCCTGATTATTGTTTTACGATAATTCTATGGTCAGCATATCATAGATATTATCGTCTGTCAATAATTTTTTGGTTCATGGGAAAGACATTTTTGCCCCGCCTCCCCGCTCGGCCTCCCTTCTCCCCAGGGCCCTCCACAGGCGTATCTCCGGGCCATCCCGGCGGATGCGGGAGCCCATTAAAAATTCTTGCGGATCTTAGCGGAAAATCATTGACTTTTGCGGGATAAACGCATATAGTGTATCTCGCTATCCGTGAAAACCCGGCCCCCACGGGCTGCCCGCTCCCCGGCGGGCACTTGCCGGGTGAATACATCGAGGGAGCTGACACGCAAAGTATTTCGGGAAATGGGGGAGGATACATGTCCAAGGAGTTGATCCGGCTGGAGAACTGCACCATGGAGTTCGACGGCGAGGTCGTGCTGGACAACATCGATCTCTATATCAACGATCACGAATTCCTCACGCTGCTGGGTCCCAGCGGGTGCGGCAAGACAACCACACTCCGTATCATCGGTGGTTTTCAGACGCCCACCTCCGGGACTGTCTTTTTTGACGGCGTGGGGATCAATTCTGTCCCCCCCCACAAACGGGCGGTGAACACGGTGTTCCAGAAATACGCCCTGTTCCCCCATCTGAACGTGTTTGAAAATATCGCCTTCGGCCTGCGCATCCCCAAGACCGACCCGGAGACCGGCAAGAAGGTCAAGCTGTCCGAGGGCGAGATCCGGGAGCGGGTCATGGACATGCTCCGGGTGGTCAACCTCAACGGCTTTGAGAAGCGCCGGGTGAACCAGCTCTCCGGCGGGCAGCAGCAGCGGGTGGCCATCGCCCGGGCCCTGGTGAACCGGCCCAAGGTGCTCCTGCTGGACGAGCCCCTGGGCGCCCTGGACCTGAAGCTGCGCAAGGACATGCAGAACGAGCTCAAGCGCATCCAGCAGGCCATGGGCATCACCTTCATCTACGTCACCCACGACCAGGAGGAGGCCCTGTCCATGTCGGACACCGTGGTGGTGATGGACAAGGGCCGTATCCAGCAGATCGGCACCCCCGAGGACATCTACAACGAGCCCAAAAACGCCTTCGTGGCCGACTTTATCGGCGAGTCCAACATCCTGGACGGCATCATGCGCGCCGACGGGGTGGTGGAGATCTTCAATCGCCGGTTCCAGTGCCTGGACGGCGGCTTTGCCAAGGACGAGGCGGTGGACGTGGTCATCCGGCCCGAGGACGTGGACATCGTCCCCGAGGACCAGGGGCAGCTGAAGGGCACCGTCACCAACCTCACCTTCAAGGGGGTCCACTACGACACCATCGTGGACTTCTACGGCTTCAAGTGGCTCATCCAGACCACCGACTACTGTCCCGTGGGCAGCCGCATCGGCATCAAGATCGACCCCGACGGCATCCACGTGATGAAGAAGAGCCAGTACTCCGGCCTGTTCGGCGACTACTCCTCCTACTCCGAGGAGTACGACGAGATCGGCGACGCCACCCTGGAGCTCCAGGACGAGGCGGAGGAGGGCGAGCGGAATGAGGACTAAGCTCTCCTGGCTGGCCGGCCCCTACGTGCTGTGGATGGCCCTGGTGGTCATCGTCCCCATCCTCCTGGTGATCTTCTACGCCTTCACCACCGCCAACTCGGTGGAGCTGGCCGAGCTGGAGGGCGGTCTGGCGGGCTTCCTCTCCATGTTCACCCTGGAGAACTTCGCCCGGATGGGCACCTACACCGTCATCTTCGCCCGCTCCTTTGAGCTGGCGGCGGTGGCCACCGTGGTGTGCCTGCTGATCGGCTATCCCCTGGCCTATGTCATGGCCAGGGAGGGCCCCCGGTTCCAGCGCATGGCCATGGTGCTGATCATGCTGCCCATGTGGGTGAACTTTCTGCTGCGGACCTACGCCTGGATGTCCATCCTGGAGAACAACGGCATCCTCAACAACTTTTTCGAGTCCATCGGCCTGTTCAGCCTGCTCAACGCCGTGTTCGGCCTGGACATCGACCACTTCAGCCTCATCCGCACCCAGGGGGCGGTGGTGCTGGGCATGGTGTACAACTACCTGCCCTTCATGGTGCTGCCCGTCTACTCGGTGATCATCAAGCTGGACCAGTCCCTGCTGGAGGCGGCCCGGGACCTGGGAGCCAACACCTCCGGCGTGTTCCGGAAGGTCATCTTCCCCCTCTCCCTGCCCGGGGTGCTCTCCGGGGTGACCATGGTGTTCGTCCCCTCGGTGTCCACCTTCGCCATCTCCCGGATGATGGGGGGCAACACCCAGATGCTGCTGGGCAACCTCATCGAAAACCAGTTTTTGGGCGGGGCGTACAACCCCCACCTGGGCAGCGCCATCGCTCTCGTGATGATGGTCATCGTGGTGGCCTGCATGTGGGTCATGAACCGCTTTGGCGAGGGCGAGGAACAGGCGGTGATGCTATGAGACGGTCCCGCCGCGTGGGCAGCCGCGCCTTCATGGGGCTCATCTTCCTGTTCCTGTACGCCCCCATCTTCCTGCTGGTCATCTTCTCCTTCAACGCCGGAGGGAGCAACGTGGTGTGGGAGGGCTTCTCCCTGCGCTGGTACCGGGAGCTGTTCCAGGACCGGCAGATGATGAACGCCGTGTACACCACCCTGACGGTCTCCTTCCTGGCCACCGTCATCTCCACCGTGGCGGGCACCTTCGCCTCGGTGGGCCTGTACGGGATGAAGAAGCGCTGGCGGGAGCCCATCCTGTCAGTGAACAACATCCCCATCATGAACGCCGACATCGTCACCGGCGTGGCCCTGTGCATCTTCTTCGTGGCCGCCATCGCCGGGTGGAACGACTTCGTCACCTTTCTGGAGGTCAACTTCCGCCGCACCCTGCCCCGGCTGGAGATGGGCTTCGTCACCCTGCTGCTGGCCCACATCTCCTTCGACATCCCCTACGTCATCCTGAGCATCCTGCCCAAGCTGCGGCAGATGGACAACAGCCTGGTGGACGCGGCCCAGGACCTGGGCTGCACCTGGATGGGGGCCTTCCGCAAGGTGGTGGTCCCCGAGATCAAGCCGGGCATCGTCTCGGGCGCCCTCATCGCCTTCACCATGAGCATCGACGACTTCGTCATCTCCTACTTCACCGCCG
>CALXCP010000107.1 GCA_944386845.1 uncultured Oscillospiraceae bacterium | reverse complement strand
TTGATAGAAAGAGAGGTGTTCGTATGAATGCGAAGAAGTTTTCCGACGCAATGAGCGAGCTTGATACCAAATATGTCGAGGAAGCTCTCAACTACAAGAAGAAAGACAAAAAGCCCATTTGGATAAAGTGGGGAGCTATGGCAGCTTGCCTTTGTATTTTAGTTGTAGGTGCGTCTTACCTTTTTGCACAATTCGACAATGAACACGGATCAGATATTGAACCCGTAATTGAACTCACTTTAGAAGAAGCAGTGAATAATGAAACGTTTGGCAAGTTGTTTCCTACATGGATTTTTGAAGATTACGCCCGTGAAGGTTCTGTTGGTATATTTGGAGATGGAGATACGGTATTAAGTGCGAGGTTTTATAGCGAAAGTCATGTTGATGAGTTAGTGATCCAAATTGCAAGTAGAGAATCGTTTTATAGCCAGCATCCAGACTTAGCGCTGAATACTGTAATTTATCGAGAAACAACACGGGGAACCAAAAATCAAATCTATATTGATGGTGGGGATTATGTTGTTCTATACTCCTGCTTCGTAAGCATGAAAAACAATAGCGACTTTTTAAAGATGGTAAATTCGGCTGCCTGTTTCCAAGAACAAGGTGAGAGTTTGGTGTGGTTTGGAGATAGGTTGATAAAGACTGGCGATCTATCGGAAACGACGCTGCAATGGCTGGATTGGTATAATGGCCTATCTGAAGAAGAACAACTTGCTATAAGCGCAATTCCCGCAGATTTGTTAGAAGCAAGCGGAATTTCCAATGCCGAGGACACAGAAGCAACAAGTGAATAGACGCTTGCAGGCAATCATTTTAAGAGGCTCCTCATAAGGGAGCCTCTTTGCTTTTCCTTTGAGCGTTAATACAGGTAGAAAGGAGCGAACACCCATGACGAAACCGAGAGAGAAAACCCGCGAGGAAGTGACCGCCGAGATCGAGGACGGGAAGGAGAAAATCCAACAGCGTAAGAAATTTTAATAAGCTGTCGGGATCTCCATCAAATCGACGGAATTTTTCAATTTCCCTTGAGATCACTACTTATCTTAAAAAGGGAGGGAGACCCCGGTGGGGAGGCGGGACGAAAAAAACTGCCGGAAGCACTGTCCACCGCCGCCCGTCCATGCTATAATGGGCGGGAGAGAAGAAGGGCCGGGCGGCCCTGACAGAGACAGGAGCGTGATGCATCGTGAAAACGGGACTGGTGCTGGAGGGGGGCGCCCTGCGCACCATCTACTCCAGCGGCGTGTGCGACGGCCTGCTGGACGGCGGGGTGATGGCCGACTACGTGGTGGGCGTCTCGGCGGGGATCGCCTACGGTGTGAGCTATGTGTCCAGACAGAGGGGGCGCAACCTGGAGATCCTCACGAAGTACGCCGGGGACAGGCGGTACATGGGGGTGGGCAACCTGCTGCGGAAGGACAACCGGAGCTACTTCGGCCTGAAGTTCTCCTATGAGACCATCCCCAACGAGCTGGTGCCCTTCGACTATGAGACCTTCGCCGCCTACCCCGGGGAGGTGGAGGCGGTGGTCACCAACCTGGACACCGGAAAGGCGGAGTACTACCACGTCCCCCGGGGGGACAAGGGCTTCACCCTGCTCCAGGCCACCTGCGCCATGCCCCTGATGTTCCCCATCTTCCGGGTCAACGGAAAGCCCTGCCTGGACGGTGGGGCGGCGGACGCCATCCCCTTCCGCCGGGCCTTCGAGAAGGGGTGCGACCGGGCCGTCGTGGTGCTCACCCACCCCCGGGACTACGTGCGGCAGCCCGAGAAGCTCCAGCCGGTCATCGACCGGTACTACCGCCGCTATCCCAACTTCTGCGAGACCATGCGCCGCCGGGCGGAGACCTACAACCGGGACCGGGAAGAGCTCTTCCAGCTGGAGCGGGAGGGAAAGGCCCTGGTCATCGCCCCCAGGACCACCCGGGGCGTCTCCCGCATCGAGCGGGACACCGAGAAGCTCCGCCTGCTGTGGGGCGACGGGTATCAGGACGCCATCGCCCGGATGGAGGAGATCCGGGCCTTCGTCCGGGGCTGAGGAGGAAACACGGGCCCCCGGGCCGGCATCTGCCGGCCCGGGGGCCCGTCGTGTTCCCGGGGGAGAGGGGCGGGCGTCAGCCCAGCCCCTTGCCGTCGTTCCACTGCCACTCCTGGATCTCGGGCAGGTCCACCCCGTATTTGGTGATATACTGCTGATGCTCCACCAGCTTGTCCTGCATCTCTTGGATGATGTAGGAGGCGGTGTTGCCCAGCTGGGGCAGACGCTTGATGGTGTCGATGACCAGGTCGAAGCGGTCGATGTCGTTCTGTACCCGCATGTCGAAGGGGGTGGTGATGGTGCCCTCCTCCTTGTAGCCCCGGACGTGGAGGTTCCGGTTGTGCCGGCGGTAGGTGAGCTCGTGGACCAGGGTGGGGTAGCCGTGGAAGGCGAAGATGATGGGCTTGTCTTTGGTGAACAGGGCGTCATAGTCCTCGTCGGTGAGACCGTGGGGGTGCTCCGAGTGGGGCTGCAGCTTCATCAGGTCCACCACGTTGATCACCCGGATCTTCAGGTCGGGGAGGTACTTGCGCAGGATGGTCACCGCCGCCAGCGTCTCCAGGGTGGGGGTGTCGCCGCAGCAGGCCATGACCACGTCGGGCTCGCAGCCCTGGTCGTTGGAGGCCCACTGCCAGATGCCGATGCCCTGGGTGCAGTGCTTCACCGCCTGCTCCATGGTGAGCCACTGGGGCCGGGGGTGCTTGGAGGTGACCATGACGTTGACGTAGTTCCGGCTGCGGATGCAGTGGTCGAACACGCTGAGCAGACAGTTGGCGTCGGGGGGCAGGTAGAGGCGCACCACGTCGGCCTTCTTGTTGGCCACGTGGTCCAGAAAGCCCGGGTCCTGATGGGTGAAGCCGTTGTGGTCCTGCTGCCACACGTTGGAGGAGAGGATATAGTTCAGCGAGGCGATGTCGTGCCGCCAGGGCAGCTGGGAGCACACCTTCAGCCACTTGGCGTGCTGGGCGGCCATGGAGTCCACGATGCGGATGAAGGCCTCATAGCTGTTGAAGAAGCCGTGCCGCCCGGTGAGCAGATAGCCCTCCAGCCAGCCCTGGCACATGTGCTCGGACAGCATGGAGTCCACCACCCGGCCGTCGGGGTCCATGTGCTCGTCGGTGCGGGGGTCGACGGGGTCCTCCCAGCGCCGGCCGGTGACCTCGAACACCGCGTTGAGGCGGTTGGAGGCCGTCTCGTCCGGGCCGAACACCCGGAAGTTGCGCTGGTCCATGTTGTCCCGGACGATGTCCCGGACGAAGGAGCCCAGCACCGTCATGTCCTGGGCCTCCACCGCCCCGGGGGCGGGGACGTTCACACCGTACTCCCGGAAGTCGGGCAGCCGCAGGTCCCGGAGCAGCAGCCCGCCGTTGGCGTGGGGGTTGGCCCCCATGCGCCGGTCCCCCTTGGGGGCCAGCTCCCGGAGCTCGGGGATGAGGACGCCGTTCTCGTCAAAGAGCTCCTCCGGGTGATAGCTGTGCAGCCAGTCGGACAGCTGCTGCAGGTGCTCGGGCCCGTCCATGGACAGGGGGACCTGGTGGGCCCGGAAGGAGCCCTCCACCGGCTTGCCGTCCACCTCCCTGGGGCCGGTCCAGCCCTTGGGGGTGCGCAGCACGATCATGGGCCAGCGGGGGCGCGCGGTCTCCCCCTGCTCCCGGGCGGCGGTCTGGATGCGCCGGATCTCCCGGACGGCCCAGTCCAGGGCGGCGGCCATCTTCTGGTGCATCTCCATGGGCTCGTCGCCCTCCACGAACCGGGGCTCCCAGCCGCAGCCCCGGAAGAACATCTCCGTCTCCTCGTGGGAGATGCGGGAGAAGACGGTGGGGTTGGCGATCTTGAAGCCGTTGAGATGGAGGATGGGCAGCACGGCGCCGTCGGTGACGGGATTCAGGAACTTGTTGGAGTGCCACGAGGTGGCCAGAGGGCCGGTCTCCGCCTCGCCGTCCCCCACCACACAGGCGGCGATGAGGCCCGGGCTGTCCATGACGGCGCCGAAGGCGTGGGCCAGGGAATAGCCCAGCTCGCCCCCCTCGTTGATGGAGCCGGGGGTCTCGGGGGCGCAGTGGCTGGGGATGCCGCCGGGGAAGGAGAACTGCTTGAAGAGCTTTTTCATCCCCTCCTCGTCCTGAGTGATGTTGGGGTAGACCTCGGAGTAGGTGCCCTCCAGATAGGTCTGGGCCACCATGGCGTTGCCGCCGTGGCCGGGACCGGAGAGGTAGATCATGTCCAGGTCGTACTTGTTGATGACCCGGTTGAGATGGGTGTAGATGAAGTTCTGTCCCGGGCAGGTGCCCCAGTGGCCCACGATCTTCCTCTTGATGTGGTCCATGGTCAGGGGCTGCTTCAGCAGGGGGTCGTCCAGCAGGTAGAGCTGCCCCGCGGTGAGGTAGTTGGAAGCCCGCCAGTAGGCGTCGATCTTCCGCAGCTGATCGGGGGTGAGGGGAGCCCGGCGGGACATCCGGGCGGGGGCTTTCCTGGGGGCGGAAGGCTGCTTGGAAGCTGCTTTTCGTCTGGGCATAGAGATCCCTCCTGAGAATCAAATGGTAAAGGAATGGTACGGCATCATCATATCCGGCCTTAACATGGAAGTCAAGGCGAAACGCGGTGTAAATTATGAACTTTCTGTCAATTTTACCCCGTTAACATTTATCTTAAACAGGAAATGACGTTTTTCTCAGGAGATGGAAATGAAAAGCGGGCGGACGCATTTCGCGTCCGCCCGCTTCGACGGTCTTTACTGCTTTTTGGCCACCGCCCGGTTGATGGCGCACAGGATGCCCTTCAGGGGGGCCAGGTTGATGTTGCTGTCGATGCCTACCCCGAACACGTCCCGGCCGGCCTGGTCCCGGAGCTGGATGTAGGCCACCGCCTTGGAGTCGGAGCCCATGCTGATGGCGTGGGACTTGTAGTCCACGAAGGTGAACCGGTCCATCTTCTGGCCGTGGATGGCGTTGAAGAAGGCATCGATGGGGCCGTTGCCCTCGCCCACCACCACGAATTTGGTGTCCTTGTGCTGGATGGTGCCGGTGAAGGTGACGGCAGAGGTGCCGTCGGGGGCGGTCTCCTCGTGGAAGGAGTGCTTGATCAGGCGGTAGGGGCCGTCCACCGTCAGGTACTCCTGGCGGAACAGCTCATAGATGGCGTCGGGCCGCAGCTCGGTGCCCACCCGGTCGGTCTCGGCCTGGACCACGGCGCCGAACTCGGTGTGCATCTCCTTGGGCATGTCGAAGCCGAACTTGTGGTGCATGATGAAGGCGGCGCCGCCCTTGCCCGACTGGGAGTTGATGCGCACCGGCTCGTACTCCCGGCCCAGGTCGGTGGGGTCGATGGGGAGATAGGGGACCTCCCACTTGCCGGTGCCCGAGCGCTCCATGTAGTTGAAGCCCTTGTTGATGGCGTCCTGATGGCTGCCCGAGAAGGCGGTGAACACCAGCTCGCCCACATAGGGCTGCCGCTCCCCCACCTTCATCTTGGTGCAGCGCTCGTACACGTCCCGGATGGCGTTGATGTTGGAGAAGTCCAGCCGGGGGTCGATGCCCTGGGTGTACATGTTCATGGCCAGGGTGACCATGTCCACGTTGCCGGTGCGCTCGCCGTTGCCGAACAGGGTGGCCTCCACCCGC
>CALXCP010000106.1 GCA_944386845.1 uncultured Oscillospiraceae bacterium | reverse complement strand
AACCTCTGAAAAACTGTAAGGGGCGTCGTACAGCCCTTGCAGGGCCGCAAAGCCTTCTCGCGCCTCGAAAAATGGCCCTTCGGGCCAAATAATGTAAGGAGGAACAAACCCATGAGAAATCTCAAGAGAGCTCTGTCTCTGGCTCTGGCGGCTGCCATGCTGATCAGCCTGATGGTCGTCGGCGCCTCTGCGGCAGAGTACGGGGATCAGGCCCAGGTCAAGCAGACCGAGGCCGTGGAAGTTCTCACCGGCCTGGGCGTCGTCGGCGGCGACCAGAACGGGAACTTCAACCCCACCGCCACCCTGACCCGTGCCGAGTTCTGCGTCATGATCGCCAATGCCCTGACCGGCGGCAAGTTTGACGCCAACCTGTTCGATGGCACTGCTACCCCGTTTACCGACGTGGCGGGCCACTGGGGCGCTAACTACATCGCCTACTGCTACTCTGTGGGCGTCATCGCGGGCACCAGCGCCACCACCTTCAGCCCGGACAACACCCTGACGGCTGCCCAGGCGTCCGCCATCCTGCTGTCCGCCCTGGGCTACAACCAGAACGGCGAGTTCGGCGCCAACGGCCAGTTCGAGCTGAACGTCACCCGCTGGGCTCAGAAGGCCGGCCTGTATGACGACCTGTCCGTCTCCGCCACCGCCGGCATCAGCCGCGACAACACCGCCAAGCTGATCTTCAACGCCATCACCTATGCTACCCCTGTGGGTTACAGCAACCTGGCGGAGAACTACTACACCGTGGGCACCAGCGCCGTGAACGGCCAGGTTTACTTCGGCGACACCGCCTATGCCCGCACCCTGGCTTCCACCAACTTCGATATGAAGCAGGGCAACGGCAACGACAGCCTGGGCCGCCCCACCATCACCTGGACCTACAACAATGTCAAGCTGGGCGAGTACAACCACGACACTCCCGTGCTGACCTATACCACTGACATGCAGACCAAGACTGCGGATCAGAACACTGTGACCAAAGCCCTGCAGGGATATACCTATCAGGCCAGCCTGACTGGTACTGTGAACGGTGCGACTGGTTCTGCTATTACCAATGCTGCTGGTGTTTATGGCCTGACCGGAAATGGTACTCTGGTGGAGGTCTATGCCAACTCTGACAACGTGGTCACTGATGTGGTGGCCATTGAGACTCAGTTTGCCAAGGTCTCTTCTGTGGTCAACAACAACGACACCAAGGAAGTCACCATGGGCTACGGCGCCGGCTTCTCCACCATGGTTACTGTGGACGACGACAGCGACTTCTGGGGCGATGTCTCCAAGCTGTCCAAGGGCGATTATGTCCTGATCACTCCCAACAGTGCTAACGATGACATCCTGGCGCTGGGCACTCCCGATACCACTACTGGTACCTTCAGCAAGATTGCCAGCGGTAAGTATACTGTGGGCGGCGCTGAGTTCAAGGCTGCTGAGAAAGCCAACAATGTCGCTTCCCAGCTGACTTCCGCCAACCTGGGCAACAGCTATACGCTGTACCTGGACCAGTACGATAATGTGATGTACGTGGACACCGTCTCCGCCGCCAAGGACTACGCTTTTGTTCTGAGCGCCGGCGACAAGACCGGTACCCCCGACAACTACACCTACTGGATGCACCTGCTGTTCACCGACGGCACCCAGAAGTGGGTGGAAGTCACTTCCTACGACAACAAGGACACCGATGCCAAGCTGGCTGACGCTGTGGCGCTGGATGAGGGCGACTTCGTTTCCTACTCTGTCAACAGCGACAACACCTATTCCATCGGTGCGGCTGTAACCACTGAGAAAAAGGTCAATACTGGCACGAATGTCGTCACCATCACCAAGGATTCCACCTCTCTGACTGAGGCTTCCAGCGGCGCGCTGAACGGCATCGTGGTCACCAACAGCACCGTGTTTCTGATCAAGACTGGCGATACCTACACTGTGTACACTGGCATCAAGAATGTTCCCACCACCAGCAGTAAGGGTGAAGCCAACAACACCTATGCCTATGTGGATGGCTCTGCCAAGATCGTGGTCATGGTGAAGCCTGTGGAGAACGGCGCCAACGACACCGTCTATGTCTACAACACCGCTGTCCAGGCCACCCGCAAGAGTGACGGCGTTGTGGTCAACACCTATAAGGCTGTGGTGGACGGCGTGATCACCACCGTGGAGATCAAGACTGGCCTGATTTCTGCTGTCTCTCTGACCACTGACAACAAGTACGCCACCGACGGCTATATCAACACCCTGGGCTCTGCCACTACCACCGACAAGGATGTCGCTTCTGCCAGCTACACTATTGCTGCGGCGGACAAGAACAGCATCATTAAGGTGACCAATGCGGCTGGCATCAAGGTGGATGGCGGCGTACTGACCATCACGGACAACGTTTCTTCCGAGACCAACAAGATCAGCGGCGTCCTGGCGGACAACTTCACCGGCTTCGTCTCCGATGTGAAGACCGCTACTGCTGGTACTGTTGCTGGTTATGATTTTGCCAGCACCTATGCTGACAACAGCGTGACCGACATCGATGTGATCTACCTGATCATTGACGACGACGGCTTCATCAGCCAGGTTATCATGGAGGAGAACGCCTGATTTAACTTCGTTTGAATCGATCAGGATATCTCTTCGCAAACAGGAGGAGACCCCGGGCAAATGCCCGGGGTCTCCTCTCCATTATTCTATTGCCAGGTAATAATACTGATAGGGGGACGAGTTGCCGTGCTTGTAATCTGACTCATAAACCTGGAATCCATTTTCAACGATGGAAAACAAGCCGTTGCATGGGTGATCCAGCAGTGCCAATCCGCCGTAGGCGGAATTCCCATATTCCTGCCGCCCCGCGCTGGTCCAGATCATCACCGCCTTGGGCGTAAATCCCAGCGTGATGATCCGCGATGTCTGGTTGTCCCCAGAATATGTCCCGGCGACAATTTTTGCTTTGCCTCCCATCTGAGCTTTGATTTCTGCTACCGCCTCAGTATCAGCCTTCCCCGCCAGCGCCCCGTCGATCTTCTGGTTCGCGTCGTTGAATTCCGTTCTCAGAAATGCGTCGTCGGCCGCCCAGATGGGCAGCTGATAGTTTTCTGTGTAGTTTGTCGCCATGATATGTCCTCCTTATGTTATCTTTTCCCACCCGCCACCCTTTTTTGGTATAGGGGGTTTCACCCCCTATGACCCCCAACGGCGGGGGCGAGCCCCCGCCCTACATATTGCGGATTCGCCGAAACGTGTCCGATGTCGGAGCCACCCACCGCCGGGCGGCCACGCGGGGCCGCCCCTACGGCAAATCTGGAAACGGCCCAACACCGAAAATTCCTCATTCCTAACTCCTAATTCCTAATTCTTGACGGGGCTCCGCCCTACACATGGGGCGGGAATCCCCCGGGAAGTGTACGCTTCCATCCAACTATTCCCAAAAATCGTCCCCCAGCGCGCAAAAAAGCGGGCAGGGTGTACAGAACTGTACACCCTGCCCCCTTTTGCTTTTTTATTCTTCGGCGTCGGGGAGGTCCACATAGACGGGCGCATGGCCGGTGCTCTCCGCGAAGCGGAGCAGGTCAGACCAGCGGAGCTTCAGCGTGGAGGTGCTCAGGCCGGGGTGGGCGCTGACGAACTCAGCCCGGGCCAGGGGACGGTCCACCACCAGCTGGACCCGGTGCTCCGTGTCGAAGAGCAGCTCCAGAGCGCTCACCGAGCCGGGGGTGGTGCGGAGCAGCTCCTCCATGTGTCCCGCGTCGGCAAAGGACAGCCGGGCGCAGCCCAGCTGGGCGGAGAGGTGCTTGGTCTTGAAGGGCTTGTCCCCGTACATCATCAGCAGGTAGAACTGGGTCTGCTGCCGGTTGCAGAGAAAGAGGTTTTTGCAGATGCGCTCGCCCAGCACGCCCTCGATGCGCAGGCAGTCCTCCATGGTGTCGGCGTGGTCGTGGTCCACCCGCTGGAAGGGGATGGCCAGCTCCTCCAGCCGGTCATAGACGGCCTCCTCCGCCGGGGTGCGGCGCTGGGCGGGGCGGCCGGAGTAGACGTTGGGGTCGATGTTCATGCCGGCCCTCCTCACATCATCTTCTGGCCGTTGATGGTCAGGGAGAAATGGAGCCCCAGCTTCTCCGCCGCCTTGCGGCAGAGGACCATGCGGCCCAGGAAGATCTCGAAGTAGTCCATCACGGCGCAGATCCCGGTGTCGATGGTCAGGTCCAGGCCGATCTCCTGCTCCGGGACGATGTTCAGCTCGGACCGGGTGACGGCGTAGTTTACCCGGTCGTGGATGTCAAAGGTGGCCATGTCCTTGTTGCGCACCCGGGAGGAGCGCACGTCGGTCTTGTCGGCCAGGATGAGGGCGGCGGCCACCGGGTTCACCGGGAAGGCGGTGGACTCGTCGTGGTTGCCGATGGCGGTGATGACGGTGGCGATGTCGTCGGGGACGGCGTTCATGTGGTCCAGGATGCGGAAGGCCATGATGGCCCCCGACTGGGCATGGTCCACCCGGTTGATGACGTTGCCGATGTCGTGGAGATAGCCGGCGATGGCGGCCAGCTCGGCCTCCCGCTCCGGATAGCCGAGGGTGAGCAGGATGCGCCGGGAGGTCTCGGCCACCTTGGTGACGTGGGCGAAGCTGTGCTCGGTATAGCCCAGGGCGATGAGGGACTCGTCCGCCTTGCGGATGTAGCTGCGGACCTCCTCGCTGTCGTGGACGTCCTCGTAACGGATCTTCATGGTACGCTCCTCAGTTCTTCAGGCTGTGCATGGGGGCCGGGATGCAAGGGGCGGGCGTTTCCTGCGGGAAACGCGTGGCGCTTTGCGCGCCGCCCCTTCCGGGGGGACCAGTCCCCCCGGAGGCCCCCCTGCGCTCCCGCGGGGGACGGGAGATGTGGGTTTCGGTCAGTTCTTCAAGCTGTGCATGGGGGCCGGAATACGGCCGCCGCGGTCCACGAAGGCCTTGGCGGAGAAGGGGTGGACCGCCTGCACCGGGGCGGAGCCCAGCAGGCCGCCGAACTCCACCGTGTCCCCCACCCGGCAGCCGGGAGCGGGGATGATACGCACGGCGGTGGTCTTGGTGTTGACCATGCCGATGGCCGCCTCGTCGGCGATGATGGCGGAGAGGGTCTCCGCCGGGGTGTCCCCGGGGACGGCGATCATGTCCAGCCCCACCGAGCACACGCAGGTCATGGCCTCCAGCTTGTCCAGGGTCAGGGCCCCCGACGCGGCGGCGGCGATCATGCCCTCGTCCTCGCTGACGGGGATGAAGGCGCCGGACAGGCCGCCCACGCTGGAGGACGCCATGACGCCGCCCTTCTTCACCGCGTCGTTGAGCAGGGCCAGGGCGGCGGTGGTGCCGTGGGTGCCGCAGACCTCCAGGCCCATCTCCTCCAGGATGCGGGCCACGCTGTCCCCCACGGCGGGGGTGGGGGCCAGGGAGAGGTCCACGATGCCGAAGGGGGTGTCCAGCCGGCGGCTGGCCTCCTGGGCCACCAGCTGGCCCATGCGGGTGATGCGGAAGGCGGTCTTTTTGATGGTCTCGGCCACCACATCGAAGGGCTGTCCCTTCACCGCCTGGAGGGCGTGGTGGACCACCCCGGGGCCGGAGACCCCCACGTTGATGACCTTCTCCGGCTCTCCCACCCCGTGGAAGGCGCCGGCCATGAAGGGGTTGTCCTCCACGGCGTTGCAGAACACCACCAGCTTGGCGCAGCCGAAGCC
>CALXCP010000105.1 GCA_944386845.1 uncultured Oscillospiraceae bacterium | reverse complement strand
GCGGGTGATGGGAATCGAACCCACGCGACCAGCTTGGAAGGCTGGGATTCTACCATTGAACTACACCCGCATGGGCGGACACAGGCAAATGTCAGCCTAAGAATGATAGCACACCGAAGAGAGTCTTGTCAATCCTTTTTTCTCAGAATTTCGCTTTGCTCACCGCAGGGGGGCGTCGCAGAAGGCGCAGCAGTCCACCCCGCCGATCCGCTTCACCAGCGGGGGGAGATAGCCCTCCGTCCGGGTGATGCACCGGGGGTTGGAGCACACCCGCTCCCGGCCGATCTCCACCGCCTCCGGGTCCATCCGGGGCTGGTTGGCCAGGTCGTAGAGCAGGGCCATCCGGGCAAACATGCCGAAGCGGGCCTGCTTGAAGTAAACGGCCCGGGGGTCATCGTCCACGTCCACGGCGATCTCGTCCACCCGGGGCAGGGGATGCATCACCAGCAGGTCGTCCCTGGCCCGGTCCAGCTTCCGCCGGGTGAGGATATAGATCCCCTTGTTCCGCTCGTACTCCAGGGGGTCCAGGAAGCGCTCTTTCTGGATGCGGGTCATGTAGAGCACGTCCAGCTGGGGAATGACCGCCTCCAGGCCGGTGACCTCGGTGAACCACATCCCCTGCTCCCGCATGAAGTCCCGCATATAGCCGGGCACCGCCAGCTCCCGGGGGGAGATGAGAAAGAACTTCACGTCCTGGAACTTCTCCATGGCCTTGATGAAGGAGTGGACCGTCCGGCCGTTCTTCAGGTCGCCGCACAGCCCCACCGAAAGCCCGTCCACCCCGCCCCGGAGCCGGGTGATGGTGGTCAGGTCGGCCATGGTCTGGGTGGGGTGCATGTGGCCCCCGTCCCCGGCGTTGATCACCGGCACGTCGGAGTACAGGGAGGCCGCCCGGGCCGCCCCCTCCCAGGGGGTGCGCATGACCACCACGTCGGCGTAGCCCGAGACCATCTTCACCGTGTCCTTCAGCGTCTCCCCCTTGGCCACCGAGGAGGAGTTGGGGTCGGCGAAGCCGAACACCGAACCGCCCAGCCGGAGCATGGCGGTCTGGAAGGAGAAGTTGGTGCGGGTGGAGGGCTCATAGAACAGGGAGGCGGATACCTTGCCCCGGCAGGCGTCCCGATAGGCCTCCGGCCGGTCGATGATGTCGCTGCACCGCCGGTACAGCGCGTCCCACTCCGCCCGGGACATATCGCCGAAATCGATGAGATGCCGCATCCGCGCTTCCTCCTGTCGCTCGTTTTCCCTTTATCTTACCACGCTCCGCTTCATTTCGCAACCCGCAGCAGGCACTTTCCGCATTTTCCCGCCGGCGGCGACACAGCGGGTCGGGGACGGGGCTCCCGCTCTTCTGGCCTCCCCCGCCGCGGGACATCTTTTATCTTCGCGCTGAGCTCTCCGGCCCCCCATCCCGGCCCAGTGCGGCCTCCGCCCGCAGCCCCTCCCCCTCCGGAACGAGGCGCAGGGTGCCGCCGGGGCGAAGGGTGCCGGAGAGGAGCAGCCGGGCCGCCGGGTCCTCCACCCGGGTCTGGATGAGCCGGCGGAGGGGGCGGGCCCCCTGCTCCGGGTCGAAGCCCTTCCGGGCCAGCCACTCCGCCGTCCCCTCCTCCGCCTGGAGCGTCACTCCCAGGGCGGCCAGCCGCCCGGCCACCTCGTCCAGCTGCCTCTTGGCCACCCGGGCCAGCTCAGCCCGGGAGAGCTGCCCGAACACCAGGATCTCATCCAGCCGGTTCAGGAACTCGGGGCGGAAGGCCGCTCGCAGGTCTCCGTCCACCGCCCGGCGCAGCTCCTCCGGGCTCCGCCGGCCGTCCCCCGGCCCCCCTCCGGCGGAAAACCCCAGGGAAGGGCCCTTCGCGGCGATGCGCCGGGCCCCCACGTTGGAGGTCATGATCACCACCGCATGACGGAAGTCGGCCCTCCGGCCCAGGGAGTCGGTGAGGCAGCCCTCCTCCATCACCTGGAGCAGCAGATCGGCCACGTCCCGGTGTGCCTTCTCCAGCTCGTCGAAGAGCACCACACAGTATGGCCGCCGGCGGACCCGCTCGGTGAGCTGTCCCCCCTCCTCGTGGCCCACATAGCCCGGCGGGGCCCCCACCAGCCGGGCGGCGCTGTGCCGCTCCATATACTCGGACATGTCGAAGCGGAGCAGGGCCTCCTCGCTGCCGAACAGGGCCTGGGCCAGGGCGCGGCACAGCTCGGTCTTGCCCACCCCGGTGGGGCCCAGCAGCAGGAAGGCCCCCGCCGGCCGCCGGGGGTCCTTCAGCCCCACCCGTCCCCGTCGGATGGCCCGGGCCAGGGCGGACACCGCCTCCTCCTGCCCCACCACCCGGCGGCGGAGCTCCTCCTCCAGCCCCAGCAGCCGCTCTCCCTCCTCCCGGGTAACGGCGTCTGCGGGGACCCCTGTCCACTGGGACACCAGGGCGGCCACGTCCTCCCGCTCCACCCGGCGGTGCCCTCCCTCTGCCACCCGCACCCGGGCGGCTGCCTCGTCCATCAGGTCCAGAGCCTTGTCGGGCAGGAAGCGCTCGGGCAGGTAGCGGCAGGACAGCTCCACCGCCGCCTCCACCGCCCCGTCGGTGATGGTCAGGCCGTGGTGTGCCTCATACCGGGGCCGGACGCCCCGGAGGATGCCCAGGGCGGCGTCCCGTCCGGGCTCCTCCACCCGGACGGGCTGGAAGCGCCGGGCCAGGGCGGCGTCCTTCTCGATATACCGACGGTACTCCGCCGGGGTGGTGGCCCCCACCACCCGGAGCTCCCCCCGCCCCAGCAGGGGCTTGAGGATGTTGGCGGCGTCGATGGCCCCCTCGGCGCTGCCCGCCCCCACCAGGGTGTGGAGCTCGTCGATGAAGAGGATCACGTCCCCCGCCCGGGCCACCTCCCGCAGCAGCTCCTTCACCCGCTCCTCGAACTCCCCCCGGTACTTGGTCCCCGCCACCAGGGCGGCCAGGTCCAGGGAGAGCAGCCGCCTGCCCGCCAGCTCCGGAGGCACCAGGCCCGCCGCCATGGCCTGGGCCAGCCCCTCGGCCACGGCGGTCTTGCCCACCCCGGGCTCCCCCAGGAGCACCGGGTCGTTCTTGGTCCGCCGGGACAGGATCTGAATAGTGCGGAGGATCTCCTCCTCCCGGCCGATCACCGGGTCCAGCTGACCGGCGGAAGCCATGGCGGTCAGATCCCGGGTGCAGCGCTCCAGCGGTCCTGCGGCCCGGCCGGCGGCGGACGCCCGTTCCGGCCGGCTCAGCCGCTCCGGCGCGGAGGGCTCTCCACCCCCCAGGGCGGACCGAGCCTGTGCGTACAGCCGCCCCGGGTCGGCTCCCAGCTCCCGGAGCAAGCCGGCCGCCGTCCCCTCCCGCTCCCGGAGCAGCCCCAGCAGCAGGTGCTCCGCCCCCAGCACCCGGTGATCCAGCCGCTCCATCTCCTCCGCAGCCAGGACCACGCACCGGCGGCAGGCGGGGGTGAGCCCCTGCACCGGCCCTGTCCCCGCCTCCCCCCGGCCCGTCCGGTCGGCCAGGGCCAGCTCCATCCCCTCCGGGTCCAGCCCCGCCTCCCGCAGCAGCCGGGCGGGCAGGCCGCCCTCCTCCCGGGCCAGGGCCAGCAGCAGGTGCCCGCTGCCCACACAGCTGTGCCCCAGCAGGGCAGCCTCCGCCCGGGCCAGGCACAGGACCTCCCGGGCCTCCCGGGTCCATCTGATCCTCTCCAACGGCCTCTCCCTCCTCTTTATCCGTCCAGTTTATCCCGGGGAAAAGGAAAATATATCGCCCCATCCATAAATTTTTCATTGCATTTTTCCCGGGATGTGCTACAATAACGGTACATATATGAGGAGGTGTATTCCAATGGCCTATGTCATCAACAGTTCCTGCATCAGCTGCGGTGCATGTTCCGACGCCTGCCCCGTCGGCGCCATTGCCGCCGGTGACGATCAGTATCAGATCAACGCCGACGCCTGCATCGACTGCGGCTCCTGCGCTGATACCTGCCCCACCGGCGCTATCTCCCAGGGCTGATCCAGCTGACGGCAAAAAGGGACGCGGCTTTCGCCGCGTCCCTTTTTGTATCTTCCATGGCTCTCACACGAAGAAGGTCCACAGGGCCTGCACCAGCACCAGTACCACCATGATGGGCAGCACCCAGGTCAGATAGACCCGCAGCCCGCGGGGCACCTTGAGCCCCTCGCCGGTGTTGGCCTCGCCGATGTAGTTGTCGAAGCCCCAGCCCCAGCGGCTGACGCAGAAGAGCAGATAGACCACCGACCCGATGGGCAGGATCAGGTTGCTCACCAGGAAGTCCTCGAAGGTCTGGATGTCCCCGATGTGGGGGATCACCACCCCGCTCCACACGTTGTAGCCCAGGGCGCAGGGCAGCGAGGCGATGAGGATGATGACGAAGTTGGCCAGCACCGCCCGCCGGCGGGACAGGCCCCAGTTGTCCATCCAGCAGGAGACGATGTTCTCGAACACCGCGATGACGGTGGACAGGGCGGCGAAGAACATGAACAGGAAGAACAGCGCCCCCCACAGCCGGCCGCCGGGCATGGCGGCGAACACGTTGGGCAGGGTGAGGAAGATCAGCGGCGGGCCGCTGGTGGTGTCCACCCCATAGGCGAAGCAGGCGGGGAAGATGATCAGCCCCGCGGTGAAGGCCACGAAGGTGTCCAGGGCGGCGATGCGCACCGACTCCCCCAGCAGGGAGCGGTCGCTCTTCATGTAGCTGCCGAAGATCTGCATGGCGCCGATGCCCAGGCTCAGGGTGAAGAAGGACTGGTTCATGGCGGCCCCCACCGTCTCGATGACGCCGGCCTCCAGCATCCGGTCCAGGTCGGGGAGCAGGTAGAACTTCAGTCCCTCGGCGCCCCCCTTTAGGGTGATGCTGTGGATGGCCAGCACCACGATGAGGGCCAGCAGGGCCAGCATGATCACCTTGGTGATGCGCTCCACTCCCTTTTGCAGGCCCAGCGAGCACACCCCGAAGCCCAGGACCACCACCACGGCCATCCAGAAGATCATGGTCCCCGGGTCGGCCAGCATGTCGTTGAACATGGCGTCGATGCCCTCGCCGGACACCCCCTCGAAGCCGCCGGCACAGTACTGGAAGAAGTAGTTGAGCATCCAGCCGGTGATGACGGTGTAGAACATCATCAGCAGATAGTTGCCCGCCATGGCCATGTAGCCGTGGAGGTGCCACTTCTGCCCCGGCTTCTCCAGCACCCTGTAGGCCTGCACCGTGCTGCGCCGGGCGGCCCGACCCACGGCGAACTCCATGGTCATCACGGGCACGCCCACCGCCACCAGGAAGAAAAGGTAGATCAGCACGAAGACCGCGCCGCCATACTCCCCGGTGATATACGGGAACCGCCAGACGTTCCCCAGTCCGATGGCACAGCCGGCGGACAGGAGGATAAAGCCCAGGCGGGAGCCCAGTTTCTCACGCTCCATCGTTGTGTTTCGCTCTCCTTTTCCGTTCTCTCCAGCGGCGGGGCAAAGCCCCGCCGCTTTGTGCGCCATGGCGCACCGGCACATTATAGCACCGCCGCCGGGAAATGACAAGACCCGCCGGGCCCTCCCCTCCGGAGCGGCAGAGGCGCCCGCCCCGTTTTTCGGGGCGGGCGCCTCTCACTTTCTGGGGTTCACTTGTTGCTCCGGCGCCAGATGTGCATCTTCTCGGCGTCCTGGATCAGCTGCTCCCGGAAATCGGGGTGGGCGATGGAGATGATGGCCTCCGCCCGCTCCCAGGTGGACAGGCCCTTCAGGTTCACCATGCCGTACTC
>CALXCP010000104.1 GCA_944386845.1 uncultured Oscillospiraceae bacterium | reverse complement strand
GTGGCCGGCCGGGGCGAGATGTCCCTGTCCATCCTCATCGAGACCATGCGCCGGGAGGGCTATGAGTTCCAGGTCTCGCCCCCCCGTGTCCTCTACCAGGAGATCGACGGCAAAAGGTGCGAGCCCATCGAGCGGGTGGTGGTGGACGTGCCCGCCGACTGCGTGGGCTCCGTCATGGAGAAGCTGGGCGCCCGGAAGGGCGAATTCCTGTCCATGAACCCGATCGGCAGCCGCACCAAGCTGGAGTTCCTGGTCCCCTCCCGGGGGCTGTTCGGCTACCGCAACGAGTTCCTCACCGACACCAAGGGGGAGGGCATCATGGCCTCCGTCTTTGAGGAGTATGCCCCCTTCAAGGGGGAGATCAACCGGCGCAACACCGGCTCCCTGGTGGCCCACGAGACGGGCGAGTCGGTGACCTACGGCCTGTACGCCGCCCAGGAGCGGGGCACCCTGTTCATCGGCGCCGGCGTGCCGGTGTACGAGGGCATGGTGGTGGGCTCCTGCCCCAAGATGGAGGACATCACCGTCAACGTCTGCAAGAAGAAGCAGCTGACCAACATGCGGGCCTCGGGCTCCGACGACGCCCTGCGTCTGACGCCCCCCCGGCAGATGAGCCTGGAGCAGTGCCTGGAGTTCCTGGCCGACGATGAGCTGCTGGAGGTCACCCCCCAGTCGCTGCGCATCCGCAAGCGCATCCTGAACCACGAGCAGCGCATGAAGGCCCAGCATCGGGCCAAGAACAGCTGAGCGAGCGCCCCGCCGTCCCGGCGGGGCGCTTTCGCGCCGCCGGCGGTTGCAAAAAACCGCGAGAGAGGATATAATAAAAACCGAGAAAGCCCGCGCCGGAGCGGGGGAGGAGGCGGAGAGGATGAACAAGACCGAGCTGCTGGACCGCTTTGCCCGCAGCGGGGAGGAGCGCACCCTGCTGGCCCGGGTGCTGGACAAGCGGGCGGCGGCGGAGGACCGGTCCACCCCCGCCTGGACCCCCTTCCTCACCCCGGAGGAGCAGACGTCGGCCCAGGCGCTGCTCCGGGCGGGGGGCCCCTGCCGCTGCCTGTTCTTCGGGGGCTACCCGGAGGCGGAGCGGCGGGTGTGCGCCTTCCTGCCCGACTGGCAGAGCGAGGAGGACTTCCTGGCCGACCCGGAGGGACCGGTGGCGGCGGTGGAGGCCCGCTTCCCCGCTGAGGCCGGCCTCACCCACCGGGACATCCTCGGGGGGCTCATGGGGCTGGGCATCACCCGGGAAAAGCTGGGGGACATCCTGATCTCGGAGGGGAAGTGCCAGGTGCTGGCCCTGCGGGAGGCCCTGCCCATCCTGCTCACCCAGTGGGAGTCGGCGGGCCGGTGGCGGCTGCGTCCGGCGGAGGTCCCCCTGGACCGGCTGGAGGTGACGCCCCCCGAGGTGAAGGTCATCCGGGACACGGTGGCCGCCCTGCGGCTGGACGCGGTGGCCGCCTGCGGCTTCTCCACCTCGCGCGCCAAAGCCGCCGAGCTCATCTCCGCCGGCCGGATGTCGGTGAACCACCGGGAGTGCCTCAAGGGGGACCGGCCGGTGGCCGAGGGGGACGTGCTCACCTGCCGGGGGCTGGGCAAGTGCGTGGTGAAGGAAGTGCTGGGCCAGTCCCGGAAGGGCCGGATCATGCTGATGCTGGAGCGCTATCTCTGACAGGAGGGGACGGTATGGACCAGAGGAAGATCGACCGGATCAACGAGCTGGCCCGGAAGGTGAAGGCGGGCGAGACCCTCACCCCCGATGAGATCGGGGAGCGGGCGCGCCTGCGCCGGGAGTACATCGAGAGCGTCAAGGCCAGCCTGACGGGCCAGCTGGAGCACACCTATCTCGTGGACGAGAAGGGGAACAAGACCAAGCTCAAACGCAAGCGGAGGACCTGACGGGATGCGGGGAGAGCCCGCCGGATAAAAGAGAGGGGGAGATCTGGGGTGGAACGACCCAGACTGTGGACGCCGCATTTCATCATAGGGACCCTGATCAATTTCCTGCTCCTGCTGAATTATTACCTGCTCATGGTGGTCATGGCCGATTTCGCCACCGAGCGCTTCCAGGCCTCGGGCAGCAGCGCCGGCCTGGCGGTGAGCCTGTTCATCATCGGGACCATGATCGCCCGGTGCTTCTCCGCCCAGATCATGGAGAAGGTGGGGAAGTGGAACCTGCTGGCGCTGGGGATCCTGCTGGAGGTGGCGGTCTCGGCCACGTACTTCCTGGCCTCCGGCCTGCTGGTGCTGTTCCTGATCCGGCTGGCCCACGGCATCTCCTACGGGCTGGCCTCCACCGCGGTGAGCACCATCGTCACCGGTCTGGTGCCCCGGGAGCGCTACGGCGAGGGCATCGGCTACTTCATGCTCAGCAGCACCCTGGGCACGGCGGTGGGGCCCTTCATCGGGATGGTCCTTCTCCAGGGGGGCGGGTACTTCAACATCTTCCTGACCTGTCTGATCACGGCGGCGGTGTGCTTCGTGGCCGTGTTCCAGATCCGGCTCTCCCCCGCCGAGCGGGCGGCGATCGCCGCGGCCCGGCGGCCGATGCCCCGGGAGAAGGGACTGCGGGGGATCATGGAGGTCCGGGCGCTGCCCGTCTGCCTGGTGTGCGCGGGGATCTATTTCTGCTACTCCAGCCTGCTCTCCTTCCTCTCCCCCTTCGCCGAGCAGATCGGTCTGGCGGGGCCGGCCACCCTGTTCTTCCTGGTGTACTCGCTGGCCATCCTGTTCACCCGGCCCGTCACCGGGCGGATCTTTGACCGGAGGGGGCCTGACACGGTGATGGTCCCCGCCTTCCTCTCCTTCTGCGCGGGGATGCTCCTGCTCAGCCAGGCCCACCACGCCGTCTCCCTGTTCCTGGCGGCGGTGCTGCTGGGCTTCGGCGTGGGAGTGGTGCAGTCCTGCGGGCTGACCCTGGCGGTGAAGAACGCGCCCCCCGAGCGCATCAGCTACGCCAACTCCACCTTCTACATCTGCGCCGACGCGGGGGTGGGGATCGGCCCCTTCCTGCTGGGCTTCCTGCTCCCCTGGACGGACTACCGGGGGATGTACCTGTCGGTGGCGGGGCTGGCGGCCGTCTTCGCCCTGCTGTACCTGCTGGTCCGCCGGGGCGGACGAAAGGCCGGCTGACCGCGGAAAAATGCCCCCGCTCTCCCGAGGCCGGGAGGGCGGGGGCATTCTTTTCCGCTCACCTGTAGTAGAGGCGGTTGGTCTGGCTCTGGGGCTCACAGGTGAGATTCATCCCCAGCTTTTTGTAGGTCTCCATGTCCACATGGGTGAGCATCACCGACGAGTGGGCCTCGCATCCCTGGAGGGCGGAGAGCTGATCCAGGGCCCGGGCGGTCATGGGGTCGGAGGAGGCGCTGATGGCCAGGGCGATGAGGGTCTCGTCGCTGTGGAGGCAGGGGTTGGTGGAGCCCAGGTGATCCACCTTCACTCGCTGGATGGGGGCAATGGCCTCGGGGGAGATGAGGTGGTAGCCGTGATCGATGCCGGCCAGCTCCTTCAGGGCGTTGATGATGGTGGTGGAGGCGGCCCCCAGCAGGGCGGTGGTCTTGCCAGTGACCAGCCGGCCGTCGGGCAGCTGGATGGCGGCGGCGGGGCTGCCCGTCTCCTCGGCCACCCGGTTGGCGGCGGCGATGACGGGCCGCTGCTCCGGGGAGGCACTGGCCTGCTTCATCAGCAGCTCCAGCTTGAAGACGATCTCGTCGTCCCCCAGGCCCCGGCGCCGGTCACACAGGGCGGTGTAGTACCGGCGGATGATCTCCTGCCGGGCGGCCTCCTGGCACACGGCGTCGTCCACGATGCAGGTGCCCGCCATGTTCACCCCCATGTCGGTGGGGGAGCGGTAGGGGCTGCTGCCGGCGATCTTCTCAAAGATGGCGGACAGGACGGGGAAGATCTCCACGTCCCGGTTGTAGTTGACGGTGGTCACCCCGTAGGCCTCCAGGTGGAAGGGGTCGATCATGTTCACGTCGTCCAGGTCGGCGGTGGCCGCCTCGTAGGCCAGGTTCACCGGGTGCTTCAGGGGGAGGTTCCAGATGGGGAAGGTCTCGAACTTGGCATAGCCCGCCTTCACCCCCCGGCGGTACTCGTGGTAGAGCTGGCTGAGGCAGGTGGCCATCTTGCCGCTGCCCGGGCCGGGGGCGGTGACCACCACCAGGGGGCGGGAGGTCTCGATGTACTCGTTGCGGCCGTAGCCCTCGTCGCTGACGATGCGGGCGATGTCGTGGGGGTAGCCCTCGATGGGGTAGTGGAGGAACACCCGGATGCCCAGGGTCTCCAGCCGCTTCTTGAAGGCGTCGGCGGCCGACTGCCCGGCGTACTGGGTGATGACCACGCTGCCCACGTACAGCCCCTTGCCCCGGAAGGCGTCGATGAGCCGGAGCACGTCGGCGTCGTAGGTGATGCCCAGGTCCCCCCGCATCTTGTTCTGCTCGATGGCGGCGGCGTTGATGGCGATGACGATCTCCACGCTCTCCCGCAGCTCCAGCAGCATCCGGATCTTGCTGTCCGGGGCGAAGCCGGGGAGCACCCGGCTGGCGTGGAAGTCGTCGAAGAGCTTGCCCCCGAACTCCAGGTAGAGCTTGTTGTCGAACTGGGCGATGCGCTCCTTGATGTGCCGGGACTGGGTCTCCAGGTATTTGTCGTTGTCGAAGCCGATCTGTCTCATCTCTCTGCCGCCCCCGATCAGAGGGGCGGGCCCTCCCCCTTTCCGCGTAAAAACCTGTTTTTCATTCTATCACACTTTTGGCGGGATCGGCAGGGGGGAGGACAAAAAAATTTTCCCGGACCGGTGACGCCGGAGGTGGAATTTTCCGGGCGGACGTGCTATGATCGTGACAGTCATCCCCTGCGGGGGGAGAAACAGTCGGGAGGTGCGCGAGATGCAGCACATCAGCCATTACCGCTCCCCCCTGGGGGAGCTGCTGCTGGCGGCGGATGAGACCGGCCTCACCGGGGCGTGGTTCGCGGGGCAGAAGTACTTCGCCCGGGGGCTGGATCCGGCGGCGGAGGAGGGGGAGGCCCCCGCTCTGGCGGCGGCCAGGGCCTGGCTGGACCGGTACTTCGCCGGGGAGGCGCCCCCTGTGGACATTCCCCTGCACCTGATCGGGACCCCCTTCCAGCGGGAGGTCTGGGAGCTCCTGCTGGCCATCCCCTACGGACAGACCACCACCTACGGGGGCCTCGCGGTCGAGCTGGCCCGGCGGCGGGGGGCGGCCCACCTGTCCGCCCAGGCGGTGGGCGGCGCGGTGGGGCGAAACCCGGTGTCCGTCATCGTCCCCTGCCACCGGGTGGTGGGGGCGAGCGGCAGCCTCACCGGCTACGCCGGGGGCCTGGACCGGAAGATCGCCCTGTTGACCCTGGAGGGGGCGGACACGGCCCGCCTGTCCCGCCCCACCCGGGGCACCGCCCTGTGATCCGCCGGGGAGGGCTTGACAAAGAGGCCCGTCCCCGGGTACAATAAAAGCCCGCGGGAGGCCCCGGCCTCCCGCCCTCCACGCCCCTGTAGCTCAGTTGTATAGAGCGACCGCCTCCTAAGCGGCAGTTCGTTCGAATCCGTTTGGGCGGAAAAATTGAATAATTTTGATATATGTCCCAGTAGCTCAGTTGGATAGAGCACGAGCCTCCTAAGCCCGGGGTCGCACGTTCGAGTCGTGTCTGGGACGCCAAAAACACCGCTGCAAGCCATTTTTCGCTGGTTTGCAGCGTTTTTTATTTTGCTTCTCCCGGTCTCTTGCTCGTTTGGGACCGGGAGAATTTTATGCGCTGCTATGTATATCCTGCTAAGAAGAAACGAACGATTTCCACGTTCCTGCTAAGAAAAATCCCATCTTTGCTAATTGGAGTT
>CALXCP010000103.1 GCA_944386845.1 uncultured Oscillospiraceae bacterium | reverse complement strand
CTGGTCTCCGCTTCTTCCCTGGAGAAGGACTTCTCCTGCGACGGCACCAAGACCGACGCCGCCAAGCAGGTGGGCCTGACCGTTGCCCAGCGCGCCAAGGCCAAGGGCATCGAGACCGTGGTGTTCGACCGCGGCGGCTATATCTATCACGGCCGCGTCAAGGCCCTGGCCGAGGGCGCCCGCGAGGGCGGCCTGCAGTTCTGAGGGAGGAGGAAGATCAATGGCTCGTTTTGAAAAAGAACCCAGCGAGTACCTGGAGAAGGTCGTCTCGCTGAACCGCGTGTCCAAGACGGTCAAGGGCGGCCGCATCTTCAAGTTCGCCGCTCTGGTGGTCGTGGGCAACGAGAAGGGCAAGGTGGGCTACGGCCTGGGCAAGGCCGCCGAGGTCCCCGAGGCCATCCGCAAGGGCATCGAGGATGCCAAGAAGAACCTGGTGGACATCACCGTGTCCGGCACCACCATCCCCCACGAGGTGATCGGCGAGTTCGGCGCCGGCCGCGTGCTGCTCAAGCCCGCCGCCCCCGGTACCGGCGTCATCGCCGGCGGCCCTGTCCGCGCGGTCCTGGAAGCCGCGGGGATCAAGGATATCCGCACCAAGTGCCTGCGCTCGAACAATCCTCAGAACGTGGTCGCCGCCACCATGGAGGGGCTCAAGTCCCTGCGCGGCCCCGAGGAAGTGGCCCGCATCCGCGGCAAGAGCGTGGAAGAGATCGTGGGTTAAGGAGGGCTTTCCAATGGCGAATCTGAACATCAAACTGGTCAAGAGCCTCAACGGCCGGATCGCCCAGCACAAGGCGACCGCGGCGGCCCTTGGCCTGCGCAAGATCGGCGACACCACCGTGCAGCCTGACAACGAGGCTACCCGGGGCAAGATCGCCAAGATCGGCTATCTGCTCCAGGTGGCCGAGGAAAAGTAAGGAGGTGCGCGAGAATGAATCTGCATGAACTGTCTCCCGCCGCCGGTTCCAACACCAAGGCGTACCGCAAGGGCCGGGGCCACGGCTCCGGCAACGGCAAGACTGCCGGCCGCGGCCACAAGGGCCAGTGGGCCCGCTCCGGCGGCGGTGTCCGCGTGGGCTTCGAGGGCGGCCAGATGCCCCTGGTCCGCCGCCTGCCCAAGCGGGGCTTCAACAACATCTTCGCCAAGCGGCTGGAGATCGTGAACCTGGACGCCCTGAACAAGTTCGAGGACGGCGAGGTGATCGACGCTCAGGCGCTGCTGGCCAAGGGCATCCTGTCCAAATGTGTGTACGGCGTGAAGGTGCTGGGCAACGGCCAGCTCACCAAGAAGGTCACCGTCCGGGCCTCCGCCTTTTCCGCCTCCGCCAAGGAGAAGATCGAAGCTGCAGGTGGTAAGGTGGAGGTGGTCTGATCATGATCGAGACCGTCCGCAACGCCTGGAGGATCCCAGAGCTGCGCAAGAAGATCCTGTTCACCATCTTTATCCTGCTGATCTTTCGCCTGGGCTCCGCCGTCCCCGTCCCCTTCATCGACTCTGAGGCGCTGGGCGACTACCTGGCTGCCAACAGCAACACCATCCTGGGCCTGATGGGGGCCATGAGCGGCACCGCCTTCAGCTACGCCACGGTGTTTGCCCTGGGCGTGCAGCCCTATATCAACAGCTCCATCATCATCCAGCTGCTCACCGTGGCCATCCCTCCCCTGGAGCGGCTGGCCAAGGAGGGCGGCGAAGAGGGCCGGAAGAAGATCGCGGCCATCACCCGCTACGTCACCGTGCTCATCGGCCTGGTACAGGGCTTTGGCTATTACACCCTGATCCGGACCAACAGCCTGCTGGATCTGGGCGGTACCAACGGCATCTGGGCCGCCGTGGTCATCATCCTGTCCTTCACCGCCGGCTCCGCCTTCGTCATGTGGCTGGGTGAGCAGATCACCGAGTTCGGCGTGGGCAACGGCATCTCCATCATCCTGTTCGCCGGCATCATCTCCCGCATCCCCAGCGCTGCTCAGTTCATGTTCGGCGGCGTGCGCAACTGGATCGACCCCGATCTGGCCGCGAACAGCAAGCTTTTCCACCTGCATCCCGCCGGCGCGGTGGGCATCGTCATCGGCCTGCTGGCCCTGGTGGTGCTGATCGTCTTCATCTACAACTCGGAGCGCCGCCTGCCCGTGCAGTACGCCAAGCGGGTGGTGGGCCGGAAGATGTACGGCGGCCAGGCCAGCCACATCCCCATGAAGGTGAACATGTCCGGCGTCATGCCCATCATCTTCGCCCAGTCCATCGCCATGCTGCCCGCCACCATCGGCGTGTTCGTCCCGGCGGCGCAGCAGGAGGGCACCGGCTGGTACACCTTCCTGCAGGTCTTTGACACCAACGGCTGGATCTACGGGATCGTGTACTTCCTGCTGATCGTGTTCTTCAGCTACTTCTACGCCGGGATGCAGTTCAACCCCGTGGAGGTGGCCAACAACCTGAAGAAGAACGGCGGCTTCATCCCCGGCTTCCGTCCCGGCAAGCCCACCGCTGACTTCATCGCCAAGGTGCTCAGCAAGATCACCATGTTCGGCGCCCTGTACCTGGCCATCGTGGCCCTGGCCCCCATCGTCACCAGTAATCTGGTGGGCGTCAACGCCCTGTCCATCGGCGGTACCTCCGTCATCATCGTGGTGGGCGTCGCGCTGGAGACCGTCAAGCAGCTGGAGGCCCAGATGCTCATGCGTCACTACAAGGGCTTCCTGGAGTAAGAAGGCGGCGAGAAGACAATGAAACTGATCCTTTTGGGCGCGCCCGGCGCGGGCAAGGGGACCCAGGCCGAGATCCTGAGCAAGAAGCTGGACATCCCCACCATCTCCACCGGAAACATCCTGCGCGCCGCCGTGAAGAACGGCACCCCTGTGGGCCTGAAGGCCAAGGAGTATATGGACGCCGGCAAGCTGGTCCCCGATGACGTGATCATCGGCATCGTGGCCGAGCGGCTGGCCGAGCCCGACTGCGCCAACGGCTATATCCTGGACGGGGTGCCCCGCACCATCGCCCAGGCCGAGGCGCTGGAGAAGGCGGGCATCGCCTTCGACCACGTGGTCTCCCTGGAGATCTCCGACGCCGAGGTGGAGGCCCGGATGACCGGGCGGCGCACCTGCCACGCCTGCGGCGCCACTTACCACATCGTCAACATGCCCCCCAAGACCGAGGGGGTGTGCGACAAGTGCGGCGGCCCCCTGGAGCAGCGCAAGGACGACCAGCCCGAGACGGTGCGCCAGCGCCTGGAGGTCTATCACGCCGAGACTGAGCCGCTGAAGGGCTTCTATCAGGCCCGCGGCCTGGTCCGCACGGTGGACAACCAGCCCACCATCGAGGCCACCACCCAGGCAGTGCTTCAGGCACTGGGGCTGTGACATGGAACTGATCTCCATCAAGTCTCCCAACGAGATCCGGCTCATGCGCCGGGCCGGGCGGGTCACCGCCCAGGCCCGGGCGCTGGCCGGGAGCATGGTCCGCCCCGGGGTGAGCACCCTGGAGATCGACCACGCCGTGCGAAAATTCATCGAGAGCCAGGGGGGCACCCCCTCGTTCCTGAACTACGCCGGCTACCCCGGCTCCGCCTGCATCTCGGTGAACGATGTGGTCATCCACGGCATCCCCTCCAGGCACATCGTGCTCCGGGAGGGCGACATCGTCAGCGTGGACGTGGGGGCCTGCATCGACGGGTTCCACGGCGACTGCGCCGCCACCTATGCCTGTGGGCGGATCAGCGATGAGGCCAGGCGCCTGATCGAGGTCACCCAGCAGAGCTTCTGGGAGGGCATCCAGTTCGCCCGGGTGGGCTATCGGGTGTCCGACATCTCCCACGCCGTCCAGGCGTATGTGGAGCCCTTCGGCTACTCCCTGGTCCGGGACTATGTGGGCCACGGCGTGGGCGCCAAGCTCCACGAGCCCCCGGAGGTCCCCAACTTCGGCCCCGCCGGCCACGGGCCCCGTCTCATGGCGGGGATGACCCTGGCGGTGGAGCCCATGGTCAACCAGGGTACCTGGGAGATCCAGGTGATGAAGGACGGGTGGACGGTGAAGACCGCCGACGGCAAGCTGGCCGCCCACTATGAGAACTCCATCCTGATCACCGACGGGGACCCCGAGGTCCTCACCGTCACCGAGGACGGAGCCTATGTCTGACCGCACAGGCCAGATCGTCCTGGCCACCGCCGGACGGGACCGGGGCGGACTGTTCTGCGTGGTGGGCGAGGACCGGGAATTCCTGCTCCTGGCCGACGGAAAGCGGCGCAGGGTGTCCCATCCCAAGCGGAAAAAGCCGGGACACGTCACCGCCGCCGGTCCCGCGGAGTTCGACCACCCCGTCATCCGGAAGCTGAAACAAGGAGAGCCGGTCTCCGACCGTGCGCTGAGACAGGCTCTGGCCACCTTCAAGGGAGGAGATCACACTTGGCAAAAGACGATATGATCGAGCTGGAGGGCGTCGTCACCGAGGCGCTGCCCAACACCACATTCCATGTGGACATCGGCAATGGTCACATCATCCTGGCCCACATCTCGGGCAAGCTGCGCATGAACTTCATCCGCATCCTGCCCGGGGATAAAGTCACCGTACAAATGTCCCCGTACGACCTGACGAGAGGCCGTATCACCTGGCGTTCCAAGTAAAACATCAACGACCGGCGGCACGGCGCGCCCTTGCGCCCGCTGTGCCCCGGGGCCATCAAGGCATTCAGGAGGTAACATCATGAAAGTTAGACCGTCCGTGAAGCCCATGTGCGAGAAGTGCAAGATCATCAAGCGCAAGGGCAAAGTCATGGTGATTTGCGAGAACCCCAAGCATAAGCAGAGACAAGGTTAATGGAGGTGCGTAGATAATATGGCTCGTATTGCCGGTATTGATCTGCCGAAGGACAAGAGGATCGAGATTGGTCTGACCTACATCTTCGGCATCGGGCGCACCAGCGCCAACAAGATCCTGAAGGAGACCGGGATCGATCCCGATACCCGGGTGAAGGATCTCACCGAGGAGGAAGAGGCCAAGCTGCGTGAGTGCATCGCCCACGAGTACACCGTGGAGGGCGACCTGCGCCGCAACGTGGCGATGGACATCAAGCGCCTCACCGAGATCGGCTGCTATCGCGGGGTCCGACACCGCAAGGGTCTGCCCGTCCGGGGCCAGCGTTCCAAGACCAACGCCCGCACCCGCAAGGGCCCCAAGAAGACCATCGCCAACAAGAAGAAGTAAGGAGGGATACAGAATATGGCTACCGCTAAGAACGCTGCCGGCAAGAAGGCAGTCACCAGAAAGCGCCGCGAGCGCAAGGTCGTGGAGAAGGGTCAGGTCCATATCCGCTCCTCCTTCAACAACACCATGGTCACCGTGACCGACGCCCAGGGCAACGCCCTGTCCTGGGCCTCCTCCGGCGGCCTGGGCTTCCGCGGTTCCCGGAAGTCCACCCCCTTCGCCGCCCAGTCCGCGGCGGAGACCGCTGCCAAGGCCGCCATGGAGTACGGACTGAAGACCGTGGAGGTCTATGTCAAGGGTCCCGGCGCCGGCCGTGAGGCCGCCATCCGCGCCCTGCAGGCGGTGGGCCTGGAGGTCACCCTGATCAAGGACTGCACCCCCGTGCCCCACAATGGCTGCCGTCCTCCCAAAAGAAGACGCGTCTGATCGGAAGAAGGAGGAACAGAAATTATGGCTAAGAATATGCAGCCCATCGCCAAGCGCTGCAAGGCCCTGGGCATCTCCCCCGCGGTGATGGGGTACTCCAAGAAGAACACCACCCGCAATCCCGGCGGCCAGATGCGGAAGAAGAAGAGCGAGTACGCCACCCAGCTCACCGAGAAGCAGAAGGTCAAGTTCGTCTACGGCATCCTGGAGAAGCAGTTCCATATGTACTATGAGAAGGCCTCCCG
>CALXCP010000102.1 GCA_944386845.1 uncultured Oscillospiraceae bacterium | reverse complement strand
AGTCTTGCGGTTTTGGGAGAGATCAGCATCAGCGGTGCTATTACCAAAGTGGATGAACTGGCCAATGTGCTCCAGGTTTGTCTGGACAGCGGGGCAAAGAAAATTCTGCTCCCGATTACTTCTGCTGCGGATCTCGGAACCGTACCTCCTGACTTAATGGGGGCATTTAGCATTATCTTCTATACCTCTGCGCAGGAAGCTGTATTCAAGGCACTGGGTGTAGAGTAACTGCGATAAAATACTTACCTTTCATCTTGTCCTCCCCTGTCAAGTTCCGGTACAATGGGGCCAAAGTGAGGAGGAGATTACATGAATGGGCTATCCTTTATCCGCCGGCGGTGCAATCTGAGCCAGGGGCAGTTGGCCGACAAACTGGGTGTCACCCGCCAAGCTATCAATCTGTGGGAAAAGCGTCGGGAACCGCTGCCGGAGGCCCGAAAGGAGCAGCTCAGCCGGTTTTTCGGGCTGGAGCCGGAACTGTTTGATGAGATCAACCAGGAGCAGAAGGATGCCTTGCTCCATCGTCCCTGTTTCATGTACCGGAACGATGACGGACACGATTACTTCCTGTTCGGGGAAAATCCGCTAAGGCCTGTGGGTTGCCTGCTGAGCGAGAAAACCGGCCAGTCTTTCACCCAGGATGAGCAGATGATTCTGGACCACCGGGAACTGGAAGAGATGCTGGACATCCTGCGTGAGGCGGTATTTCCGAAGGACCGTTCCCGGTGGACCGCGTGGGACTCCAATGTAGCCATGAACCGGATGCGGTGCATTCTGGGTGGTATGACGGATGCCCTGGAGGCGGTTCAAAAGCACCCCAAGGATCGGAAGATGGACTGTTTCTATCTGATGATGCAGGTCGAACTGGCCCTGGGTGGGATTGAGAAAGACGACCTTCCTCGCCAAGCGGCGGATGGCCAGCCGAGCCTGGACACGCAATCTATCATCCGTTTGGCTGATGAATTTCAGAGTTGGCTGCGCAATCGTGCGGAGGAAGTTGACTCTTTCCTTGCCAAATAGGTGTTTTTTCGGTACAATGGATAATAGGAGAGGAGGTGGGCCCCATGGCAATTCGATGCCCGCACTGCGGCAGTCCCGTGATGGTTCGGGGCCGCTGGTGGGAGTGCGGCTACTGCGGCGATTGCGGCAAAATTTCCTCGCTCCAGCCCTCAGAAAAGGCGAAGTTGCTGCGGGCGGCAACTCCTTCTGTTCAGGTCACCATCACGGTGACAGGTCTCTCCGATGAATCGGCGGAATCCGAGGAAGAAACCTCCCCACGCAGTTTCTCCCGGGCCGAATTAGAGAACATGGTGCGTCGGTGGGACTTTTCAGAAGATGAATGGGCCTGCCGGGATCTGCTCGTCGCCGCCTTTCCCGAGGCGGTCCGTTTCTGGACGGCGGAGGAACTTTCCGAGATGGACACCATGGAACTTCTGGGGAAAGTCGGCGAGTGGAAACCGGAAGTGGGGATCCGGATGATGAAATTTCTGCTGGACACTGCAGAGCATCATCTTCTGGAGCCGGAAGTTGCCGAACAGTTGCTGGGAAATGATCTGTACGAACTCTGCCGAAATCAAACTGTCCAGCCCAAATTATTGGCACAACTCAAAGAGGACGAGCACTTGGTTCGACAGTTGTTCCAGAGTGCCTATGCAGGTGATCTCCAAGAGGAACTGCTGGAGACGTGTGATTGGTTTGGGGAATCGGCGCTGAAAGAACATCTTCAAACTCTTTTAACGGAAAATCCTTATTTCAAAGGATTGGACTAAGAACAGTCCGGCCTGTGGCGATTCACAAGCCGAACTGTTTTGCTATCTGGGCAGAGCCCTTATTTTTGTTTACAGTCCCCCAATATTTGAACCTTGTCCAGCGCAAGGACTTGCTTAATCCTGCCCTCAGAGTTCCAATGCAGACAGTCTGAGGCATGAAAAACGCTCCCCGTCCCTGTCGGCGAAAGACACCGGCAAGGGCTGGAGAGCGTTGTTGACCACAGAGCATACCACACACCGCCTCGGACTACACGGAAACAGCGTGGGCAAAGAGGCTCAAAGAGGATGTGGAATGGAGCAAAAACGGTTAAAAAGGACCCGAAATCATTAGAAAAAGTTCCCGAGGTCCGTTCACACGCAGGAGGTCACTGGTTCGAGTCCAGCAGTCTCCACCACCTCGAAAGCCCTGAGGCTCAACGCCTCAGGGCTTTTTCCTTTTCAGCCGGGGCTTGACCTTTATCGCCCCTTCTGTGCCATTCCGCGCCGGCCCTGGCCCATCTCCCGGGCGGGCGGCTCCCCCCTTCCCCGGCGTCCGCGCCGTCTCATCGGAGCAGAGCGGGAAACGCCCGAAGGCCGCGCGGCCTTCGGGCGTTTTTCTCTCTCCCCGGACGGTCCTCCCGCCCGCTCACTGGACGCACTTCTGGCAGGGGGTGAGGCCCCGGGACAGGGCCTCCTCCAGAGTGGACTCGATGTAGGTGCCGTCGTTGCAGTGGCCGTCGTAGTGATAGCGCTTCCCGGTGGGGGTGATGTACACCGTGGGGCCCGCGTCTTCCGCAGGGGCGGGGTCGGACGCTCCGGCATCTTCCCGGAGGGGGGTCTCCGCCGGGGGCTCGGGGGTCTCAGTGGGCTCGGGCTCCGCCGTCCCGGCGTCCTCCCCGGGAGCGGCGGGCTCGGGGGGCTCGGCAGGCTCCGGGGTCCCGGCGGGGGTGGGCCCAGGGGCCTGGGTGGAGACGGGGGCCGGGCTCTGGACGGAGGAGGGCTCCGGCGCGGGGGCCGGGTCGGCCTCCGGCCCGGAGGGGGCGGGGGCCGTCCCGGGCGGAGCGGCGCTCTCCGCGGCGGCGGAGGGGGCAGCGGGGCCGCTCTCCGCGGTCAGGCCGGTCTCCCCGCCGCAGGCGGACAGGGAGAGGGCCAGCAGACAGGCCAGCAGGCAGGCGGATACGCGGTGCTTCATGGGGTCACAGCCTCCTTCAGCGGGACCTCGGTCCCAGATCGGTCTCTCACCCTAAGGATAGCGGAGCCGGAGGGAGAATGCAAGGGGGAGGCGGAAAAAAGGTGGGCGGGGCGGACGACGGCGCGCCCCGGCTCCGCAGGGAGCCGGGGCGCGTTTTTTCGCTTTGGGGCCCTTATCTGGCGTGGGCGGCCTCCACGGCCTTGGCGTCCTCCTGCCGGCGGTCCTCGATGGCGTCGGTGAGGATCATATCCTTCACCTTCATGAGCCGGATGGTGTTGGAGCGCTCGTTCTCGTCCAGCTTCATGGAGATGTAGCGGATGTTCTCCTGCATCTCGGGGATCTTGACGTACTCCAGGGCGTTGACGCGGCGGCGGGTCTTCTCGATCTCCTCGGCCAGCAGCTGGCTGGTCTTCTCGATCTGGGCCAGCTTCAGCATGTCCTGGAACACCGAGGACATGGCGTCCACGGCGTCGTCCAGCTCGCCGGAGGTGGTGGCGAAGCCGTAGGGATAGATCTCGCCGGGGTCGTCGCTCTTGGTCTTGAAGTGGTACTCCGGCACGTTCACCGACATGACGTTCTGGAAGGTCATCTCCAGCTCCACGCTCTGCTTGGGGTAGAGCAGGGACTGCTCCAGCATCTCGGAGGACATGAGGGCGGAGGCCACGGTGAACGACCCGTGGGCCCGGGCCAGGGCCTCCTCCACCTTCTGGCGGAGGGCCCGGTTCTCCCGCACCACGTCCAGGAACTGCTTCATCAGCTCGTCCCGCTTGTCCTTGAGCAGCTTGTGCCCCCGGATGGCGGTCTTCAGCCGGCCCTTGAGCCGGGTGAGCTCCTGTCTGGTGGGGTTGATGGTGGTAGAAGCCATAGATCTCCCCCCTTAGTCTTTTTTCGGGAGATACTTCTCGATCAGCTCCGGCTTGATTCGCTTCAGCTCGGTGGCGGGCAGGATGGAGAGCAGCTCCCAGCCCAGGTCCAGGGTCTCCTCGATGGAGCGGTTCTCCTCCGTCCCCTGGGACACGTAGCGCCGCTCGAACTCGTCGGCGAACTTGGCGTACAGCAGGTCGGTGGGGGACAGGGCGGCCTCGCCCAGGATGGACATGAGCTCCTGGTTCTCCTTGCCGGTGGCGTAAGCGGCGAAGAGCTGGTTCATGGTGCCCGAGTGGTCCTCCCGGGTCTTGCCCTCGCCGGTGCCCTTGTCCTTCAGACGGGACAGGGAGGGCAGCACGTCCACCGGGGGGTTGATGCCCTTGCGGTACAGCTCCCGGGACAGGATGATCTGGCCCTCGGTGATGTAGCCGGTCAGGTCGGGGATGGGGTGGGTCTTGTCGTCCTCGGGCATGGTGAGGATGGGGATCAGGGTGATGGAGCCCTTCTTGCCCAGCTGCCGGCCGGCCCGCTCGTAGATGGTGGCCAGGTTGGTGTACAGGTAGCCCGGGTAGCCGCGGCGGCCCGGGACCTCCTTCTTGGCGGCGGACACCTCACGCAGGGCCTCGGCGTAGTTGGTGATGTCGGTGAGGATGACCAGCACGTGCATGTCCTTCTCGAAGGCCAGGTACTCGGCGGCGGTGAGGGCCATGCGCGGGGTGGCGATACGCTCCACGGCGGGGTCGTTGGCCAGGTTGGTGAACAGCACGGTGCGGTCGATGGCGCCGGTGCGGCGGAACTCCTGGACGAAGAAGTCGGACTCCTCGAAGGTGATGCCGATGGCGGCGAAGACCACGGCGAAGTTGCCGGCGTCGTCGCCCAGCACCTTGGCCTGACGGGCGATCTGGGCGGCCAGGGCCGCGTGGGGCAGGCCGGAGCCCGAGAAGATGGGCAGCTTCTGCCCGCGGACCAGGGTGTTCAGCCCGTCGATGGTGGAGATGCCCGTCTGGATGAACTCGTTGGGGTAGTCCCGGGCGGCGGGGTTCATGGCCAGGCCGTTGATGTCCCGGAACTCATCGGCCAGGATGGCGGGGCCGCCGTCGATGGGCCGGCCCATGCCGTTGAAGACGCGGCCCAGCATGTCGCCGGACACGCCCAGCTGCAGGGGGTGGCCCAGGAAGCGGATCTTGGAGTCCGCCAGGTTGATGCCGGCGGAGGACTCGAACAGCTGGACCACGGCCTTGTCGCCGTTGACCTCCAGCACCTGGCAGCGGCGGACCGAGCCGTCGGTGAGCTGGATCTCGCCCAGCTCGTCATAGGTGACGCCCTCGACGCCGTCCACGATCATCAGGGGGCCGGAGACCTCCCGGATGGTACGGTATTCCTTGATCATCAGTCCTGACCTCCCTTCGCGGCGACGGCCTCGATCTGAGACTCCATGTCGCGCTCGATCTTGGCGTAGGCCTCGGCATACTGGTCGGCGGGCACGCCCTTGGCCCGGCCGATGTCCACCCGGACGGGGACGGCGAACAGGTCGCCCACCGCCGCGCCCTTGGCGGAGGCGTCCCGGCACAGGCCGTCATAGCGGCGGATCATGGCCACCATCTTCTTCTGCCGGTCATACTCGGAGTAGGAGTCGATGTCCACGAAGGAGTTCTGCTGCAGGAAATCCTCCCGGAGCATCTTGGCGGTCTCCAGGGTGATCTGGTCCTTGGGGGACAGGGAGTCCTTGCCCACCAGCTGGACGATCTCGTTCAGGTTGGCCTCCTCCTGGAGGACGGCCATGGCCCACTCCCGGTTCTCCAGGAAGTCCTTGCCCAGATTCTCGTCGAACCAGGGCTTCAGGGAGTCCAGATACAGGGTGTGGGAGGTCAGCCAGTTGATGGCGGGGAAGTGACGGCGGTAGGCCAGGGAGGAATCCAGGGCCCAGAACACCTTCACGATCCGCATGGTGGCCTGGCTGACGGGCTCGGACAGGTCGCCGCCCGGAGGGGAGACCGCGCCCACGGCGGTCAGGGAGCCCCGGCGGTCCTCGCCGCCGCTGCACAGGCAGGAGACCATGCCGGCCCGCTCGTAGAACTGGGCCAGACGGGAGGACAGGTAGGCGGGGTAGCCCTCCTCGCCGGGCATCTCTTCCAGACGGCCGGACATCTCACGCAGGGCCTCGGCCCAGCGGGAGGTGGAGTCGGCGATGACGGCCACGTCGTAGCCCATGTCCCGGAAGTACTCGGC
>CALXCP010000101.1 GCA_944386845.1 uncultured Oscillospiraceae bacterium | reverse complement strand
CATCGACCAGTCCCCCATCGGCCGCACCCCCCGGTCCAACCCGGCCACCTACACCGGCCTGTTCAACGACATCCGGGAGCTGTTCGCCTCCACCCCCGACGCCAAGGCCCGGGGCTACGGCCCGGGGCGGTTCTCCTTTAACGTCCGGGGCGGCCGGTGCGAGGCCTGCCAGGGGGACGGCCTGATCAAGATCGAGATGCACTTCCTGCCCGATATCTACGTCCCCTGCGAGGTGTGCAAGGGCAAGCGCTACAACCGGGAGACCCTGGAGGTGCGCTACAAGGGGAAGAACATCTACGAGGTGCTGGAGATGACGGTGGAGGAGGCCCTGCCCTTCTTCGAGAACCACCCCAAGATCCGCAACAAGCTCCAGACCCTCATGGACGTGGGCATGGGCTATGTGAAGCTGGGGCAGCCGTCCACCGAGCTGTCCGGCGGCGAGGCCCAGCGGGTGAAGCTGGCCACCGAGCTCAGCAAGCGCTCCACCGGCCAGACCATCTACATCCTGGACGAGCCCACCACCGGCCTGCACAGCTACGACGTCCACCGGCTCATCGAGGTGCTCCAGCGCCTGGTGGAGGCGGGGAACACCGTGGTGGTCATCGAGCACAACCTGGACGTGATCAAGACGGCGGATCACCTCATCGACCTGGGCCCTGAGGGGGGCGACGGAGGCGGCACCGTGGTGTGCACCGGCACCCCCGAAGAGGTGGCGGCCTGCCCGGAGAGCTACACCGGGCAGTATCTGAAGCGGATGCTGGCGGAAAGCGCATGGGAGAGTGGAGAATGAAGAGTGGAGATAGATCCCGGAATTAGAAATTAGGAGTTAGGAATTAGGAATTTTCGGGGACGGAGCGGGTCCGGTCATGACGTGGGGGCGGCCCCATGTGGCCGCCCGGCGGCGTGCGATCCTGATACCCGATACGCTTTGGCGGATCCGCACCATGTAGGGCGGGGGCTCGCCCCCGCCGTGGGGGGGCGCTCCGCATCTCCCCCGAAGGGGTGGGGGTCATAGGGGGCGGAGCCCCCTATACCACAAAAGGGCGGCGGGTGGGTTTAGATTTTTCGCCTGAGGGCGAGTGACTTTCTGTGCCGGCAGAAAGTCACCAAAGACCGGTTCAAGGACCCATGGTCCTTGAAAATCTCCTTCTCCTCAAGACCTGCTCCTTGCCTGCCATCGAATTCGGCGCTCCGTGAGCCGACGCGGCCCTCTCCCGCCCGCTGCCGCCCGTGGGCGGGCGAAGAAACTTTCCGCTCCCAACGGAAAGGCGCCTTGCGTGAGCGGTCGCCGGGACGGGGAAACCGTAGCGGAACGTTTCCGCTTCCTTTGTAGGGGCGGATATCATCCGCCCGCAGGGCCGGCGAGGGCACCGGCCCCTACGTCATAACCAGACCCGCCCCGATACCCAAAATTCCTAACTCCTCATTCCTAATTCCCCAAAACCTCCCACGCCGTTAACTCCGGCACTCAGGCGCCGCAGGGCCAGCGCAGGCGGATTTTCGTCTGCCAGCTCAGGCCGTAACGGCCGGCGCGAGAGGGGCATGGCCGCGAGAGTTCGGGCGCCGGCCGCGACTGCCAAGGCCCAGGTGTTCGTCCCCCGTAAAATGGGGAGGTCTCGGAGGGGGAGGGGCCTATGGGTCACCGCCGCAGCACAGCGGAGGCGAGGGACCCATCGGACCCGCGCCCCTCTGAGCGCGTCTTTGGGTACTTTCTCCGCGCGGAGAAAGTACCTCGCCCGCAGGCGAAATTTTCTAAACCCACCCACCGCCCAATTTTGGTATAGGGGGCTTCGCCCCCTATGACCCCCCACCCCTTTGGGGAGGGGAAACGGGGCTTCGCCTCCTATGACCCCGCCCCTTTCGCAGAGATCCACATAGGGGGGGGACCCCCTATGGCTCCCTTTCGGAGGGACGAACAGTGCTTGCCTCTGTGGCCCCGGCCCGTCGGGCCGCCCGGGGAACCGTCCCTGCGCCCGCCGCATAGGATGCGGTAAAAACGGGAGGTGGGCGCGTTGACGACTGTGATGGAGATGGCGGTGGCCGCCCTGGCGGTCATAGGGCTGCTGGCCCTGGCCTGGCGGCTGTACGGGCGGATGCTGGTGCCGGTGGGCCCGGGGCCGGTGTTCGCCGTGATCCCCGCCGCCGGGGACGGCGCGGGACTGGAGCAGACGGTCCGGGGCCTGCTGTGGCTCCGGGGGGACGACCTGGTGGACTACACCGTGGTCATCGCCGACTGCGGACTGGACGAGGGAGGCCGCCGGGCGGCCGAGCTGCTGTGCCGGGGGAGCGGGCGGGTGCGCCTGTGCGCCGCCGGGCGGCTGGAGGAGCTGCTGCGGGAGAGCTGACGGGACCGACGAAAGAGAGGAGGACCGGCCATGACGGAGCGAAACGCCGAGACGCTGGAGGGCGTGGTGTCTGACGTGATCTACCAGAGCGAGGAGACGGGCTACACCGTCCTGCGCCTGGAGGCGGGCCGGGAGGAGCTCACCGCCGTGGGCTGCATGCCCGGGGTGGCTCCGGGGGAGCGGCTGACCCTCCACGGGGAGTGGTCGGTCCACCCGTCCTACGGCCGTCAGTTCCGGGCGGCGGCGGTGGAGCGGCGGATGCCCGAGGGGGCCCGGGCCATCTATGAGTATCTGGCCTCCGGCGTCATCCGGGGGGTGGGGGGCGCCACCGCCCGGCGCATCGTGGAGGAGTTCGGCGAGGAGGCCCTCGCCGTCATCGAGGAGGAGCCCGAGAAGCTCACCCGCATCAAGGGGATGACCCTGAAGCGGGCCCGGAGCATCAGCGACACCTTCCGCAGTCAGATGGGGATGCGGCTGCTGCTGGACTACCTCACCACCCACGGCCTGCCCCCCCAGCTGGGGCTGCCCCTGTACCGCCGGTACGGGGCGCTGGCCCTGGAGCTGCTGAAGAGCGACCCCTACGTCCTGGTGGACCGGGAGATCGGGGTGGACTTCTCCGCCGCCGACGCCCTGGCCCTGGACGGCGGTATGGCCCCCGACGACCCCGCCCGGCGGGAGGCCGGGCTGCGCTATGAGCTGGAGCACAACCTGTCCAACGGCCACGTCTTCCTGCCCCGGGGCAAGCTGCTGGCGGCCACGGGGCAGCTGCTGGACCTGTCCGCCGACCTGCTGGCGGACAGCCTGGACGACCTGACCGGGCGGGGGGCGCTGGTCCAAGAGGAGGCCGCCGGGGAGACGGCGGTCTACCTGGAGGAGCTCCACCGGGCGGAGGAGTACATCGCCCAGCGGCTGCTGGAGATGGCGGGCCGGGAGCTGCTGCCCCCGGGGGAGCTGGAGGAGCTGGCGCAGGCCGTCCAGCGGGAGCAGGGCATCGTCTACGCCCCCCAGCAGCTGGAGGCCATCCGCCTGGCGGCCACCCGGCAGGTGATGCTGCTCACCGGCGGGCCGGGCACCGGCAAGACCACCTCTCTGCGGGGGGTGCTGGCCCTGTTCGACCAGCTGGGGCTGGAGACCGCCCTGGCCGCCCCCACCGGCCGGGCGGCCAAGCGGCTGGGGGAGCTGTGCGGGGCGGAGGGGGCCACCATCCACCGCCTGCTGGAGACCCGCTTCGACCCTCAGACCGGCAAGCTGGCCTTCACCCACGACGAGGACGAGCCCCTCCCGGCGGACGCCGTCATCGTGGACGAGACCTCCATGGTGGACGTGCCTCTGATGGAGGCGTTGCTGCGGGCTTTGCGGGGGGACTGCCGCCTCATCCTGGTGGGCGACCCGGACCAGCTGCCCTCGGTGGGACCGGGCAATCTGCTGGGCGACCTGCTGCGCAGCGGGGCGCTGCCCGCCGTGCGGCTCACCGAGGTGTTCCGGCAGGCCGCCGAGAGCGCCATCATCCGCAACGCCCACCAGATCGACCGGGGGGAGCACCCCCCGTTCCATGAGAACAGGGGGGACTTCTTCCTGCTCACCCGCCACGACCCGGCCCGGGCGGTGGAGACCATCGTGGAGCTGTGCCGGGACCGGCTGCCCCGGAACATGGGCATCCCCGCCGGACACATCCAGGTCCTGTCCCCCACTCGGAAGGGGCCGGCGGGCACCGGCGCCCTGAACCGGGCGCTCCAGGCCGCCCTGAATCCCCCCGCCCCCGACAAGGGGGAGCGCCCCTTCGGCGACGGCGTGTTCCGGGCGGGGGACCGGGTGATGCAGGTGAAGAACGATTATGACGTCCTCTGGCGGGACCAAGCCACCGGGGAGAGCGGCATGGGCATCTTCAACGGGGACATCGGCACTGTCCTCCGGGTGGAGGGGGGCGAGCTGACGGTGGACTTCGAGGGGAAGGAGATCGTCTACTCCGGGGAGAGCCTCAACGAGCTGGAGCTGGCCTACGCCGTCACCGTCCACAAGGCCCAGGGCAGCGAGTACCGGGCGGTGGTGCTCTCCGCCCTGCCCGGCCCGCCCATGCTGCTGACCCGGGGGGTGCTCTACACTGCCGTCACCCGGGCCCGGGAGCTGTTCATCGCCGTGGGCGAGGAGGACATACTCCGCCGCATGGTGGACAACGACCGGCAGACCCGGCGGTATTCCGGCCTGCGGTGGAGACTGGCGAGGGGAGACAGCGGTTTGAATTAGAAATAATGAGGAGTTAGGAATTAGGAATTTTATGCGTCGGGGCGTTGCCGTGCCTTTCGTAAGGGCGGCACGCCCCGACGAATTTGCAACACGTAGGGCGGGGGCTTGCCCCCGCCGCGTTGTTTCCTCCCCGCATCGGGTGGTGTGTCGCGGAAAGCCCTGCTGCGGTTTCGCCTGAGGGCGAGTGACTTTCTGGGCCGGCAGAAAGTCACCAAAGACCGGTTCAAGGACCCATGGTCCTTGAAGATCTCCTTCCCATCAAGACCTGTTCCCTGCCTGCCTCTGAACCCGGCGCTCCGTGAGCCGACGCGGCCCTCTCCCGCCTGCTGCCGCCCGTAGGAAATAGAAGAAATTTTCCGCCCCCGACGGCAAGGCGCCTCGCGTGGGTGGTCGCCGGAGCATGGCCCCACGAAAAACACGGTAACCCCCCGATACCCAAAATCCCTAACTCCTCATTCCTAATTCCTAATTTCCAAAATCCGTCCACGCCGTCAGCTCCGACACCCAGGCGCCGCCGGGCCAGCGCGGGTGGGTTTTCGTCTGCCGGGTCAGGCCGTAACGGCCGGCGCAAAAGGGATGCGGCCGCCAGGGTTCGCGCGCCGGCCACGACCTCCGACGTCCAGGTGCTGTTCCCCGTAAAATGAGGGGGTCTCGGAGGGGGCGGGGCCTATGGGGTACCACCGCAGCACAGCGGAGGCGTGGGACCCATCGGGCCCGCGCCCCTCTGAGCGCGTCTTTGGGTACTTTCTCCGCGCGCAGAAAGAAGCTCGCCCGCAGGCGAAAAATCTATACCCGCCCGCCACCCATTTTCGGTATAGGGGGTTTCACCCCCTATGACCCCCACCCTTCGGGGAAGAAGCGGAGATCCGTATGGGGCGCTTCGCCCCTTATGACCCTCAACGGCGCTCCGCTATCTTCTATCTCAGCTCTCCATTCCTGATTCGAGGAGCGGTCTCCGCGCCTTGCCCTCGTTTTGGGCAAAAAAAGAGATCCGCCGGAAAATTTCCGGGGATCACGCATAAAATGGTTGACTTTGCCGGCGGAGCATGGTAAACTTAAATGCTACTATGCCAAACAGACCCGGACGGAACAGTCCCCCATCCTGCCGACAGTATAGCATACGCCGCCTGGAGTGGCAAGAGCAGGGGGACGGAAATCGTCAACAAGGCCGGGTGTTCGTAAATTCGCCGGCCCGTCCGGCGGAGAGGCTGACCTGCCCGCGGCCCCCGCGGGGAACTGGAAACGGAGAGTGATCGAGAGCAATGGTCAAGGACGTGTATTTCGGAAAGACCCTGCGCAAGAGCTTTGCCCGCCACGAGGAGATCCTGGAGATGCCCAACCTGCTGGAGGTGCAGAAGAGCTCCTACCAGTGGTTCCTGGACAAGGGCCTGCGGGAGGTGTTCAAGGATGTGGACGCCATCACCGACTACGCGGGCAACCTGGAGCTGTCCTTCATCGACTACTCCATGGACGAGCCGCCCAAGTACGACGTGGAGGAGTGCAAGGCCCGGGACGCCACCTACGCCGCCCCCATCAAGGTCCGGGTGCGCCTGCGCAACAAGGAGACCGAGGAGATCAAGGAGCAGGAGATCTTCATGGGCGACTTCCCCCTGATGAC
>CALXCP010000100.1 GCA_944386845.1 uncultured Oscillospiraceae bacterium | reverse complement strand
AGAACCTGCTCAAGTCCAACGCCATCTACCAGGAGATCTACGAGTCCCAGGTCAAGGGCGGCGGCGACTTCGACCAGCCGGCGTGAGAGGAGGGACGGCACTATGACTGAAAAGGAAAATATCATGCGGCAGAACGCCTCCTTCTCCGTGCTCAAGCGGGTGATCGGGTACATGCTCCACTACTATAAGTGGCCCTTCGCCCTGGTGCTCCTGTGCATCCTGGTCTCCGCCGTGTGCACCGTGATCGGGGCCACCTTCCCCCAGGCCCTGGTGGACGACTACATCACCCCCATGATCAACACCGGCTCCACCGACTTCAGCGGTCTGGCCCAAGCCATCGGACAGCTGATCTGCATCATGGCGGTGGGCGTGGTCACCGCCTTCGCCTACAACCGGATCATGGTCAACGTGGGGCAGGGCACCCTGCGCAACCTGAGAGACGACCTGTTCCACAAGATGGAGTCCCTGCCCATCAAGTACTTCGACACCCACGCCCACGGCGACATCATGTCGGTGTACACCAACGACGTGGACACCCTCCGCCAGCTCATCAGCCAGGCCATCCCCCACATCATCAACTCCACCATCTCCATGGCGGCCACCCTGGTCACCATGCTGGTGCTGAACCCCGCCCTCACCGTCATCTCGGTGATCACCGCGGTGGTGATGCTGACGGTCACCGTCAACTTCTCCAAGCTGTCGGGCCGCTACTACGTGAAGCAGCAGCGGGATCTGGGTATCGTGGACGGCTTCATCGAGGAGATGATGGACGGGCAGAAGGTGGTCAAGGTCTTCTGCCACGAGGAGGCGGCCAAGGCCGACTTCCACGAGGTGAACCAGGCCCTGCGCCGCAGCGCCGACATGGCCAACCGGTACGCCAACCTGCTCATGCCCATCAATGGCAACATCGGCTGGCTGAGCTACGCCCTGGTGGCCGTGGTGGGCGCCGTGCTGGGCATCAACGGCCTGGCGGGGGTGACCCTGGGCACCGTGGTGACCTTCGTGGGCCTGAACAAGAGCTTCACCAACCCCATCTCTCAGGTGAGCATGCAGGTGAACTTCGTGGTCACCGCCGCCGCCGGCGCCCAGCGGGTGTTCGACCTGATGGACCAGGAGCCCGAGACCGACGAGGGCTATGTGGAGCTGGTCAACGCGAAGGAGGACGCCGACGGCCAGCTCCGCGAGAGCGCCGAGCGCACCAACGTCTGGGCCTGGAAGCACCCCCACCACGACGGCACCCTCACCTACACCAGGCTGGAGGGCGGCGTGGTCTTCGACCACGTGGACTTCGGCTACGACCCGGGCAAGCTGGTCCTCCACGACATCAGCCTGTGGGCCAAGCCGGGGCAGAAGATCGCCTTCGTGGGGGCCACCGGCGCGGGCAAGACCACCATCACCAACCTGATCAACCGGTTCTACGACATCGACGACGGCAAGATCCGCTACGACGGCATCAACATCAACAAGATCAAAAAGCCCGACCTGCGCCGCTCCCTGGGCATCGTCCTCCAGGACACCCACCTGTTCACCGGCACCGTCATGGACAACATCCGGTACGGCAACCTGGAGGCCACCGACGAGGAGTGCATCGCCGCCGCCCAGCTGGCCAACGCAGACGGCTTCATCCGCCGCCTGCCCGACGGGTATGACACCATGCTCACCGGCGACGGGGCCAACCTCAGCCAGGGGCAGCGGCAGCTGCTGGCCATCGCCCGGGCCGCCGTGGCCGACCCGCCGGTGCTCATCCTGGACGAGGCCACCAGCTCCATCGACACCCGCACCGAGAAGCTGGTGCAGGACGGCATGGACGCCCTGATGTACGGCCGCACCACCTTCGTCATCGCCCACCGGCTGAGCACGGTGCGCAACGCCGACTGCATCATGGTCATGGAGCAGGGCCGCATCATCGAGCGGGGCACCCACGACGAGCTCATCGAGAAAAAGGGCAAGTACTATCAGCTCTACACCGGCAACTTCGCCGAGGAGACGGCCTGACGCCGGAGGCGAACGGGCGGCCGGGCGGACTTTCGTCCGCCCGGCCGCCGCCCTGTTTCCGGGCAGGAAGAAAAAACCATGGGATTTTCTCCGCCGGCAAGGTTGACAGGGCCGGAACAATGTGTTACAATTTGGTTACATTTTTAAGGAGGAGGTATATCATGGCAGCTACCAAGGCCCCCCTTACCTATAAGGGCCGCCCCCTTCGCAGAAAGGGCGATCTGATCTACTACGGCAGCATGGCCGATCCCTATATCATCATGATGCAGGTGCTGGACACCGAGAAGGTGGGCGACCTGGACGTGGCCACCCGCGTCTCCCTTCAGCTCCAGCTCACCGACCCCGACCTGAAGAGCCGGGACCGGGTGGTCAAGAAGAGCGAGAAGACCGACCTGTACACCGCCATGGACCTGGCCGCCGTCTGGCTGGACCGGGCGCTGGCTTCCAAGTGAGACACTGACATCAGCAGCAACCGACGCCGGACCGGGCCGAAGCCCGGGCAAAGAGAAAGAGAACATGGAGGTCGTTTCCCATGAACTGCATCCGCCGTGCCCTGCGTATCGCTCTGGTCACCGCCGCGCTGACCGTCACCTGCCTGATCACCACCGCCTTCGCCGCCGAGCTGCAGGGCACCACCACCGACTCCCTGCGCCTGCGTGCCGAGCCCACCACCGCCTCTGACATCCTGGCCACCGCCCCCGAGGGCTCCGTGGTCAAGATCGGGGAGGCGCTGGACGGCTGGTACAAGGTCACCTATCAGGGGACCGAGGGCTATATGTCCGCCGACTACCTCACCGTGGAGGAGATCACCTACCACGTCCGCTCCACCGACACCCTGAACGTCCGGGCCGCCGCCGGCACCGAGCACGACAAGGTGCACCAGATGCCCCAGGGCGCCCTGGCCCAGCTGCTGGACACCGACACCGAGGGCTGGTACCACGTGTCCTACGACGGGGTGGAGGGCTATGTCAGCGCCGACTACGCCGTGGTCACCGACAGCACCGAGATCACCAAGGGCAGCGAGATCGTGGCCTATGCCATGCAGTTCGAGGGCTGCCCCTACGTCTACGGCGCCGCCGGCCCCAAGAGCTTTGACTGCTCCGGCCTGACCAAGTACGTCTACGCCCACTTCGGCTACACCCTGAACCGCTCGGCCAGCGACCAGTGGTACAACGGCACCGCCGTCTCCAAGAGCGAGCTGCAGCCCGGCGACCTGGTGCTCTTCAACTCGGGCAACCGGAACAAGAACGCCACTCACGTGGGCATCTACATCGGCGGGGGCGAGTTCATCCACGCCTCCACCTCCACCACCGGGGTCATCATCAGCGACCTGAACAGCAACTACTACACCAGCGTCTACGTGGGCGCCCGGCGCATCGTGTGAGCCGGACAGAACGACGAAAGAGAGCCGCCGCCGGGATCCCGGCGGCGGCTTTTGCGCTCTCCACATTAAAAGATGCTGAAAAAACCGTTAAATCCGGGCCCGGCCCCTTGCGCCGGAGGGAAAAACAGGGTACAATAAGCCCAGCGAAGGACCCCCGGGCGCCGGGGGCCGCGTGAAGGAGGTAATGACCATGTCGATCATCGATCTTGACGCCCTGAAGGAGAAGGCGGTGGATCTGGCCCAGGCGGGCGTGGCCAAGTCCAAGGTGCTGGCCGAGATCGCCAAGCTGAAGGCGGCCAACATGTCCGAGGAGGACGCCATCAAGAAGGCCTATATCGAGCTGGGCAAGCTGTACTACGCCGAGCGGGGGGCGGCCCCCGAGGCGGCCTATGTCAACAGCTGCGAGCGGATCGCCGCCTCCAAGGCGGCCATCGAGGCCAACAACGCCCGCATCGCCGAGCTGAAGACCAAGGAGGACGAGCCCGACCCGGCCCACACCGTGGTGGTGGAGCCCGAGGATGTGGCCGACGCCGACGCCGCCCCGGCGGAGGAGCCGGAGCGGAAGGACGAGACCCTGTAAGCCCCGGACCGGCAGAACACGAACCATGCGGCGCGCCGCGGGATCGCTCCCGCGGCGCGCCGCGTTTTCATGCCGGCAGCCCCTCAGCACACGTGCCGCCCGGCGAAGTAGGCCATCAGGAAGATCCCCTGGAGCACCCCGTAGAGCACCAGCAGGAGGGTCCCGCCGGTGGGGCACCGCCGGCTGCCCACCGCCAGCATCACCGGCAGGGGGAAGGCGCAGGCGATGTACCGGCAGCAGCTCAGGGGATTGTTCAGGGAGAAGTTGAGGAAGACGCACACGGCGTAGTAGAACATCCACACCGGGGGCATCCGCCGGGCCCCGTAGAGCAGGAAGATCAGGCAGAACACGAAGAGGACCAGCTGGGGCCCCCAGGTGGTGTAGGCGGCGAACTCATAGCCCTCGGAGGGGTGGAGAAAGCCGTTCCACAGCTTGGTGAGGCTGGTGGTGAACAGGGCGAAGCCCTGGTACCAGCGCTCCCGCTGGAAGGCGGTGAAGGCGAAGGGGTCCCCGGCCACCTGCCAGTTCAGCCCGAGGTAGATCAGGGTGCCCAGCCCCATGAAGGCCATCCAGAACAGCCTGCCCCACAGGTCGCCCCACAGCCCCCGCCAGTCCCGGGCCCGGAGCTTGTCCAGGGGCCGCTCCGCCGTCCAGTACTCGGCGAAGGCCACCACCGCCAGGAAGACCCCCTGCATCCGGGTCAGGGCGGCCAGGGCCCCCAGCACCCCCGCCGCCGCCCACCGATGGGTGCGGATGCAGTAGAAGCAGGACAGGGAGAGCAGCAGGAACAGCGCCTCGGTGTGCAGGGAGGCGAAGAAGAAGGCGAAGGGGTAGGCGGTCAGAAACACCACGCTGCCCCGGGCGGTCCGGCGGCCGAACTCCCGGATGACCAGGGCGTGCATCGCCACGCAGGAGGCCACGAAGCAGGCCCCCGACAGCAGCAGGCCGCACAGGTGCCAGTCGGGGAAGATCAGGTGCAGCGCCCGGACCAGCCAGGGGTACAGGGGGAAGAACACCAGGAACAGGGGCCGGCCCCCCTCGGTGTATCCGGCGTAGCCATGCTCCGCGATGCCCAGGTAGTGATAGGCGTCGTACTTTCGCCAGGCGGCGCAGAAGTCCTCATAGGACACCCCGTCCCCGAAGATGCCGCAGTAGAGCAGGGCCGCACCGTGGAACACGGCCAGGGCGGCCAGCCCCCACCCGGCGGCCCACAGGGCGTCCCGCCGGACGAAGGGCTCCCCCGTCAGGGCCATGGGCTTCATGAGGGACAGCCGCCGCCCTGCCGGGCCCGCCGCCTCCAGCCCCAGCAGCCGCAGGGCGATGATCAGCAGCGCCGCCGCACTGGCCACGGCGGCGCAGAAGAGCAGGAACCGGAACACCAAAAGACACCCCTCCCACGGCCCTATCCCGGGGCCGGACGTTCTGCGCAACATTATAGCAGAGCCGGGGCCGGTCCGCAAGGGGAGAGAGCGCCCGGAAAACCGGCAAAAAACCCGGCCCGGCGGGCAAAAAATCACTTGACGGCGCAGACATGGGGTGGTATAATGCCAAATTGCGCAGGTGTGTCCGACAAAGGGACCTTTGCGCCCAAAACCGCGCCGCGATCCGGCGGGAAACCGAGGGAGTGCCCATGCTTTCGGAGCTGAAAACCAGTCCAAAGGTCGTGGGAGCCAAGCAGGTGCGCCGGGCCCTGAAAGAAGGGGGCGCCCTGCGGGTGTTCATCGCCGGGGACGCCGACCCCGGGCTCACCGCCCCGCTTCGGGAGCTGTGCGAAAGCTGCGGCGTCCCGGTGGAGGACGTGCCCGCCATGCGGGAGCTGGGCCGGGCCTGCGGCATCGCTGTCTCCGCCGCCGTGGCGGCTCTGGTGCGGTGATCTCTTTGGTTTTAGCGGAATATCTCCCCGATATTCCGGTAAAATAAATCATATTTCTGAAAGGAGGAAAATCATGCCTACTTTTAATCAGCTGGTTCGCAAGGGAAGAGAGAAGGTGACCTACAAGTCCAACTCTCCCGCCATGCAGTACGGCCTGAACACTCTGAAGAATCGGGCCACCGACCTGCCCTCTCCCCAGAAGAGAGGGGTGTGCACTGCCGTGCGTACCTCCACCCCGAAGAAGCCCAACTCCGCCCTGCGGAAGATCGCCCGTGTGCGTCTGACCAACGGCTACGAAGTGACCGCTTACATTCCCGGTGTGGGCCACAACCTGCAGGAGCACTCCGTGGTGATGATCCGCGGCGGCCGTGTCAAGGACCTGCCCGGCGTGCGTTACCACATCATCCGCGGCACTCTGGACACCCAGGG
>CALXCP010000099.1 GCA_944386845.1 uncultured Oscillospiraceae bacterium | reverse complement strand
CTACGTCCTGGCCACCTACGGCACCGGCGCCATCATGGCCGTCCCCGCCCACGACGACCGGGACTGGGAGTTCGCCAGGAAGTTCGGCTGCGACATCATCGAGGTGGTCAAGGGCGGCGACGTCCAGAAGGCCGCCTTCACCGCCAAGGACGAGACGGGCATCCTCACCAACTCCGACTTCCTCAACGGCATGACCGTCAAGGACGCCATCCCCGCCATCACCAAGTGGCTGGAGGAGAAGGGCATCGGCGAGGCCAAGGTGAACTACAAGCTCCGGGACTGGGTGTTCTCCCGCCAGCGCTACTGGGGGGAGCCCATCCCCATGGTGTGGTGCGACAAGTGCGGCTGGCAGCCCCTGCCTGAGGACCAGCTGCCCCTGCTGCTGCCCGAGGTGGACAGCTATGAGCCCACCGACGACGGCGAGAGTCCCCTGTCCAAGATGACCGACTGGGTGAACACCACCTGCCCCTGCTGCGGCGGAAGCGCCCGGCGGGAGACCGACACCATGCCCCAGTGGGCGGGCTCTTCCTGGTACTTCCTGCGATACATGGACCCCCACAACGACCAGGCGCTGGCGTCCAAGGAGGCCCTCAACTACTGGAGCCCGGTGGACTGGTACAACGGCGGCATGGAGCACACCACCCTGCACCTGCTGTACAGCCGGTTCTGGCACAAGTTCCTCTATGACATCGGGGTGGTGCCCACCAAGGAGCCCTATCAGAAGCGCACCAGCCACGGCATGATCCTGGGCCTGAACCCCCACAGCTACGACAACCAGACCGACGAGGAGAAAAAGCGCCTCTCGGCCGAGCACGGCGGCGAGGAGGGGGCCCGGGCCTTCCTGCGGGAGAAGTACGGCGAGATGGCCGACCACCCCATCGTGAAGATGTCCAAGTCCCTCGGGAACGTGGTCAACCCCGACGACGTGATCCGGGAGTTCGGCGCCGACACCATGCGGGTGTACACCATGTTCCTGGGCGACTTTGAGAAGGCCGCCCCCTGGCAGACCAACGCGGTGAAGGGCTGCAAGCGCTTTTTGGACCGCGTCTGGAACCTGGCCGAGCAGGAGCACACCGGCGAGGACTACTCCAAGGCCAACGAGGCCGCCGTCCACAGGGCCATCAAGAAGGTGTCCGAGGACATCGAGGCCATGAAGTTCAACACCGCCATCGCCGCCCTCATGGCCCTGGTCAACGACTTCTACGCCAACGGCGCCAGCCGGGGCGACATGAGGGCCCTGGTGCTGATGCTGTCCCCCTTCGCCCCCCACCTGTGCGAGGAGCTGTGGGAGCGCATGGGCTTCGCCGCCGAGACGGGGGCCATGGCCTGCCAGCAGAGCTGGCCCGCCTATGACGAGGCCAAGACGGTGGCCGCCACTGTCCAGATGGCCGTCCAGGTGGGCGGCAAGGTGAAGGCCAACATCGTGGTGGCCAGCGACGCCTCTGACGAGGACATCGTCTCCGCCGCCCTGGCCGAGCCCAAGATCCAGAAGCTCGCCGACGGCATGACCCTGGTGAAGTCGGTGGTGGTCAGGGGCCGGCTGGTCAGCCTGATCTTCAAGCCCAAGGGGTGAGCGGGATGGACCGGCACCTCATTCAGGGCGTCCACCACGTGTGTCTGAAGGCCCAGGGGTCTGCGCCCTACGAGAGGGCCAAGACCTTCTACCTGGAGACCCTGGGCTTTTCCCTCCTCCGGGAGTGGGGCGAGGGGGACGGCCGGGGCTGCATGATCGGGCTGGGCAACTGTGCCCTGGAGCTCATGGCGGGGGGCATCCCCGAGCAGGACTGCCAGGGGATGTACCGCCACGTCGCCTTCCGCACGGAGGACGTGGACGGGCTGTTCGCCCTGGCCACGGCGGCCGGCTGTCCGGCGGTGATGGAGCCCTGCGACCGGAATTTGGGGGGCAGCTATCCCATCCGCATCGCCTTCTGCACCGGCCCGCTGGGGGAGGAGCTGGAGTTTTTCCAGGAAAAGGGCTGACCTGCCCCATTTGTTTTCGGCCCGTTCACAAATCCCCCCTTGACAGGAAAAGGGGGAACGCATATAATATCACTGTTAAAGCCACGAGTTGGCCCTTGTGCGGCGAACTTGTTTCGCCGCAATGGAGGGAGGGAATACGATGTCTGAAATCCGCGTCAAGGAGGGCGAGTCGCTGGAGAACGCGCTGAAGCGTTTCAAGCGCAGCTGCGCCAAGTCCGGCGTGCTGGCTGAGGTGCGCAAGCGCGAGCACTATGAGAGCCCCAGCGTCAAGCGCCGCAAGAAGTCCGAGGCAGCCAGAAAGAACCGCAAGAAGTACTACTAAGAGTGCGAGCCCCTGTGTCCCGGAGGACACAGGGGCTTTTCGTCGCCAGGGCCGGCGGGAGCTCCCGCATATCAGGCGGCAAAGGGGCCCGGACGCTGGCGCGTCCGGGCCTCTGATTTTCTGTCGGGATCTCCCCCACTCAGCCCTGCTCTCCCATGAGCAGGTACATGACCGCCTTCTGGGCGTGGAGACGGTTCTCCGCCTCGTCGAAGATCTCGTCGGCGTGGGCCTCGAAGACCTCGGCGGTGATCTCCTCCCCCCGGTGGGCGGGCAGGCAGTGCTGCACCAGGCAGCCCGGGTGGGCCAACGCCATCAGCCCGGCGTTCACCTGATAGCCGGCAAAGGCCCGCTCCCGCTGAGCCTTCTCCTCCTCCTGGCCCATGGAGGCCCACACGTCGGTGAGGATGACGTCGGCGTCCGCGGCGGCCTCGGCGGGGGTGCGCACCAGCGAGAACCTGTGGGCGGGGTCGCTCCGGGCGAAGTCCAGCACCCGGGGGTCGGGGTCGTAGCCCTCGGGGCAGGCCACCGACACCTCCATGCCGCACTTCAGTCCGCCCACGATCAGGGAGTTGGCCATGTTGTTGCCGTCCCCGATGAAGCACAGCTTCAGCCCCTCCAGCTTGGCCAGCCGCTCCCGGACGGTCATCAGGTCGGCCAGCACCTGACAGGGGTGGCAGAAGTCGGTGAGCCCGTTGATGACGGGGATGGAGGCGTGCCTGGCCAGCTCCTCCACCTCCTGCTGGGCGAAGGTGCGGATCATGATGCCGTCGCAGTACCGGGAGAGGACCCGGGCGGTGTCCTCCACCGGCTCCCCCCGGCCGATCTGGCTCTCCTTGCCGGAGAGGAAGATGGCGTGGCCCCCCAGCTGGTACATGCCCGTCTCAAAGGACACCCGGGTGCGGGTGGAGTTCTTCTCGAAGATCATGGCCAGCGTCTTGCCCCGGAGATAGTCGTGGGGCAGCCCGTGCTTCTGGTTGTACTTCATCTGGTCGGCCACGTCCAGGATGTGCAGGATCTCCTCCCCGGACAGGTCCAGCAGCTTCAACAGGTCCTTCTTCATCGGTCATCCTCCTCCAAAATTAGGAATGAGGAGTTAGGAATTAGGAATTCTGGTTTCCCCAATGGGAAATTCCTCATTCCTAATTTCTAATTCCTAATTCACGAAAGCGCCTCTTTCATGACTGCCAGGCCCTTGTCGATCTCCTCCCGGGTGATGACCAGGGGGGGCAGCAGGCGCAGGTCGGGCCCGGCGGTGAGGACCAGCAGGCCGGCCTCCACCAGCCTGGCGGCCAGCTCCTTGTTGGTGCGGCCCTCCTTCGCCTCCACGCCGATCATCAGGCCCAGCCCCCGGGTGGTCCCCAGGCAGGGCAGCTCCAGCGCCTCGATGCCCGCCCGGAGATAGGCCCCCTTCTCCTTCACCTGCTCCAGCAGCTCGTCGGTGAGGATGTCCTGCACCGCCAGGGCGGCGGCGGCGCACACCGGGTTGCCCCCGAAGGTGGTGGCGTGGGTGCCCGGGGTGAACACGTCCCGGCACTTCCCGCTGGCCAGGATGCCGCTCATGGGCAGGCCGCCGGCGATCCCCTTGGCGAAGGAGACCACGTCGGGCACGATGCCGTACTGCTGGAAGGCGAAGAGGGTGCCGGTGCGGCCGATGCCCGTCTGCACCTCGTCCACCAGCAGCAGCCAGTCCCGCTCGGCGCACAGCCTGGCCACCTTCTGCACGTAGTCGGGGTCCAGGGGCAGCACGCCCCCCTCCCCCTGGACCAGCTCCAGCATGACGGCGCACACGTCGTGGCCCGCCACCTCCTCCAGGCTGCTCATGTCGTTGGCGTCGGCGTAGCGGAAGCCCTCGGTGAAGGGGAAGAAGTAGTTGTGGAACACCTCCTGGCCGGTGGCGGCCAGGGTGGTGATGGTCCGGCCGTGGAAGGAGCGGTTCAGAGTGAGGACGGTGCCCCTCCCCTTGCCGTACTTGTCGAAGGAATACTTCCGGGCCAGCTTGATCATGCCCTCGTTGGCCTCGCCCCCGCCGTTGGCGAAGAAGGCGTTGGACATGCCCGAGCGCTGGCACAGCCGCTGGGCCAGCTGGATGTAGGGGGCGGAGTAGAACAGGTTGGAGACGTGGCCCAGCTTGGCGGCCTGCTCCCGGATGGCGGCCTGCCACGCCTCGTTGCCGTAGCCCACCGAGTTCACCCCGATGCCGCTGGCGAAGTCGATGTACTCCTTCCCCGCCACATCCCAGAGGGTGGCTCCCTTCCCGTGGTCCAGGGCCGCCGGGAAGCGGCCGTAGGTCTGCATCACATACTGTTGATCCAGCGCCTGGAGCTCTTCAAAGTTCATGTGGTTCCCTCCCTGTCCGGTCATTGGATGAGCATGGTGCCGATGCCCTCGTCGCTGAGCAGCTCGATGAGGATGGAGTGGGGGATGCGTCCGTCCAGGATGACGGTGCTCCGCACCCCGGAGCGCACCGCCTCCACCGCGCAGTCCAGCTTGGGGATCATGCCGCCGGAGATGATGCCGTCCTTGATGAGGCCGGGGATCTGGGACATGTGCACCTGGTGGAGCAGGGTGCTCTCATCCGCCGGGTCCCGGAGCAGGCCCCGCACGTCGGTGAGCAGCACCAGCTTCTCCGCCCCCAGGGCCACCGCCAGCTTGGCGGCGGCGGTGTCGGCGTTGATGTTGTAGGACGCCTCCGCGTCCTCCCCCTGGGCCACGGTGGACACCACGGGGATGTAGCCCCTCTCCAGGGCGTCCTCCACCGGCCGGGGGTCCACGCCGGTGATCTCCCCCACCAGGCCGTACTTCTCATCCAGCTGCCTGGCCCGGAGCATCCCGCCGTCCAGCCCGCACAGGCCCAGGGCCCGGCCGCCGGTGCGGTTCAGGGTGGCCACCAGGTCCTTGTTCACCCGGCCGCACAGCACCTGCTGCACCACCTCCATGGTCTCCCCGTCGGTGTAGCGCAGGCCGTCCACGAAGCGGGACTCCTTGCCCAGCTTTTTCAGCATGGCCGAGATCTCGGGCCCGCCGCCGTGGACCACCACCACCCGGATGCCCACCAGGTCCAGCAGCACGATGTCGCTGATCACCGCGTGGCGCAGCTCCTCGGAGATCATGGCGTTTCCGCCGTACTTCACCACGATGGTCTTTCCGTTGTATTTCCTGATGTAGGGCAGCGCCTCGGCCAGTACCTTGGCGCGGTCGGACTCGTTGAAAGCCATCCTCATCAGCCACCTTTTGCTCAATTAGGAATTAGGAGTTAGGAATTTGGGGAACGAACAAAGGCTGTCCACCCATGGGCTCGTTCCCTCATTCTAATTTCTCATTCTCTCAGGTGCGGTAGTCTCCGTTGATCTTCACGTAGTCATAGGTCAGGTCGCAGCCCCAGCAGGTAGCCTGCTGGTCGCCCTCGTGGAGCTCCACGGCGATGACGACCTCCCTCTGGGAGAGGATCTCCTTGGCCCTCTCCTCGTCGAAGAGCAGACCGTCCCCCTGGTGGCAGACCTCCACCTCGCCGGCCTCCGACGCGAACTTGATGTCCACGTACTCGGGGCGGAAGGGTGCCTTGGAGTACCCCATGGCGCACAGCACCCGGCCCCAGTTGGCGTCGGCCCCGAACATGGCCGCCTTCACCAAAGAGGAGCCCACCACCGCCTTGGCCAGGCGCTCGGCGCTCTCCTCGCTCCGGGCGCCGGTGACGGCGCAGGTGATGAGCTTGCTGGCCCCCTCGCCGTCCCCGGCGATCTTCCGGGCCAGGGTGCGGCAGACCTCCTCCAGGGCGGCGTGGAAGGCCTGGTAGTTCTCGTCCTTCCACTCGATGAGGGGGTTGCCGGCCAGGCCGTTGGCCAGCACCACGCACATGTCGTTGGTAGAGGTGTCTCCGTCCACCGTCACCCGGTTGAAGGTCCGGGCCACCACCTCCCGCAGGGCGTCCTCCAGGGTGTCCTGGCTGATGGCGCAGTCGGTGGTGATGAAGCAGAGCATGGTGCCCATGTTGGGGTGGATCATGCCCGAGCCCTTGGCGATGGCCCCGATGGTCACCGTCTTTCCCCCCAG
>CALXCP010000098.1 GCA_944386845.1 uncultured Oscillospiraceae bacterium | reverse complement strand
CCTCGGGGCCCGCCAGCTCGGAGAGGGCCTCCAGCAGGGCCTCGTTCTCCTCCGGGGCGTTGGTCAGCAGCTGCCCCGCCGCGGCATAGGCCGTCCCGGGCAGCAGGCTCAGGGCCATGATCAGGCTCATGGCCAGAGCCAGGATCCGTTTTCTCAGCTTCCGCACGGTGCTCCTCCTTTTCGCGTCCTTGTCCGTCCGTCTCTGTCGTGCCCCGGGATGGATCCCCCATCCCGGGAAGACGGGCCATGGCCCGTCTTGATCCGCTGTTCCCTTCTGTTACCCCCGCCGGCGCAGGGCCGGGTGGCCGCACACGCCGATGAGGGCGTCGGGGGCCTGCCGGTAGTGGCGGCAGGAGCCGCAGTCCCGCATCCCGTCCGCCCGCAGCTCGGCGAGGGGACAGGCGTCCTCCACCGTGAGCATCACCCGCTCCCCCGCCGGGGTGTACACCGGGCGGGAGATCAGGTCGGGGTACTCCTCCAGCTCCCGGCCGGTGCGTTCGTCATAGCGCAGGGGGATGTCCAGCACCGCCCCCTCGATCTCATGGCGTCTCGTCTTTGCCATGCTCTCCCTCCCTCCGCCCCGGGGGCCGCTCCGGGCCGCGCCGCGGGGCTGTTTCCCTCTGCCGAAGGAGATCTTCACAGCCTCACTCTACCACATCCGGGCGGGCCTGACATCACCCGTTCCGGGGGGCAAAACGGGTCATGCCCGCGGGGAGACCCCGCGGGCATGGTGAAAATGACGAAAATTCAGTTGTCCCGGGCGGGAAAAGCTGTCACTGGAGCATAAAGCACTTCAGGTCCTGCCGGCGGCGGATGCCCAGCTTCTCCAGGGCGGTGGAGATGTACCGCTTCACGGTGTTGGGGGAGATGTGCATGTGGTCGGCGATCTCCTGGTTGGTCCAGCCCCGGGCGGCCAGCATGGAGGCGGCGAACTCGGTGGTGGTCAGGTCGTCGGCCACGTCGTGGCCGGTGGTGGGGTTGTGGACCCTGCGCCAGCCGGCGGAAAAGCGGTAGGTGATGTCGATGATCCGCCGGAAGTCCTCGGGCCACTCCGGCTTGATCACCGCCTCCAGCATCCCGCCCAGCAGGCCGTGGTGCTCCCCGAAGCCCTCGATCAGGTCGTCGGGCCGGGCCAGCTCCCAGGCGGCGAGCAGGTGGGCGCGGGCCTTGCCGGTCTGCTTCAGGCTCATGTAGTCCATCACCGCCACCAGGTGGAGGTAGATGGCGGGGATGGGGTAGCGCCCGGCCCCCATGGCCAGGGTGGCCTCCACCATGCCGGCGCTGGCGGCCCAATCCCCCTGTAAATAGAGGTAGTGGGCGTGGACATACAGGGCGAAGGCCCGCGGCCCCGGGGGGAGCAGGGGGAGGAATTCCTCCGTGGGGGGCAGCCCCTCCGGCAGGGGCAGGTGGAGCAGCACCGCCCCCGCCGCCGCCGCGAAGCCGGCCGCCGCCCGTAGCCGGGGGGAGTCCTCCCCGGCGGCCCGCAGGCCGGCCTCCAGCTCGCCCAGGGCGAACCGGGCCTGATAGATGCGGCCCAGGGACAGGTTGGCGTAGGCGTAGATGAGGCAGGCGGACAGCCGCGCCCCCAGGTCGTCGCCGGTGAGCCAGGGCTCGGCCTCCCGGGCGGCCAGGTCGGGCTGGCCGGTGAAGTAGTGGCGCTCCGCCCGGGCGATGTCCCGCCTGGGGCCCTCCTCCATGGCCTCCACGGCGGCCAGGCACTCCCCCGGCCGGAAGGGGGTGTTCATCAGGGGCATCAGGGCCAGCCCGGCGAGGAGGTCGGGCGCCTCCGGTCCGGTGGGGGCCGCCTCCCGGCTGCGGCGGGGGTCGTCGGGCTTGTCCGCTCCGGCGGGGACGGCCCAGGACCTGCCGAACTTCTGGGCGCCGGGGATGCGGCCCTGGCTGCACAGCTGCTGCACCATCCGGGGCGAGACGCCCCATTTTTCCGCGGTCTCCTGTACGGTGAGGTATTCCATGGCCGGCCCTCCCTGCGTGGTTTTTTCACCCCTTATTCTATACGCGATGACGAACAGTTGCAAGTCTCGCCGGCGCCGGGACGGAAAATTTTCTTTCCCGCGGCCGGCCCGGGGACCGCCCCGGGAAGGGGCCGGGCCAGACAGAACAGGGCCGGACCCGTCTGTTGAGATAGAGGCCCTTCTTCCCCCGGACGAACAGCCCGATGCGGAAAAGGCGGGAGGACGCGCGGCGCCGCGCGTCCTCCCGCCTCGTGCTCAGCGGTCAGGGAGGGGAGAAGATGGAGAAGGCGGAGCACACCAGCCGGGCCATGGCCTCGGGCTCCTCCTGGGCGCCGTTCTCCAGCCAGGCGCAGTAGATGTTGTACAGCGCCCCCACGTACAGGGGCATGAGATAGCGCCGCTGCTCCTCCGGCGTCTCCTTGCAGAAGGTCTCGGCCATGTGGTCGGTGACCACCTGGAGCAGCACCGTCCCCATGCCAGCCTTCATCAGCCGCTGCAGCCCCTCCCGGTACTCATAGATCCAGCAGAAGCCCACCACCAGGCTCTCGTATTTGGTCCGGGTGCCTGCCAGCGAGTCCAGGAAGCTGCGGCCGATCTCGGCCACCCGCTGGTTCATCACGTCCTCCTTGGAGTCGTAGTTGCGGTAGTACATCATCCGGGACACGCCGGCCCGCCGGGTGAGCTCGGTGACGGTGATCTCCGCCAGGGGCTTTTCCTCCAGCAGCTGAAGCAGCGCGTCCGAGATGCGCTTTTTCACCGCGGGATCGGTTCCTTCCGCACGGGGCATAGGGGGCACCTCCCATCCAAAATTGAAAAAATGTCCCAATCGAATTATAACAAGAAATGATAAAAAAGCAAGAGCGATCCCTTTAAAAACAGGGGAAAACGGGGCGGATACGCCCCGGCCCCCAAATTTCTTATAACTATCCCTTATAAGTCACGCGTGACACAGGAGTGGAAGGTGTCACGCGCTGGATGCGGGCGCGTGACAGGGGAGACCGGGCTGTCACGCCGCGCCGGGCGGGGGGAAAAAACGGGCGGCCCGGGTGATAACGGGGCGACATATCGGGCCGGGGCCGACACCTTGCCAGCGGGGCCGTCCATCAGGTAACATGGGGCCAGAGACCAAAATACAGCGACGAGGAAAGGACCGGTGATGATATGATCACGACCTACGAGTGCTTTGTCCCCCCCATCATGGGCTTCGGCGCCTCCAAGCGGATCGGCATCGCGCTCCACGCCAGAGGGCATAAGAAGGCCTTCGTCATCTACGACAAGGGGATGGAGGACTTCGGCATCGCGCCTCCCATCGTGGAGAACCTGCACATGTCCAACATCGAGACCGTCTGCTTCGACGAGGTGGTCCCCGATCCCCCCGACGAGATGGTGGAGCACGCGGCGGAGATCGCCCGGACCGCGGGCTGCGACGTCATCGTGGCCATCGGCGGCGGCTCCTCCATGGACACCGCCAAGGGGGTCAACGTGCTGATCAACAACCCGCCCCCCATCCGGCAGTACTTCGGCGTGCCCAAGGGCCTGCGGCCCGGGCTGCCCATGGTGTTCGTCCCCACCACGGCGGGCACCGGCTCTGAGACCACCAACATGTGCGTCATCAGCTGCGTCTCCCAGAACAAGAAGGACAGCGTGGTCTCCCCCGTCTGTCTGGGCTCCCTGGCCATCCTGGATCCGGAGCTCACCCTGGGGCTGCCCCCCAGGTCCACCGCCATGACGGGCATCGACGCCTTCGCCCACGCGGTGGAGTCCCTCACCGGCGGGCAGGCCAACCCCCTGTCCGACGCCCTGGCCCGGGACGCCATCCACACCATCACCCGCTGGCTGCCCCGGGCGGTGGAGAACGGGAAGGACCCGGTGGCCCGGGAGAAGATGCTGGAGGCCTCCTACTTCGCGGGCATGGCCTTCACCAACGCCCTGGTCCACCTGGGCCACAGCATCGGCCACACCATCGGCGCCCGCTTCCACGTGCCCCACGGCCTGGCCTGCGCCTTCTGTCTGCCCGAGGTCATCGAGTACACCGCCTGGACCGAGAAGGAAAAGGTGGAGATGATCTGCGAGGAGATGGGGGTGACGGTGCCCGAGGGGGCCGACTGGAAAGAGGTGGGCGCCCTGGCCCGGGACGCCATCCGCGCCCTGATCAAGAAGGTGGGGCTGCCCAACCTGGAGCAGAGCAACATCCCTCTGGACGAGCTGGTGAAGCTGGCCCCCATGGTGACCGCGGATACCGGCTTCGCCATCATTCCCTACCGCATCACGGCGGCCCGGGTGGCGGAGATGTTCCGCAGCGCGTACAGCGCCTGAAAGGAGTGAGCGTCAATGTGGTCAAAGCTCGTTGTTGATATGGAAAAGGCGACGGTGGAGCGGCTCCCCTACGATAAGGAGTACCTGGAGCTGGGCGGGCGCGCCCTGATCGCCAATTATATGATGGACCTGGTGAAGACGGGGAAGATGGACCCCAAGTGCGACCCTATGGGACCCCAGAACGTGCTCATCTTCTGCACCGGCGTGCTGGCCGGCACCAACTTCACCACCTCCCACCGTCTGTCGGTGGGCTGCAAGAGCCCCCTCACCGGCGGCATCAAGGAGGCCAGCTCCGGCGGCTACATCGCCAAGCTCATGGCCGACCAGGGCCTGCGGATGATCACCGTCCACGGCCTGCCCGCCGACGATAAGCTGCGGGTGCTCCACGTGGGCCGGGACGGCAAGGCGGAGCTGCTGGACGGCGAGGACCTGCGCCTGGCCGGCACCTATGAGGTGGTGGACCGGATGCGGGAGCGGTACGGCGACGCCATCTCGGTGGCCTGCATCGGCCCCGCGGGCGAGCGGAAGTACAAGGCCGCCAGCATCCAGATCACCGAGTTCGGCACCCTCCACCCCTGCCGGGTGGCCGCCCGCGGCGGCGTGGGCGCCCTCATGGGGGTCAAGGGCCTCAAGGCGGTGGTCATCGAGAAGCCGGACACCCCCTACAAGGTGGAGTACGCCGACAAGGAGAAGTTCCAGGCGGCGGTGAAGGAGATCAACGAGTGCATCCTCAACGAGGCCAAGAAGGATCCCTTCCACGTCTTCGGCACCGTGTCCACCATCGAGTCCACCGGCACCAACGGCATCCTGCCGGTGGACAACTTCTCGGGCAAGCTGTTCAAGGACTATGAGAAGCTGGGCGTGAAGGAGTTCCTGGCCAAGCTGTCCGCCCGCGGCGGCTGCAACCAGCGGCCCTGCCAGCCCGGCTGCCTGGTGCGCTGCTCCAACGTCTACAACGATGAGAACGGCGAGTTCCTCACCGCCGGCTTCGAGTACGAGACCATCGCCCTGTTCGGCCCCAACTGCCACATCTCTGACCTGGACAAGATCGCCCGGATGGACCGGATGTGCGACGACATCGGAGTGGACACCATCGAGATGGGCACCGCCTGCGGCGTGGCCATGGAGTGCGGCAAGCTCCCCTGGGGGGACGCCGACGGCATCATCGCCATGCTGGAGGAGGTACGCGCCGGCACCGGCTTCGGCCCCACCCTGGGCGACGGGTGCGAGGCGGTGGGCCTGGCCCTGGGGGCCAAGCGCATCCCCACCGTGAAGCATCAGGCCATGTCGGGCTACGATCCCCGGAACACCAAGGGCACCGGCATCACCTACGCCACCAGCCCCCAGGGCGCCGACCACACCGCCGCCCTCACCATGGGCCGCGCCTTCGACGACGCCGGCCGGGCGGCCCAGGCCTACGCCTCCAATAAGCTGCAGGTGGCCATCAGCTTCTCGGACAGCATGATGTGCCTGTTCGCCTTCTCCAACGTGGTGCCCAAGAAGGAGCTGCTGGGCGATTTGATGAGCGGGCTGTACGGTGGCCCGGCGGACTTCTCCCGGGTGACGGTGGGCCTGGGGGTGAAGACCCTGCTCACCGAGCGGGCCTTCAACAAGATGGCCGGCTTCACCGACGCCGACGACAAGCTGCCCGACTTCTTCTATACCGAGCGGTCGGACGCCACCGGTTCCGTCTTCGACATCGACCAGAAGGAGATCGACGTTCTCTTCGACTTCTGATATGGTCACCGTCAACGACGTGCCCCTGCCCTTCCGGGCGGGGATGACCCTCCGGGACGCCCTGGAGGAGGCGGCCGCCGACCTGAGCGGCCCGGTGCTGGTCACCAGCGGCGGCCAGTTCGTGGCCCCGGAGGACTACGGCGGGCACCGGTTGGCCGACGGGGAGGAGATTCGGGTCCTCCGGGTGATCTCCGGAGGCTGACTCCCGGCGGCCCAAGCGAAACACGCTCTGGCGCCCCCCGGGCCGGCTTCAGCCGGCCCGGGGGGCGCCGCCACATACAGGGGGATGGAGGCACAGTCATCCAGAACGGCTGTGCCTCCATCCCCGCGT
>CALXCP010000097.1 GCA_944386845.1 uncultured Oscillospiraceae bacterium | reverse complement strand
CAGATAGACCAGCGGGTGGCCGTGGACCCGGGCGGCCAGGATGGGGAAGTCCTCCCGCAGCTTCATCACGTCCAGCACAGACTCTCTCCTCTCACCGGCCCCTCATTCCTCCGGAAGCAGGTAGCCATCCCGGGCGGACCACAGGCTGGTCACCCACATCACCGCCAGCATGGCCAGCAGGAACACCACGGGCAGGTCCCAGCTGCCCGTGACATCGGCCAGGCCGCCCATGAGCACCGGCCCCACCGCCGCCAGCAGATAGCCGCCGCACTGGGCCAGCCCCGACAGGGCGGATGCCTGGGCCGCCGTGCGGGTGCGCAGGGAGTAGAACAGCAGGCAGAAGCTGAACCCGGCGCCCATCCCCTGGGCCAGCAGAAGCATCCCCAGGTAGCAGAGGACCGTGCTGTCCGACCAGTAGTACAGCACCACGCCCACCGCGAACATCAGGTTGAGCACCATCAGCATCCGCCGCGCCGGCAGGCGCTTGGTGAGCAGCGGGGCGACCAGGGTGGCCGGCAGATTCACCAGCTGCAGGAAGGTGGCCGCCGCCGAGGACTGCTCCAGGGTGAAGCCCTTGCTCTGGAGGATGGTGGGGCCCCAGGCGGTGATGCAGTAGAACAGGGCGGACTGGCTGCCCATGAAGGCCATCAGCGCCCAGGTCCGGGGCACCCGCAGCAGCCGCAGGCTGAGCCCCCGCTCCGTCTCCCGCAGGGGGAGGCGGTTCTCGGGCCGTCCGCTCTGGGGCAGCCATGCCCCCAGGGCGGCCAGCGCCGCTACCATCCACACCGCCAGCGCCCCGCGCCAGCCCAGCCCCGCGCCGTTGGCCAGCCAGACCCCGCTGCCGATGGAGATGCAGGAGGTGCACGCCATGGTGGCGGAGTAAGCGCTGGTGGGGAGCGCCGGGTCCTCGGGAAAGCGCAGCTTGATGAGGCTCACCACCAGCACGTTCTCCAGCCCCGCGCCGACGCACAGCACCGCCGTGCCCAGGAACACCCCCGCCGCCGTGGTGAAGGAGCGGATCAGCTCGCCCCCCAGCACCAGGAGCAGAGCCAGGGCCAGCGTCCGCCCCAGGCCCAGCCGTCCCGCCAGCGGGGTGGCCGCCAGGCTCACCACGGCGAACACCAGCATGGGGATGGTGGTGAGCATCCCCACGGCCGCGTTGTTCAGCGCCAGGTCCTCCTGGATCAGCGCCGTCAGCGCCCCCACTCCCGTGAAGGGGGCCCGCATATTGCAGGCCAGCAGGATGACCACGATCACCATCTGCCAGCCCGCGCTCCCGCCGCCCAGCCGCCGCTCGTCCGCCACAGGCCCGTCCTCCTTCGTTCGGAGAGGGAGATCATTTCCCTCTCGCAGCATCGTGGACATTTTACCACACGAAGCGGCAAACTGGAAGGGAAAATTTTTCCGCGGGGCCGCTCCAAAAGGAGCGGCCCCGCGGAAGAGAGAAGAGAAAAGAGAGAAAGCGATCGGATCTCAGGCGGCCTTGCCCACCGCCACCGGGCGGCCATGGCCGATCTCCCGCCAGCTGGTGGCGGGGCGGAACAGGCTCGCCACCTGCAGGGGCAGCCAGGAGGCCATGAACAGGCCGAAGGCGGCGATGCCCTTGGCCATCCCCCGCTCCATGCAGCCGCACCGCCGGCACACCAGCAGGGCCAGGACGGTGGCCGCCCCGTAGGACAGCACCAGCCACGCCGCCGCCCCCGCCAGCAGGGGCAGCAGCCCCGGCCCGCCGGGCAGGACGGCCAGCAGCAGGGTCATCCCGAGGGGCAGGACGGCCAGGGCCTGGACGAAGGGGGCCAGGAAGAAGAGGACGACGTCCAGCTCCCGCCACCGGGGCCGCAGAGCCAGCCGCTCCCCCAGCCGGGGCAGGTAGCGGGCGGCCACCTCCATGCTGCCGCTGCACCAGCGGCGGCGCTGGGTCATGGAGAGGCGGAAGGAGTCGGGCTCCTCGTCATAGGTGACGGCCCGGGGCACCCACCACACCCGCTCGCCGGCGGCGGCGCACTGGGCGAAGAACTCCACGTCCTCGGTGATGGTCTCGGTGCGGAAGCCCCCCAGCTCCCGGAGGAAGGAGGCCCGCACCCCGAAGCCGGTGCCGATGAGGTTGGCGGACAGGCCGCAGTTCTCCCGGGCCCGGGAGAAGAAGAGGTTGAACATGTCGAAGTAGATGGTGTAGCAGGCGGACACCCAGCTGGAGGTGGGGTTCTTGGAGCGGTTCCGCCCCCGGGCCACCATGGCCCCCGAGCAGAAGGCGTTGTTCATCTCGGCCAGAAAGTCCGGGTCGGCCAGGTTGTCCGCGTCAAAGACGCAGAAGGCGTCGTACTCCCCGCCGGCCAGCAGGCGGTCCGCCGCCTGACGCAGGGCGTCCCCCTTGTAGCGGACGGGGGCCATGGGCTCGATGATCTCCGCCCCCGCCGCCCGGGCGGCCCCGGCGGTGTCGTCGGTGCAGTTGTTGGGGATGACGAAGACGTCGAACAGCGCCCGGGGATAGTTCTGGGCCAGCAGGCTCTTCACCAGGGGGCCGATGACCTTCTCCTCATTCCGGGCGGCGATGAGCACCGCGAATCGGTACCGGGGGCTGAAATGCCCGATGGGACGGGGCCGCTTCAGCCCCCAGAGGGCGGTGACCACAAAATAGGCCCCCACCGCGCCCAGCAGCAGGTTCAGCACCAGAATGGCACAGTAGTACAGTTCCATGGCGTTTCTCCTCCGTTTCGTCCCGGGCCGGTCTCTCTCCTCCGGCCCCTGTTCACGGTACGCCCCCATCATAGCGCCAAAATATTAAATCGCCAGCGGGCAAAGGATTAAAAACATCTTAAGATTACCGGAATATTCCGCCCTTAAAGCTTTTTTAATGCAGTTCCCCCTTTTCTCTTAAGGGGGATACTGCTACAATAACATCAGGAAAAAGCGGGCCGGGGCGGCTGCCCCGGCGGAAAGGACGGACTCCACATGGCCAACATCCTCATCTGCGACGATGACAGGGACATCGTCGCCGCCCTGAAGATCTACCTCAGCTCGGAAGGCTACACCATCTTTGAGGCGTACAACGGGAAGCAGGCCCTGGAGGCGGTGCGGCAGCACGACATCCAGCTCATCCTCATGGACGTGATGATGCCCGAGCTGGACGGCATCGCCGCCACCGCCGCCCTGCGGCAGGAGTCCAACGTGCCCATCATCCTGCTCACCGCCAAGAGCGAGGGCAGCGACAAGGTGCTGGGGCTGAACATGGGGGCGGATGACTACATCACCAAGCCCTTCGACCCCATGGAGGTCATCGCCCGGGTGAAGAGCCAGCTGCGCCGGTACACCACCCTCGGCGGGCAGGCCAGGGAGAACGACCTGCTCACCGTGGGCGGCATCTCCATGGATGACGCCGCCAAGCAGGTCACGGTGGACGGGGAGCCCGTCTCCCTCACCCCCATCGAGTACAACATCCTCAAGCTGCTCCTCTCCCGCCCGGGACAGGTGTTCTCCTCCGCCCAGATCTATGAGCTGGTGTGGAACGACCCCTCCCTCGGGTCGGAGAACACGGTGGCCGTCCACATCCGGCACCTGCGGGAGAAGATCGAGATCGACCCGTCCAACCCCCGGTATCTGAAGGTGGTGTGGGGGCTGGGCTACAAGATGGAGAAGATGGGATGAAGGATCTCAGAGAGCATACGGCGATGAAGGCCCTGGCCTTCATCGCCGCGGTGGCGGCCTTTGCCGCCGCCGCCATCATGGGGTGGTATCAGCTGGCCAACTACGACGCCCTGTGGGACCCCGACTACGACGCCGGGGACAGCTACTCCATCTACTACCTGGAGCAGCAGGACGCCATCCGCATCGAGGACCTGCTGTCCCTGTACCAGATGCGGGAGGCGGGGGTGGACCTGTCCGTCTATCAGACCCGGGAGATCGCCCGGCTGGAGACCGACCTGGACCCCCGGAACACCAACCTGCGCTGGCAGCTGCTCTCCGGCGGGGAGGAGAACGCCCTGCTGGGGGGCAACACGGAGGAGACCATGCCCGCCCAGGCCCTCGGGCTGTACTGGACCTACTACGAGCCCTGGGACCTGACCTACGGGGTGCGCATCTCCACCGGCACCGCCTGGGAGCGGGCGGCCGCCGAGGCGGTGAACGTCACCGACCCGGGCGACGTGGTGTACGACAACGACTGGCCCCTTCTGCTGAAGAACTACTACGCCACCCTCAACGGCGCGGAGACCGGCGAGCCTCTCCCCGACCTGCCCGACGGCGCGGGGGAGGACACGGTGTTCCTCTCCGCCGACGGCACCTCCACCCTGCTGATGGTGGACACGGTGGAGGGTACCTATCTCTACGGCCCCAGCCTCCGGGCGGTGCGGGAGGCCAACCGGTTCGGCTACCAGTTCCTCCCCGGGGAGGGGGACTGGGCCCAGACGGAGAGCCCCACCCCCCTGCTGGAGCTGGTGCTGTGGCTGGACAGCGCCCTGACGGTGGACGACGACTACCGGGAGGCCTACCTCAGCCTGAACCAGTGGAAGGGGGACCGGGAGCTGCTCCTCGGGGGCACCGTGGCCTGCGCCGCGCTGGGGCTGCTTCTGACGGTCTATCTCTGTGTGGCCGCCGGCCATCGCCGGGGACGGGAGGGCATCAGCCTGAACTGGTTTCACCGGGTGCCCGGCGACCTGCTGCTGGCCCTGCTGGGGTGCGGCGCCGCGGTGGCCGGCGCCCTGGCGGCCTCCGTGGTGGCGGGCAGCTACGGGCACTCCGGCCTGCCCATGGCCCTGCAGCTGGTCCTCATGGGGCTGCTGGCGGCGGCGGGGACGGCCATGGCCCTGGGCGGGCTGCTGACGGTGGTGGTCCGGTGCAAGGCCCACACCCTCTTCTGCAACACCCTGATCTGGCGGCTGTGCCGGGCGGTGATCCGGGCGGTGCGGGCCGTCCCCCTGGTCTGGAAGGCGCTGGCCTTCGGCCTGGCCTATCTGCTGTTCACCATCCTGACCTTCCAGTACACCGGGGGGCTGTGGCTGCTGGGCAGCGGGGCGGCGCTGGTCCTGCTGGGCCTGTGGGCCTTCCAGTGGAAGAAGATCCGCCGGGGCACCCGGGAGATCCTCAGCGGCCGGACCGACTACCACATCGACACCGCCCGGATGCTCCCCGACCTGAAGGCCCACGCCGAGGAGCTGAACAACCTGAGCCAGGCCATCACCGCCGCGGTGGACGACCGGATGCGCTCCGAGCACTTCAAGGCGGAGCTCATCACCAACGTGTCCCACGACCTGAAGACCCCGCTGACCTCCATCATCAACTACGTGGACCTGCTGAAGAAGGAGGACATGCCCAGCGAGGCGGCCCAGCAGTACCTGGACGTGCTGGACCGGAAGAGCCAGCGGCTGAAAAAGCTCACCGAGGACCTGGTGGAGGCCAGCAAGGCGTCCACCGGCGCCCTGACCGTCCGCCTGGAGCGAATCAACTTCAACCAGCTGCTGGAGCAGGCCATGGGGGAGTATCAGGACCGCTTCCTGGCCCAGGATCTGCACCCCATGCTCCTGCTGCCCACCCCGCCGGTCCACATCCTGGCCGACGGGCGGCACCTGTGGCGGGTGATCGACAACCTGCTGTCCAACTGCTGTAAGTACACCATGCCGGGCACCCGGGTGTACGGCGAGATCGCCCGGGAGGGGGACCGGGCGGTGCTGACGGTGAAGAACATCTCCCGGGAGCCGCTGAACATCCCCGCCGAGGAGCTCATGGAGCGCTTCGTCCGGGGGGACACCTCCCGGTCTACCGAGGGCAGCGGCCTGGGCCTGTCCATCGCCCGGAGCCTCACCGAGCTCCAGGGGGGACAGTTCTCCCTGGTGGTGGACGGCGACCTGTTCAAGGCCGTCGTCTCCTTCCCCCTGCGGGACGACGGGCCGGAAGGGCCCGCCGCCCCCTGACGGACGCACACGGCCGGGCGCCCCGCGATCTGCGGGGCGCCCGGCCCTTCTACTCCATCAGCTCCCGGAGGCGGTCCACCGCCCGGCGCTGGATGCGGGACACCTGCACCTGGGACACCCCCAGCACCCGGGCGATGCGCTCCTGGGTCATGTCCCGGTAAAAGCGCAGCACGATCACCTGCCGCTCCCGCGGGGGCAGCAGGGCGATGGCCTGGCGCAGGGCCAGCCGCTCCACCAGCCCCTCCTCCAGCCCCCCGTCGCCCAGCACGTCCTCCAGGGTGCCGCCCCCCTCCCCCGCCTCGGCCTGGAGGGAGAGCACGCCGCCCGCCGCCGTCTCGGCGGCGGCGATCTCCTCGGGGGGCAGGCCGGTCTCCTCCGAGAGCTGGGAGAGGGTAGGCTCCCGGCCCAGCCGGTCCCGGAGCCGGTCCCGGGCGGCCCGGACCTCCCCCGCCCGCTCCTTCACCCCCCGGCTCACCTTCACCGGCCCGTTGTCCCGGAGGAAGCGGCGGATCTCGCCGGCGATCTTGGGGACGGCATAGGTGG
>CALXCP010000096.1 GCA_944386845.1 uncultured Oscillospiraceae bacterium | reverse complement strand
CCGGCCCAGGGCGTTTCCAATACTTGGACACGCCTTGGCGAACTCGCAACATGTAGGGCGGGGGCTTGCCCCCGCCGTTCTTCGCAGGGGAAAATATCGTCCGCCCGGCCCGCCGCCCCCCAAAATCCGCCCGCGCCGTCAACTCCGGCACTCAGGCGCCGTCCGACCAGCGCAGATGGCTTTTCGCTTGCCCGCTCAGGCCGTAACGGCCGGCGCAGGAGGGGACGGCCGCGAGATCTTGCGCGCCGGCCGCGACCGCCAACGCCCGGGTGTTGTCCCCCGTAAATGGGGGAGGTCTCGGAGGGGGCGGGGCCTATGGGTCACCGCCGCAGCGCAGCGGAGGAGAGGGACCCATCGGGCCCGCCCCCCTCTGAGCGCGTCTTTGGGTACTTTCTCCGCGTGGAGAAAGTACCTCGCCCTCAGGCGAAACCGCAGTAGGAGTTTCCGCGACACACCACCCGATGCGGGGCGGCACCACGCCCCGACACCCAAAATTCCTATCTCCTATCTCCTATCTCCGCCCCTCCTCTCTCCCCTTGCCTTTTCCGCCGAAAGGGGGTATGATAGGGGGGCGGAAAATCCTGATGGGAGGCGGTCCCTGTGATCCTGTTCGACACCCACGCCCACTACGACTCCCGGCAGTTCGACGCCGACCGGGACGAGGTGCTCTCCTCGCTGCCCGACCGGGAGGTCTCCCTGGTGCTGAACCCGGGCTGCGACCTGCCCACCAGCCGGACGGCGGTGGCGCTGGCGGAGCGGTATCCCCACGTCTACGCCGCCGTGGGGGTCCACCCGGAGGACTGCGCCGGCTGGGAGGACGGGCAGGTGGAGGAGCTGCGGGCCCTGGCCGCCCACCCCAGGGTCCGGGCCATCGGGGAGATCGGGCTGGACTACTACTGGAAGGAGAACCCGCCCCGGGAGCTTCAGCAGCGGGCGTTCCGGGCCCAGCTGGCCCTGGCGGCCGAGCTGGACCTGCCCGTCATCGTCCACGACCGGGAGGCCCACGGCGACTGCCTGGCCATCGTCCGGGAGTTCCCCGGGGTCACCGGGGTGTTCCACTGCTACTCGGGCAGCGCCGAGATGGCCCGGGAGCTGCTGGAGCTGGGCTGGATGCTCTCCTTCACCGGGGCCATCACCTACCCCAACGCCAAAAAGGCCGCCCAGGTCATCCAGGCCGTCCCCCTGGAGCGCATCATGCTCGAGACGGACAGCCCCTACATGGCCCCCGTCCCCTTCCGGGGGAAGCGGTGCGACTCGTCTCTGGTGCGCTACACCTGCCAGCGGCTGGCCGAGCTGAAGGGGGTCTCCCCCGAGGAGTGCGCCCGGACCACCTATGAGAACGGGCGGCGCTTTTTCCGCATCTGAAGCTTTGGAGGCAACACACACATGACCATCACCTACACCTACGGCACCAACCTCTACGTCAACACCACCAACCGCTGCGACATGAACTGCGAGTTCTGTCTCCGCTCGTCCGGGGACGGGGTGGGCAGCGCCGACTCCCTCTGGCTGGAGCGGGAGCCCACCCGGGAGGAGATCCTGGCCGACATCCGCAGCCGGGACCCGGGTCAGTTCAGGCAGCTGGTCTTCTGCGGCTACGGCGAGCCCACCTACCGGCTGGACGACATCCTCTGGGTGTGCCGGCAGCTGAAGGACGGGGGCTGGCCCATCCCCATCCGCATGGACACCAACGGCCACGGGGACCTCATCAACGGGAGGGCCACCGTCCCCCTGATGGCGGGGCTCATCGACATCCTGTCCATCTCCCTCAACGACGCCGACGCCGGGACCTACGCCCGCCGCTGCCGCCCCCTGTTCGGGGAGGAGTCCTATCAGGCCATGCTGGACTTCACCAGACAGGCGGTCCGGGTCATCCCCACCGTCATCATGACGGTGGTGGACAACATGCCCGCCGGGGAGATCGAGCGGTGCCGGGCCATCTGCGAGGGGCTGGGCGCCACCTTCCGGGTGCGGCACTACACCACCGAGTGGTGACCCCTTGGCTGCGACCGGTCAGGGCCGCGGAGCGAGGCTCCGCGGCCCTTTTGTAACCCCTTTGCCCCTCTTTTTACCGCTCTGTCACCCTTTGTTGCCGGGATCGGGTGGGATCCGACCGGAGAGATAGGGTATACTGGACACGGTACAGACCGCCCCGGCCCCGGCCGGGACGTGAAAAGGAGGTTTCCCACATGAAACGTGTGTTCCCTGTCATCCTGGCGGCCCTGATGCTGCTGCTGGCCGCCTGCGCCCCCGGCCCGGCGGCGGAGGAGACCCCCACCCCCTCGGCCACCCACACCCTGGCCCCGGAGGGGACGGGGCAGCCCTTCGTCTTCACCCGGGAGAACTTCCCCCGGCTCAACGGCTCCACCTCCGCCGTCCCCCTGGCCCAGGCGGTGGCCAGCGTGCTGCTGGGGGAGAGCCGGGACGAGGTGGCCGGCCTGGCCTCCTTCTCCCGGACCACCGCCTCCTACCGGGCCCTCATGGCCGGGGAGGCCGACCTGCTGTTGGCCGCCGAGCCCGCCCAGAGCATCTGGGACGAGAAGGAGGAGGCCGGTTTCGAGTGGGTCATGGAGCCCTTCGCCACCGACGCCCTGGTCTTCGTGGTCAACGAGGACAACCCGGTGGACTCGCTGACCGCCGAGGAGATCCGGCAGATCTACGCCGGCGAGATCACCAACTGGAGCCAGGTGGGGGGCGGCGACGTGCCCATCACCCCCTTCCAGCGCAACGCCGAGGCGGGCAGCCAGACCCTCATGCTCAAGCTGGTCATGGGGGACACCCCCATGGCGGAGGCCCCCACCGAGCAGATCGTGCTGAGCATGGAGGGGCTGGTGGACGCGGTGCGGGGCTATGACGACGACACCGGCGCCATCGGCTACACCGTCTACTACTACGCCAACGACATGAACATGGCCCAGGGGCTGAAGGTCCTCGCGGTGGACGGGGTGGCCCCCGACGCGGAGAGCATCCGCTCCGGCAGCTACCCCTTCCTGAACCCCTATTACGCCGTCATGGCCGCCGACCAGGAGGAGGGCTCCCCCACCGAGGTGCTCTTCCGCTGGCTGCTGGGGGCGGAGGGGCAGGCCCTGGTGGCCCATGAGGGCTACGTCTCCGTGATGGAGGTGCCGTCATGAGGGGGCGGGCGGCCCTGACCGGGCTGTTGGCCGGGCTGCTGCTCCTGACGGGGTGCACCCCCGCCGGGCCGGAGGCCCCCACCGGCGAGCCCGCCCCCACCCCTCCGGCCGTCACCGGCGACCCGGGGCCCAACGTGCAGACCGACTGGTCCCAGCTCACCCCCTATGAGCCCTTCGAGGCGGTGGAGGAGCGGTGGTACGCCGATTACACCGACCGGCTCATCCCCCGGGACGACTACGGCACGCTGGTGCCCTACTCCGTGCCCAGCTCCAGCTATCAGGTCAGCTGGGACCCGGAGGGGAACGAGTACACCCACTGGAGCTACGGCCTGGCCGACGGGTCGGGCCGGGTGGTCACCGACCCGGTGTACGACGCCGTCTATCAGCCCAGCGTCTATGACACCGCCAGCGGGGAGGTCAGCTATCTCCCCTTCTGGCTTTTGGAGAGCGGCGGCCTTCTGCCCGGGGAGGACCAGCCCCGCTGCGCCGTGGCCGCCCTGGACGGCAGCTGGTGCACCGGCTTCGTCTACCTGGGCCAGTCGGAGGGCATGGGCATCGCCGGCAGCGGGGACGGCCTGCTGCTCTACGACCTGGAGCAGGACCGGGCCGTGCTGCTGGGCCCCGACGGGGACGAGCTGCTGACCCTGGGCCTGGGCGGCCCCTATGACGACTACTGGGAGCAGGTCTCCCACGCCTATGAGCTGATGAACAGCCTCTCCTTCCGGGAGGGGATGCTGATCTGGCAGCACCGGGACGAGAGCTACCAGCCCAGCGGGGTGACGGTGTACGCCCTTCCCGGCGGGGAGCCGGTGGAGATGCCCGCCGTGCTGGAGCTCTATCCCTTCTCCGGCGGGCTGGCCGCCGCCCGGGAGTGGGGCAGCGGCCTGTGGGGCTATGTGGACCAGTCCGGGGCCTGGGCCATCCCGCCTGAGTACACCTCGGCCGACAGCTTCGTGCGCGGCCAGGCCATGGCGTGGGACGGGGACCGCTGCCTCATCCTCAGCCCCGGCGGCCGGGTGCTCCACGACCTCGGGGAGTGCCAGTCGGTGTACCGGTCAGGGGACTATTTCTCCGTCACCCCCGCCGAGGGGGAGCCGGTGTGGCTGGGCCCCGACGGAAAGACCACCCCCCAGACGGTGGACGGGGCCCGGGTCACCTGGACCGACGGCTGCCTGACCTGGTCCACCGGGGAGGAGCTGACGATCCAGACCGGCGGCCGCACCGTCCGGCTGGACACCGGGATGGAGCTGCTCCGGGTGGACGACGGCCTGCTCACCCTCTACGACTACCACGAGAACGGCCAGGACTACGTCTACGCCCTGATGGACCTGTCGGGGGAGCTGCTCTGGCAGTCGGACCGCTGCGACACCCTCTACCTGCTGGAGGACCCCCTGGACCCGGACGCCCCCGCCCTGGCGGCGGCGGGCAGCGGGGAGCAGGAGTACGAGTACGACGTCCTCTCCCGGGAGGGGGAGGTGCTCTTCCACTCCACCTGCCCCCCCCAGCGGTACGGAGGTCTCATCCGGGCCGCCGACCAGTTCAGCGCCGGCCTCCGGGACGGCGGGGGCAACTGGGTCCTGCGCCTGTCCTCCTTTGGCCAGAGCCTGGACTGAACCGCAAAGCACGCCGGAGGGCCGGCCCCGTTTCGGGGCCGGCCCTTTTTCGTCGGGGGTCAGTAGGCCATGATGAGACCGTGCCGCTCGGCATAGTAGCTGCACAGCCCGCCGGCGGGCGCTATCTGGACCCGGGCGGCGCTCCACAGCGACCGGATGCGGTCCCGGAGGGCGGCGGCCATCTCCGGATCCTGGCAGTGGCTGATGGCCACCCGGCCGCCCCGAAAGCCCTGCCTCGCCATGTCCTCCACCAGGCGGTCCAGCACCCGCGCCGGTCCCCGGGCCCGGCCGGCGGACACGATCTCCCCCTCCGGGCTGGCCCTGCCGATGCCCCAGAGGCCCAGCTTCCCGGCCACGAAGCCGGCCGCCCGGCTCACCCGGCCGTTCTGGACCAGATTCCGGAAGGAGCACAGGGCGAAGACCGTGTGCAGTCCCGCCGCGTACTCCTCCAGCGCCCGGACCGCCTCCTCCCAGGGCAGACCGCGCCGGGCTAGCTCCGCCGCCCGGGCGGCGCACAGGCTCACCCCCGGTCCGGCGCTGCGGGTGTTCAGGACGAACACCCTCCGCCCCGGCTCCTCCTCCCGGAGCATCTCCCGGGCGGTCTCCGCGCTGTGAAAGCTGCCCGAGACCCGGGCCGAGATGGTCAGCGCGATGGTCTGCTCCCCCTGCCGGAACTGCTCATACCACGTGCCCGGAGAGGGGCAGGAGGTGTGGCTGTCCGCCGGCCTGCGCTCCATCTCGTCCAGCATGGCGGACAGGGGGAGCCCCGGCACGTCGGGAAAATCCCGCTCCCCCACCCGGATCACGAAGGGCACCCGGGCCATCCGGACCGCCCCGTCCGTCCGCTCCTCGATGACGTCGTCGCAGCTGGAGTCGGCGACGATGTTCCACTGTGTCATAGACATCCCCCTCTGTTCTGGCAGGCCCCTTGACAGATGCGGGACCCTGTGCTACGATCATATCAACAGAGTGTTGGGATATCAACGGTCAGTTTTTAATCGAACGATGTGTCTCCCACACATCCCGGCGATGTGTGGAAGTGGAGGCGCCGGGAATTGAAAACTTTTTATGAACGGAGGCGGGAGCCGTGGCGGAGAACCGTCGGGTGCGGATGACCAAGGCGATGATGAAGGACGCGCTGCTGGAGCTGCTGGAGGAGCGGCCCCTGGAGAAGATCAGCGTCACCGACGTCTGCCGGGGGGCGGACGTGAACCGCTCCACCTTTTACGCCTATTATGGGGACCTGGGCCAGCTGCTCACCGAGATCGAGGACGACGTGCTGGCGCAGCTCCCCTGCGCCCCGGCCAGCCTGGCCCTCGACGCGGACCAGCGCTTCCTCGCCGCGTCGGAGGAGTTCTTCCGCTATGTCCAGTCCCACCAGCGGCTGTTCCGGGTCCTCATCCTCCAGCGGGACAGCAGCCGCTTCAGCCAGCGGCTGCTCCGCTCGGTGATGGAGACCTACCGGATCACGGCGCAGCGGGAATCGGACCCCCTGCTGGACCGCTACCGGTACATCTACTGCGTCAGCGGGGTCATCGGCATCCTGCGGGAGTGGCTGAGCGGCGGCTTCCCCATCTCCCCGGAGCAGTTCGCCCGGCTGGCGCTGGAGATGTCCAGCAACGCCGCCGGCTGACCGAAGACGGCAAAGAGGGCCGGCCCCGTTTCGGGGCCGGCCCTCTTTCATATCGCCCCCGCGGCGGGAGCTCAGTCCCGCTGTTTTTTTTTTTT
>CALXCP010000095.1 GCA_944386845.1 uncultured Oscillospiraceae bacterium | reverse complement strand
CAGACCATGACCTCGGTGATCCTGCCCCAGGCCCTGCGCAACATCATGCCCCAGATCGGCAACAACTTCATCATCAACGTGAAGGACTCCTCCGTGATGTTCATCATCACCTTCACCGAGTTCTTCGCCTTCCACCGGTACATCACGGGCATCAACATGATGTACTTCCCCTCCGCCACCATCGAGATGATCGGCTATCTGACCATGACCCTGATCGCCTCCTTCATCCTGCGCTGGATCGAGCGGCGCATGGACGGCAGCGACAGCTATGAGCTGGTCCAGGCCGACCAGCTGACCCTGGCCGCCGGCACCTACTCCCACCCCCACAGGGGCACCCCCTTCGACGAGCGGAGCAAGGAGCACCGGGAGCGCGTCCGCCAGGAGCTGAAATACGGCAGACCCAAGGGGGATCGGTAATATGAGCGAGCTTGTACTGGAAGTCCGGCACCTGTCCAAGTCCTTCGGCAGCAACCAGGTGCTCCGGGACATCGATTTCACCGTCTCCAAAGGGGACGTCACCGCCATCATCGGGGCCTCCGGCTCGGGCAAGAGCACCCTGCTGCGGTGCATCAACCTGCTGGAGACCCCCACCTCCGGCGAGATCCTCTTCCACGGGAAGGACGTGGCCGCCCGGGGGACCGACCCCTGCGCCTACCGCACCAAGGTGGGCATGGTGTTCCAGTCCTTCAACCTCTTCAACAACATGACGGTGCTCCAGAACTGCATGGTGGGGCAGACCAAGGTCCTCCGCCGCCCCAGCAACGAGGCCCGGGACACCGCCCTGCACTATCTGGAGAAGGTGGGCATGGCCCCCTATATCAACGCCAAGCCCCGGCAGATTTCGGGCGGCCAGAAGCAGCGGGTGGCCATCGCCCGGGCCCTGGCCATGGGCCCCGAGGTGCTCCTCTTTGACGAGCCCACCTCCGCCCTGGACCCGGAGATGGTGGGCGAGGTGCTCTCCGTCATGCAGGACCTGGCCCGGGAGGGGATGACCATGCTGGTGGTCACCCACGAGATGGCCTTCGCCCGGGACGTGTCCAGCCACGTGGTCTACATGAACCAGGGCGTCATCTGCGAGGAGGGCACCCCCGAGCAGGTGCTGGGCGACCCCCAGAAGAAGGAGACCCAGGATTTCCTGGCCCGCTTCCGGGGACAGTGAGCCAAACAAAAAACAGACCGGGGCCCCGGCGCATGTGCGCCGGGGCCCCGCTTCGTCTGTTCAGCGCTCGGCCAGCAGCGCCGTCAGCGCCGCGCTGCGCTGGAGCCACCACTGCCCGTCGTCATGGATCAGCACCCACACGGGCCCCGTCCCGCCCGCCGGGGTCAGGTCGTTGAGCTCGCCCCAGATGCGGAACGCCCCGCCCGGCAGCTTCAGATAGCCGTTCCAGTCCACCCGCACCTCCGGGACCAGGCACCACATGCCCTCGGGGGGCCAGGGGTAGTTCTCCCGGATGTCCCGCAGGGCCAAACGCATCAGGTACGGCGTCTCCTCCGCCTGCATCGACCGCTCCGCCAGGGCGGCGATCTCCTCCCGGCCCAGCAGCTCCTGGGCCGCCACGGCGTAGTCGGTGAGCTGGAATCCGCAGCCCTCCCGCTCCTGGCTGTAGTACTCCAGCAGCTCCTCCAGCAGCCGGACGGCGGCCTCCTCCGGGGTCAGGCCGGCCCCGTCGATGAGGACGAAGGCCCGGTCGCTGGCGAGGGGGTCCTCGCAGGCCGGGTCGATTTGGGCGGCCCGGTCCAGCAGCTCCCCGTCAAAGAGCGCCGCCAGACCCAGCCCGGCGTACAGGCCGCCGTCGGCCCAGCCCGCCGGGTCGGCCAGGGCCTCCTCCAGCAGCTCCTCCGGGCCGGCGGGAGCGGAGGTGGAGGGCGGCGCGGGCGGGGGCGCCACGTTGGCGTAGTGGGTCTCCCCGTTCTTCAGGGTCACGGTGACGGAACTCGTATATCCGTCCAGATAGCAGAGGGACACCTGGGCGCAGTTCCGGGGCTCCTTGGGGACGTAGTGGATGTGGTACACCCCGCCCCTGACGGCCTGCACCGCCCCCATCTCGGCGCAGTTGGGCAGCCAGGGAGCCAGCAGCGCCCCGTCGTACCAGGTGACGGCGTCCGACTCCTCCCCGTCCGGGGCCGGGAGCTGGTCCGCCTGGTCCACCGTCTGCTCCAGCAGGGCGGTCACGTCGGCCCCCTCGGCGAAGAGGAACTGGTCGTAGTAGCCGCTCTCCACCGAGGGCTGGACGCCCACGTCGTTCACATCCAGCACCCACGCGATGTACACCGCCGCCACGATCACCGCGGCGGCCGCCATCAGGACCGCGACCTTCTTTCTTGCGCTCATGGCCGTACCTCCTTCCGCTTCGTCACGGCCCCTCTGGGCCGCCCTCATTCCTCGGTCAGCAGCGCCGTCAGCGCCGCGCTGCGCTGGAGCCACCACTGCCCGTCGTGCCCGATCAGCACCCACAGGGTGTTCCCCGGGGAGCCGTCCGGAGCGGGGTCGGCCACCAGCTCCTCATCCGGGGGCATGGCGCCCCGGGTGTCCAGCTCCCCCTCCCAGGCCAGGCCGAAGGAGGGTCGCAGACACCACATGCCCTCGGGCAGATAGGGGTACTCCCCCTGGAGATAGCTCAGCTTTGCCGCCGCTCTCAGTTTGCCCGCTCTATTTCAACCAGTATCTCGCTGTGTTCTGCGCCCCAGATCACATGGCCGTCTTCTTGACTTGCACCGCATCCAACTGCGAACTTGAGCGCACGCACAGCATCTTCATCCTCACACTCATACGAAGCATTGATCACCAGCACAGCGGTTCCACCCCCCGTGGCGTTCAAATCACGGGCACGGCCGATCTCGATCACGGAGCAAAACTCCACATGGTCGCTTGCGGTCTCCCACACTTCTATCGGCAGGTCACTTTCCCGGGGTTCATCCATCTCCGGATATGCGTATAGGATATCGTCCAAGCTGCAGCCCACAGGGAGGTAAAATTCGACTCCCCCATAGTCCTCCGCTCCGACAGCGGCAGACAATACGGCCTTTATCCCGAGCACATCTTCCTCTTTTTCATATACCAATATCGTCCCTTCTGCCGTCGTTCCCAGATTTTCCGCCGCGACCCTGAAGCGGCTGCTCCCGCAGGACCGTGTCATCTCGGCGTGTGTTTCCGGGCCATCCTGCGTACATCCGCTCAAAACAAGGCAATGACACAAGAGCAAAAGGACACAGACAAGTCTGTGCATTTTACTATTTGGCTTATATGAAACCATGGCGCTACCCCTTAATGATCAAATGCCGTTTGAATACTTTCTAATTATCTTCCCATTTAATATTGTACTATCAAATGGAAGGGCGAGTCAATGTTCAGGGTAAATTAGACTTATTTCAAGCATTCATTTCTCAATACATGATGAATTTTGCCGCTAAAACTGCGCTGCTGTTCACCGCATGGGACTCACCCCCTTCTTCATTTAAACAGTTCCATATAGGTTTCTTCTATATACTTATGTCGCGAGAGCTCGATTTTGGGACAGCGTTTTAAAATTTTTTCTGAGCTTCCGGAGCAGTCCCCAGAGTTTTGTACGAAGATCCTTGGGAAATGGGAGCTCGATCTCCTCGTGGGCTCTATTATTCCAAAAGCAGCGCCCCGGGCCCGGATAGTCTCCGGGCCCCGGGGCGTGTCGCGCTTTTCAGTCAGTCCCCCTCGCCGTCACGCCCCGCCGCCCGCCAGGGAGCGGAGCCAGAACATCGGCGCCCCGATCGCCGCGGCGGCGATGAGGTAGGTGGCGATGCGGGCCCCGTTGGCCCGTTCCTTCATCTGATAGGAGTGGTCCGCCTCCCAGTGCAGCGGCTTGCCCTCCAGGGCCAGGTCGAAGCTGCGGATCTGGGCGATGGCGGCCACCAGGACGATGCCCAGCCCGTTGCCATAGACGAACTTCCCGGCGGCCCGGGCGGCGGACTGGGCGGGGGTGAGCTTCTGCGCTCCGTCCGCCCGGCGCAGCTCGAGGCCCATCAGGGCCTTGCCCGGGGTGGTCCCCACGGTGCACAGCAGCACCGCCTCCACCGCCGCCGCGAGGAGGCAGGGGATCACCGTGTCCGCCATGGCGGCCAGTCGTTGGACCAGGTTGATGGGGACCGTTTGGAGCAGCGCGGACAGCTGGGGGAACAGGGGCCCGCCGTGGGCCGCCTCCGCCGCGGCCAGGCACAGGTTCACCAGGGCGATGTCCAGGGAGGTGGCCCCGAACCGCACCCAGGGGTGGGTCGTCGCGTTGATCATGGCGCTCACTCCTTCCTCGTCCGGCGGGAGCTCAGTCCTCCCGCCGCGCTACGCTCCGGGCGGCCCGGAGCAGCTCCTCTTCCGTCAGGGGGCCGCGCAGGGCGAACACCAGGCCGCTCCCCTCGTCGAACCAGATCAGGGCGGCCGGGCCGCCCGGCTCCCCCGGGGGCAGCCAGTAGCCGTCCCCGCCGTTCACCTCCACGTTCCGGGCCCGCCGGTCCTCCGCGGCCTCCAGAGGGGCGTCCGCCGTCCCCACCGAGAGGGTCAGCCGTCCCCCCTCCGGGCCGGCCCAGGCCGTCCGCAGCCAGCTCCCGCCGGCCTCCGCCTCCGCCGGGCCGTACCCCTCGGGCAGCCAGGCGGGGGCCCACCCCGCCCGGGGGTCGGCGGACTGCCGGGGCTTCCGGAGGCCGTACCGCTCCAAAAAGCGCCCCAGGGCCCCGGCGCCGGCCCTGCCGCCGCCGGTGAGGGCGGCCCCGCCCATGTGACGGCCGGCCTCCAGCAGCTTGGTCCCCAGGGGGTCGTAGAGCAGGGGCTGCAGCCTCTTCCGCAGGGACAGGGGGACGGGGGGCTCCTCCTCGCCGGGCAGGGGGGCGGCCTCCGCCTCCGCCGCCCGGAGCAGTGCCTGCCGGATGTACCCGTCCAGCTCCTCGTCGGTCATGGCGCGATCCCCTCCTCCAGCAGCTTTTCCCGCAGCAGCTTCCTCCCCCGGGCGAACCGGGCGTTCACCGCCGCCCGGGACAGGCCCATGGCCGCCGCCACCTCCTCGGGGGTCTCCTCCAGGATGAGCCGCCGCTCCAGCACCTCCCGGTAGGTGGGGGGCATGGACAGGATGACCTCCACCAGGGCGTCATACCCCGCGGCGGCGGCCGCCGCCTGCTCCCCGGTGAGGCCGCCGGGGAGGGCCTCCTCCTCCAGGCCGGCGTACCGCCCCTGCCAGCGCAGCAGGTCGATGGCCCGGCTGCGCACCGCGATGAACAGGTAGCTGCGCCGCTGTCCCTCGGTGTGGTCCATGAGGACGGTGAAGTGCCGGGCGGCGGCGATGAACGCCTCCTGCACCGCGTCCTGGGCCAGGTCCGGATCCAGATACCGCCGGGCCAGCCGCAGGGCCGGGGCGCTGTACCGGTGGAAAAACCGCCGGAACTCGTCCTCCAGCGACGGGTCGTCCAGCATGGCAAGATAGATCAGCAACGTGCGCTCCTCTCCTTTCGCCCCGGTCCGGGGCCCTCTGTCCTTAGAACGGAGGAGGGTCCCCGCCGATGACAGGATCTCCGGCTTTTTTCAAAATTTTTCTCTGTGGGATGAAAAAGCCGGACGCCGCAGCGGCGGCGTCCGGCTTTTCGGGGATCTTATTTCGCGTATTCGACGGCCTTGGTCTCCCGCAGCAGGTGGACCTTGATCTGGCCGGGGTACTGGAGCTCCTGCTCGATCTTCCGGGCGATGTCCCGGGCCAGGAGCACCATCTGGTCCTCGCTGACCTCCTCGGGCTTGACCATGATGCGCACCTCGCGGCCGGCCTGGATCGCGTAGGACTTCTCCACCCCGGGGAAGGAGGAGGTGACCTCTTCCAGCTTTTCCAGCCGCTTGATGTAGTTCTCCAGGTTCTCCCGCCGGGCGCCGGGCCGGGCGGCGGAGATGGCGTCGGCCGCCTGGACCAGGCAGGCCACCACCGTCTTGGGCTCCACGTCGTTGTGGTGGGCGTGGATGGCGTGGATGACGCCCTCGCTCTCCCGGTACTTCCGGGCCAGCTCCACGCCGATCTGCACGTGGGAGCCCTCCACCTCGTGGTCGATGGACTTGCCCAGGTCGTGGAGCAGGCCGGCCCGCTTGGCCTCGGCCACGTTGGCGCCGATCTCGGCGGCCAGCAGCCCGGCCACGTGGGACACCTCGATGGAGTGGTTGAGGACGTTCTGGCCGTAGCTGGTGCGGTAGTGCATCCGGCCCAGCAGCTTGACCAGCTCGGGATTCAGGCCGTGGACGTTGGTCTCGAAGATGGCCCGCTCGCCCTCGGCCTTGATGGTGGCGTCCACCTCCCGCTTGGCCTTCTCCACCATCTCCTCGATGCGGGCGGGGTGGATGCGGCCGTCCTGGATCAGCTTCTCCAGGGCGATGCGGGCGATCTCCCGGCGCACCGGGTCGAAGCAGGAGACGGTGATGGCCTCCGGCGTGTCGTCGATGATCAGGTCCACGCCGGTGAGGGTCTCCAGGGTGCGGATGTTGCGGCCCTCCCGGCCGATGATCCGGCCCTTCATCTCGTCGTTGGGCAGGGGGACCACCGA
>CALXCP010000094.1 GCA_944386845.1 uncultured Oscillospiraceae bacterium | reverse complement strand
GCTGCTCAGACCTCGATCTGCTCCATGAGGTAGGCCTCGATGACGTCGCCTTCCTTGATGTCCTGGAATTTCTCGATCGTGATGCCGCACGCCCCACGGGATGTTCCATCCCGAGGGGACCCCATTGTATTTGAAATGCTCGGGCGAAGTGAATTCGCCCTGCGCAAATCTCCGCCTCTGGCGTCGATTTTACGCGCCAAAGGGCGCGCCCCCGCTGCGCGGGGGACTCGTGCGGCATCAGACCTCGATCTGCTCCATGAGATAGGCCTCAATGACGTCGCCTTCCTTGATGTCCTGGAATTTCTCGATGGTGATGCCGCACTCGTAGCCCTGGGCGACCTCCTTGACGCTGTCCTTGAAGCGCTGCAGCGAGGCCAGCACGCCGTCGTGGACCACGATGCCGTCCCGGACCAGGCGCATCTGGGCGCCGCGCTGCATCTTGCCCTCGGTGACGTAGCAGCCGGCCACCATGCCCACGTTGGTGATCTTGTAGACCTGGCGCACCTCGGCCAGGCCCAGCTCCACCTCCTTGAACTTAGGGGAGAGCATGCCCTTCATGGCGGTCTCGATCTCGTTGATGGCGTCGTAGATGACGCGGTACATCCGCATGTCCACGTGGTTGCGGGCGGCGGAGTCCCGGGCATTGGCGTCGGGCCGGACGTTGAAGCCCACGATGATGGCGCCCGAGGTGGAGGCCAGCATCACGTCGGACTCGCTGATGGCGCCCACGGCGCAGTGGATGACCCGGACCCGGACCTCGTCGTTGCTGAGCTTCTCCAGGCTGGTCTTCACCGCCTCGGCGGAGCCCTGGACGTCGGCCTTGACCACCAGGTTCAGGTTCTTCAGCTCGCCCTGCTGGATCTGGGAGAACAGGTCCTCCAGGGACACCTTGCCCACCGGGGCGGAGGAGGAGGCCATCTTCTGCTCATGCTTGCGCTGCTCGGCCAGCTCCCGGGCCATGCGCTCGTCGGCCACGGCGTGGAAGTCGTCGCCGGCGTCGGGCACCTCGCTCATGCCGATGATCTCCACGGGGACGGAGGGGCCGGCGGTCTTGAGCTTCTCGCCCCGGGCGTTGGTCATGGCCCGGACGCGGCCCACGGCGGTGCCCGCGATGATCACGTCGCCCTGCTTCAGGGTGCCGTTCTGTACCAGCAGGGTGGCGATGGGGCCGCGGCCCTTGTCCAGCCGGGCCTCGATGACGGTGCCGTGGGCGGAGCGGTTGGGGTTGGCCCTCAGCTCGCCCATCTCGGCGGTGAGGGTGACCATCTCCAGCAGGTTGTCGATGCCCATGCCCGTCTTGGCGGAGATGGGGCAGATGATGGTGTCGCCGCCCCAGTCCTCGGACACCAGGCCGTACTCGGTGAGCTGCTGCTTGATGCGGTCGGGGTTGGCCTCGGGCTTATCCATCTTGTTGATGGCCACGATGATGGGGATCTCGGCGGCCTTGGCGTGGTTGATGGACTCGATGGTCTGGGGCATGATGCCGTCGTCGGCGGCCACCACCAGGATGGCGATGTCGGTGATCATGGCGCCCCGGGCCCGCATGGCGGTGAAGGCCTCGTGGCCGGGGGTGTCCAGGAAGGTGATGGGCTTGCCGTTCACCTCCACCTGATAGGCGCCGATGTGCTGGGTGATGCCGCCCGCCTCGCCGGCGGCCACATGGGCGTGGCGGATATAGTCCAGCAGAGAGGTCTTGCCGTGGTCCACGTGGCCCATGACCACCACCACGGGGGCCCGGGGGACCAGGTCCTCGGGCTTATCCTCGGCGGTGTCGATGAGGCGCTCCTCGATGGTGACGATGACCTCCTTCTCCACCTTGCAGCCCATCTCCTCGGCGATGATGGCGGCGGTGTCGAAGTCGATGACCTGGCTCAGGGAGGCCATGACGCCGTTCTTGATCAGGCACTTGACCACCTCGGCCCCCGTCTTCTTCATCCGGGAGGCCAGCTCACCCACCGAGATCTCGTCGGGGATCTTCACGGTGAGGGGGGTCTTTTTGGCGATCTCCAGCTGGAGCCGACGCATCCGGTCCTGCTCCTCCTGCCGGCGCTTGTTGCCGAAGTTCTGGCCCCGGCCCCGGCTGTTGCGGTTCTGGAACTTCTGCTTGCCCGTCTGCATCCGGTTGGCCTTCTCGGGGGCCAGGTCCTCCAGCCGCTGGTCGTACTTGGCCAGGTTCACGTCCCCCGCCTTGCGGGTGTCCACCACCTTCTTCTCGGGCACCCGGGTGGCGGGCCGGGGGGCGGCCTGCTGGGCCGGCTTCTGGCCGGCGGCGGGCTGCTGCTGGCCCTTGCTGCCCTGGGACGCCTGGGCGGCCTGGCCCTGGGCGGGCTTCTGACCGGCGGCGGGCTGGGGGGCGGGCTGGGCCTGGGGCTGCTCCTTCTTGGGGGTGTGGTACACCTCGGAGAAGACGCTCTCCAGGCTCTCGATCTGGTTGTGCTGGGTGAGATAGTCGAAGATGATGGCCAGCTGCCGGGTCTCCAGCACCTGCATGTGGTTCTTCGGCGTGGTGTCGTATGTGGTGAGGATGTTGGCGATGTCCTTGGAGTTCATCTTGAAATCCTTGGCCACCTCGTGGACTCTGTATTTGTTCTCGATACTCAAATCGGCCACCTCCATGGATCGGACCGCTCCGTCCCGCCGGCGGCCGTTGGCCTCACCTGCCGCGGGAACGGGGTCCCTGTTGTCTGCTCAGTCGTGTCGTGTCCGCGCCTGACCGCCCCGGCGCAGGGGCTTGCCGCGGGGTCACGGCTTGGGGGGGCGCTTGCCCCGCCGGCCCGGCCCGGTCCTTCCCCGGGGGGCGGGGGGGCCGCTCCGGTCCGGCCTGCCCGTCCGCCTGGGCCGTCCGCCGTCTTTGGCGGGGCCGGGGCCCTTCGCGGCCCGGTCCCCTTTGGGACGGCCCTTTTTGGCCGGGGGCACGCCCCCGGGGTCGGGGGGCGGCGGGGCCCAGGGCTTCCGGCCCTTCTTCTGCAAATTCTTCTCGTGTGCCCGCTGCTCCTTCTGACGCTGGAGCACCCGGGCGGCCTTTTCGTCCAGCGCCTGGCCGGCGGCGGCGTACCGCTCCGGGTCCAGCGCCCGCAGCTTCTTTACCAGGGCGGCGGCGAAGCCCGCGTCGGTCACCGCCAGCATGGCGCAGGAGCTGCGGCCCAGGCTGCGGCCCAGCTCCGCCTTGGAGCAGGGGAGGGGCAGCCACAGACACTTGCCCAGCTCGCCGAAGTGGGCGGCCCGGCGGCAGGTGTTGGGGGCGGCGTCCTCCGCCAGCAGCACCACCGCCGCCTTCCGGGCCCGGCAGGCGGCTCCGGTGGGCTCCTCGCCCATCTCCAGCCGCCCCGCCTTGCGGATCAGGCCCAGCAGGGAGAGGATATCCTCATGGGACATGGGGGACCACCTCCTCCATCTGCGCCTCCAGGGCGGCATACACCGGGTCGGGGAGGGGGACGCCGAAGGCCCGCTCCAGCGCCCGGCTCTTCCGGGCCCGCTTCAGGCACTCCGGGTCGGGGCACACATAGGCCCCCCGGCCGGGCAGCTTGCCCCTGGGGTCCAGGGAGACCTCTCCCTCTGGGGAGCGGACCACCCGGATCAGCTCCTTCTTGGGCCTCATCTCCCGGCAGCCCACGCACTGGCGCATGGGGATCTTTTTGGGCACTGCGGACACCACCCTTCCCGTAAAATTAGGAATTAGAAGTTAGGAATTGAGAACGGTCAGACCTCCGGCTCGGGATCAGCCCCGCCCTCGGGCTCGGCGGGAGCTTCGGCCTCGTCAGCGGGGAGCTCCTCCTCAGCGGGGAGCTCTTCCTCCGCGAGGAGCTCCTCCTCGGGGGGCTCGGGAGCGCTCTCCGGGCGGATGTCGATCTTGAAGCCGGTGAGCTTGGCGGCCAGGCGGGCGTTCTGACCCTCCTTGCCGATGGCCAGGGACAGCTGGTCGTCGGGGACGATGACCCGGCAGCTCTTGCTGTCCTCCAGGGGGATGACATCCACCACGTCGGCGGGGGAGAGGGCCGCGGCGATGTACTCGGCGGGGTCCTCGGACCATTTGACGATGTCCACCTTCTCGCCGCCCAGCTCCTCCACGATGCTGTTCACCCGCTGGCCCCGGGGGCCCACGCAGGCACCGATGGGATCCACGTTGGGGTCGGCGGACCAGACGGCCAGCTTGGTGCGGCTGCCCGCCTCCCGGGAGATGGACTTGACCTCCACGGTACCGTCATAGATCTCGGGCACCTCCAGCTCGAACAGCCGGCGCACCAGTCCCGGGTGGGTGCGGGAGATGACCACCTGGGGGCCTCGGGTGGCCCGGCGGACCTCCACCACATAGACCTTGAGCCGCTGCCCCTCCCGGTAGGTCTCCCCCCGGATCTGCTCGTTGGTGTTGAGATAGGCCTCGGTGCTCTCGCTGCCGCTGCCCAGCCGCAGGCCCACCGAGCCGGTGCGGGGGTCGATGCGGTTGACGATGCCGGTGAGGATCTCGTGCTCTTTGGAGGTGAACTCCTCGTAGATCAGGCCCTGCTCGGCCTCCCGGATGCCCTGGATGATGACCTGCCGGGCGGCCTGGGCGGCGATGCGGCCGAAGTTCTTGGTCTTGATCTCCATGCGCACCACGTCGCCCAGCTGGGCCTGGGGCAGGGACTGCCGGGCCTCCTCCAGGCTGATCTCGGTCTGGGGGTTGTCCACCGTCTCCACCACGTCCTTGCGCAGGATCATGCGGACGGTGCCCTTCTCCTCGTCGGCCTCTACGGTGATGTTGTCGCCCACCCCCTCGTGGTCCCGCTTGTAGGCGGTGATGAGGGCCTGGGTGATCTTCTCCATCATATAGCCGGGCTTGATGCCCTTCTCCTGCTCGATCTGGTGGATGGCGGCGAAAAACTCCTTGCCGTCGTTTTCCAGGTCATTGGTCTTTTTGGTGGTCTTCTTGGCCATGTCCGTTCCCTCTTCCTATTTTAATGAGTGGTCTTAAAATCGTACATACAGCCGCACCTGGGCGACGTCCGGCTTCTCAAAGCGGAGCGGCTGCCCGCCGCAGTCGATGGTCACCGCCCCGTCCTCATAGCCGGAGAGGACGCCGGTGAACTCCTTTCGGCCCTCCCGGGCCCGGTAGAGGCGCACCTCCACCTCCCGCCCCATCATGGCGGCGAAGTGCTCCGGCTTCTTCAGGGCCCGGTCGGCCCCGGCGGAGGACACCTCGAAGATATAGCTCCCCTCGATGGGGTCGGCCGCGTCCAGCGCGTCGCTGACGGCGCGGCTGACCGCCTCACAGTCGTCGATGGAGACGCCGCCCTCCTTGTCGATGTAGAGCCGGAGGTACCAGTCCCCCGCCTCCTTCACATATTCCACGTCCCACAGGGTGCAGCCGTTCTGCTCCACGATGGGCAGCGCCAGCCCGGCGGCCACTTCGGTGACCTTGGCCATGGAGGAAGCCCCCCTTCCATAAAATTACAGAGCCGGTTTTTTCAATAAGAAAGAGCGGAGCCGGGGCCCCACTCCACATACTTCCTACTCTTTACCGTATCACACTATATCATACCCCAAAGGGAAATGCAAGGGATTTTCCGCTCTTTTTTCCGGAGGACGGGCCTTTTTCCGGCAAAATGTCCCCGGGGGCGGCACAGACGCCCCCGGGGACCGTTGCTCACAGGTCCTTTTTGGCCATGACGGCCAGGGAGATCCGCCAGGAGAGCAGCATCCCCGCGAAGGGCAGCAGGGCGACTCCGGTGAACAGGACCACCACCGCCCCGTCGGGCACGGCGGACAGCCAGTCCAGCAGCCCGAGATACCACGCCCCCACGAAGAGGAGCACCGGCACGAAGACCACCACGTACATCCAGGGCCGGGCCCGCTCCACCCCCAGCCAGTAGCACAGGGGGAGCAGCACGTCGGCGATGAACAGCCCCAGTCCCAGGCAGGCCGCCACCGCGGCCAGCCCCTCGGCCAGGGGCTCCCCGGCGGCCCGGGAGAGCACCAGGCAGAGCGCCGCCCCCAGCACCGCAGCGGCCAGGGCGATCCCGAGGGTCAGCAGGTACCGGGCGGACACCATGGCCCGGCGCCCGCCGGGCAGGGCGGCGGCGTACCGGTCCCACCGGGCCAGCTCGTCAAAGGAGAAGGCGCTGACGGGCAGCATGATCAGCAGGATCTGGATCACCGCCGTCACGGCGGCCAGGGGGAACAGCCCCGCCACCGCCAGCGCCCCATAGGCCACCAGAAAGATGAGATAGGTCCTCAGCTGCCTGCGCAGGACCAGCAGGTCCTTCCAGATCAGTCCGGTCATGCGGGCTCCCCCCTTCCGATGAACACCATGATGTCGTCCAGCGTCACCCGGTCCACGGGCAGCTCCGGGTGGGCCCGGCGGAAGGCGGTCCGGTCGGCCACCAGGGCCTCGCAGCCGAACTGTCCCCGGCGCACCCGCACCAGCTCCGACGGCGGCAGGGCGGCCAGCTGCCCGGCGGTGCAGCCCACCCGGCCGTACCGGTCCAGGATGTCGTCCTTGGCCGCCGAGAGGATCACCTGCCCCCCGTGGAGGTAGGTGATGTAAACGGCCACCCTCTCCACGTCGCCGGTGATGTGGCTGGAGATGAG
>CALXCP010000093.1 GCA_944386845.1 uncultured Oscillospiraceae bacterium | reverse complement strand
TTGATGATGAAGTTGTTGCCGATCTGGGGCATGATGTTGCGCAGGGCCTGGGGCAGGATCACCGAGGTCATGGTCTGCACGTGGGTCATGCCGATGGCCTTGGCCCCCTCGGTCTGGCCGGGGTCGATGGAGATGATGCCGCCCCGGACCGACTCGGCCATGTAGGCGCCGGTGTTGATGGACACCACCAGGATGGAGGCGGCCCACGCGCTGGGCCACTGGACGGCGTTGTAGGTGAAGTAGGGCAGGCCGTAGTAGATGAACACCGCCTGGAGGATCATGGGGGTGCCCCGGAAGACCTCCACGTAGATCCGCACCAGCACCCGGATGAGCTTCAGGACGAAGCGCTTGGGGGCGGGGTCGTTTTTGGTGTAGGGGATGGTGTTCAGGATGCCGCACACCAGGCCGATGATACAGCCGATGACGGTGCCGATCAGGGCCAGGATCAGGGTGTTCTTCACCCCGTTGAGGTATCCGGGCCAGTAGGTCTGCCACAGGACGGCCACGTCCTGGCACAGCTCGAGAAAGCGCTGCATGGCGGGCGCTCCTTTCTGAAACGGCGCGCGGTCCGGCCCCCGCTCAGGGGGCCGGACGCGCGGCGGTTTTTCGCTGGGGCGGCGGGGATCAGACCGCGGGCTGGATGGCGATGGCCTGGTCCATGAGGGCGTTGAACTGGTCCTCGTTCAGGGCGTTGAGGACGGTGTTGATGGCGTCGGTGAGCTGGGTGTTGCCCTTCTGCACGGCGATGCCGATGTTCACGTTCTCGGCCCGCTCGGCCTCGTCGGCGAACTGGAAGTCGCCGTCGGTGCCGGAGAAGTTCAGGATCACCAGGCTGTCGTCCTTGGCGGCGGCGCCCATGGCGGTGGGCAGGTCGGTGCAGATGAAGTCCACGGTGCCGGTCTGCAGCTGCATGATCATGGCCGGGGCGGTGTCCGCGGGGGCCAGGATCTCGGCCCCCTCGATCTGGGGCAGGCAGGAGTCATACCAGATGGTGCCGGTCTGGGCGGTGCACTTGCCGGTCAGCTCCTGGATGGAGGTGGCGGCGGCGTTGGCGGAGTCCTTGGTGGTGACGCAGACGATGGTGGCGTAGTAGTAGGGGCCCGCCATGTCCACCTCGTTGAGGCGGTCGGCGGTCATGGACTGGCCGGCGATGTTGATGTCCATGGTGCCCGACTGGACGGCGGGGGCCAGGGAGTCCCAGGCGCTGGAGACGATCTCCAGCTCCCAGCCGTAGGCCTCGCAGATGCGCTTGGCGATCATCACGTCATAGCCGTTGGCGTAGGAGCCGGGCACGTTGGAGATGGGCACGGCGCCGTTGGAGTCGTCCATCTGCATCCAGTTGTAGGGGGCGTAGGCGCACTCCATGCCCACGGTGAGCACGCCGTCCTCCACGCCGGGGATGGCGCTGGTGTCCACGCCGGTGAGGTCCTCCACGGGGGGGATGGTCACCTCGGGGGCGGGCTGAGTCTCGGCGGGGGACTCCACAGGGGTGGTCTCCGCCGGAGTGCCGGTGTTCTCCCCAGAGGGGGTGCCGCCGCAGGCGGCCAGGGTCAGGGCCATGGTCAGAGCCAGGGCCAGGGACAGGAGCTTCTTCATTTCGATCACCTTTCTTGGCAAGAGTTCCGGGATCTTTTTCCCCCCGGTGGGGATAAAAAATTGGACCGCCTTGTCAAGCGGTCCATGGAACTGCGGGACGGGAAGCCTTGTGGGGCGGGCCCCGCTGCCATCGATAGCGCTTCACAAGAACCTTGTGACAGTCCGCCGGATGTTCTCCGGCGGCCCAGCGGGGGGCGTCAGGCTCCGCGTCCCCGCTTCGGCGGTGGCCCCTTTCCCGTCCGGCGGCTGCCTGCCCTTGCCGGAGCGGTACTGATGGACACCGCGCCTCTATCTTCTCAGCGATTCAATTTTTAAGTATCCTACCACCGGCGGGAGGGCTTGTCAACGGGTTTCCCCTGCCGGCGGGCGGATCTTGTCGGTTCTGTCAAGATCCGGCGGACGCCGCAGGGCAGAACTGTGCGATCGTGCGGCATTTCCCGGGGAAGGGGCGGCGGACGCTTGCGGCGCGGGCCGGGAGATAGTATAATAGGAAGACAAGATCGCCCGGGCCGGCCCGGGCGGGAGGAGGCGGCGAGATGGAGTGGAACATCCTGGCGGTGGGCGACGTGGTGGGCGAGGGCGGCCTGGACTTTCTGGAGCGGCACCTGCGCACCCTGCGAAAGCTGCACCGGGTGGGCTTCGCGGTGGTGAACGGGGAGAACGCCTCCGGGGTGGGCATCACCCCCGCCCAGGCCCAGGCCATCCTGGACGCCGGGGCCGACGTGGTCACCCTGGGCAACCACACCTGGAACCGGATCCAGATCGCCGACTTTCTGGAGGAGTGCCCCTATATCCTCCGGCCCGCCAACTACACCGCCCGCTGCCCCGGCCGGGGCTTCGGGGTGTACGACGGCCCCCGGGGGCTGCGCGTGGGGGTGATGAGCCTCATGGGCCGGGTGGAGCTCTCCCCCCACCTGGAGAACCCCTTCACCACGGCGGACCGCCTGCTGGCGGAGGCGGAGGCCGACCTGGTGCTGGTGGACTTCCACGCCGAGGCCACCAGCGAGAAGGGGGCCATGGCCTGGTATCTGGACGGGCGGGTCCAGGCCCTCTGGGGCACCCACACCCACGTCCCCACCGCCGACGCCCGGGTCATGCCCGGGGGGACGGGCTTCGTCACCGACCTGGGGATGACGGGGCCGGCGGAGTCGGTGCTGGGCATGCGGCCGGAGCAGTCCATCAACCTGTTCCTGGGCGGCGTCCACCAGCGGTACCGGGAGGCCCCGGGCCCCTGCAAGCTGGAGAGCGTCCTGTTCACCGTCGACACGGAGACGCGCCGGTGCCTCTCGGCGGTGCGGGTGGACGTCCGGGACTGAAAAAAGCCCTTGCGCCCCGGGGCGGGAGTTGCTATAATACCACCTGTAATGTCGAACGGCGGCCCCCGGCGGGCCGCGAAGGAGGAGATCCCCCATGGCCGTGACCGTCCTGCTGATCCTGGCCGCCGCCTTTCTCATCTACGGCGTGCTGATGCTCCTGCACCGGGGGCCGGTGATCCCCTGCGTCCACTACTTCATCCTCTCCCCGGAGGAGCAGGCGCAGGTGAAGACCGACCGGGAATACCGGAACACCGGGCTGTACATGCTGGCCTTCGCCGCCGCCTGCCTGGCGGGCTGCCTGATCCACCAGTACCTCCCCGGGTGGTTCTGGAAGTACGTGGTGATCCTGGCCGCCAGCCTGGTGATCTACGTGTGCACCTATGACCTGAAGCCCAAGAAGTGGGAGGACATGCCCGAGTCCCAGGCCAAGCGGCCCGGGGGCTCGGCGGGCATCCTGTGACCCAAGGGCCGGACGCCGGCGCGCCAGGTTGGCGCGCCGGCGTTTTTATGTCCGGGGCGGTATAGGGGGAGGAATAAATGCCCAGAATACCCATAAAGTAATACCGCGGGAACGCGGAAGGAGGGACGCGCATGGAAGAGACCACGGGGGTGTTCACCCTGCCCCCCCGGCGGCGGGGGGCGGACGGCGGGGACCGGAAGGCCCTGGCCGACGGGCTGGCCCAGACCAAGCGGCAGATCGACCAGGCGTACAGCTGCTTCGACACGGCGGACGACCCTGACCTCATCGACTCCTATGTGTTTGAGATCAACGCCCTTCAGGCCCGGTACAACTATCTCCTGCGCCGGCTGAAGGAGCTGGAGGGGGCGGTTTGACCGGCGGGCTGGCCGGGCTGCCCCCGGCGGCGTGGTGGCTGGGGGGGCTGGCCCTGGGGGCGGCGGGGCTGCTGTTGCTGCGGCGCCCCCTGGCCGGGCTGGTCCGGCTGGCCGCCCGGACAGGGCTGGGGCTGGCCGGGCTGGCCGCCTTCGCCCCGGTGGGGGGGCTGCTGGGCATCGGCCTGGGGGTCAACCTGTTCAACGGGGCGGTGCTGGGGGTGCTGGGCCTGCCCGGCTTCGGCCTGCTGCTGATGCTGAACTGGCTGGTGTGACAGGAGGCTGAGGAAGAAGCTGGAAAGGGTGCCGCCGATGGCGGCACCCTTTCCAGTTCCGGGCCCCCGCAGAGGAAAATTTTTATGAAGTTTGCCCCCTTGTCCCGGGCGGCCAATGCGAGTAAAATCGCGTTTGCGGCATCGACCGACGACACGAGAGAGAGGGGGGAACGCCATGCTGCGCCTGCGTCAGCCGGTGGGGGACATCACCCAGGGGGTGATCTGGAAGCAGCTGCTGGCCTTCTTCTTTCCCCTCTGGCTGGGGACCTTCTTCCAGCAGCTCTACAACACGGTGGACACCGTGGTGGTGGGGCAGTTCGTGGGCAAGGAGGCCCTGGCGGCGGTGGGCTCCACCGGCGTCATCGTCAACCTCACGGTGGGCATCTTCACCGGCCTGTCTGCCGGGGCGGTGGTGGTCATCGCCCAGCACTTCGGCGCCCGCCGGCCCGAGCGGGTCCACCGGAGCGTCCACACCGCCATGGCCCTGGCGGTGATCATCGGGGCCGTCTTCATGGCGGCGGGCTTCCTGCTCACCCCCTGGGCGCTGGAGGCCATGGGCACCACCGACGAGGCCATGGACGGGGCGGTGCTCTATCTGCGGGTCTATTTCCTGGGGATGATCCCCAACGTGATCTACAACATGGGCACCGGCGTCCTCCGGGCGGTGGGAGACGCCAAGCGGCCCCTGTACTTCCTCATCGCCGCCTCGGTGTGCAACATCATCCTGGACCTGGTGCTGGTGCTGGGCTTTCACCTGGACGTGCTGGGGGTGGCGGTGGCCACCGTGTGCTCCCAGCTGCTGTCGGCGGTGCTGGTGGTCCTCTCCCTGGTCCGGGCGGTGGGCTCCCCCATCCAGCTCTCCCTGCGGGAGGTGCGGCTGCACAAGCGCCCCCTCATCGACGAGATGAAGCTGGGCCTGCCCACGGCGCTGCAGTCGGTGATGTACAACGCCTCCAACATCGTCATCCAGTCCTTCATCAACTCCTTCGGCACCGACGCGGTGGCCGCCTGGACGGCCTACGGCAAGATGGACGTCATCTTCTGGATGACCATCACCGCCATGTCCCAGGCGGTGACCACCTTCGCCGGGCAGAACTGCGGCGCCGGGCGGTACGACCGGATGCGCCGCTGCGTCTGGGTGTCCGCCGGGATGTCCGCCCTGCTGGCCGCGGGCATCAGCGGCATCCTCATCCTCTTCGCCCGGCCCATCCTGTCCATCTTCTCCTCCGACCAGGCGGTGCTGTCGGTGGGGGTGGAGATGGTGCGCCTGCTCACCCCGTTCTACATCACCTATATCCTGGTGGAGCTGCTGTGCGGCGCCATCCGGGGGGCGGGCAAGAGCCTGGTGCCCATGGTGATCTCGGTGTTCGGGGTGTGCGGGCTGCGGCTGCTGTGGCTGTTCACCGCGGCCCGGGCCTGGCACACCATCCCCGTGGTGCTGGCCAGCTACCCCATCACCTGGACGGTCACCTCCCTGGCCCTGCTGGTGTACTACCGCTTCGGCCACTGGCTCACCCCCCGGGAGGAGCCCGCCCCGCCGCCGGCGGAGCCGTCGTGAAGGAAAAGCCGCGCCCCCGGCCATCTGGCCGGGGGCGCGGCTCTTTCACGGGGGCAGCAAAAAACCGCCTGCCCGAGGCAGGCGGTTTTTGTGGTCGGGTCAGCCCTCCAGCTTGTTCAGCTTCAGGGTCATGGCGCTCTTCTTGCGCGCGGCGTTGTTGCGGTGCAGCAGACCCTTGCTGGCCGCCTGATCCACCGCGTGGACAGCCACCTTGTAAGCCTGATCGGCCTCGCTGCGGTTGCCATCCTCCACCGCGGCGTCAAACTTCTTCAGGGTGGTCTTCAGCGCGGACTTCGCGACCTTGTTCTGCATGGCCTTGGTCTTGTTCACCAGGACGCGCTTCTTGGCAGACTTGATATTCGGCAAACCAAACACCTCCTCCGATCGAGTATTCGCGGGCTGTGCAGCCCATCTATGCGGAAGTTTATTTTAACACCCCGCCGGGGAAATTGCAACTGTTTTTTTCGTTTTTTTCAGGCTTTTTGGATAGCCGCCGTCCCTCTGCAAAAAATAGGGGTCGTGGGCCGAAGCGGCCACTACATCTTGTGCGGGGGGGCGGGGACATGGGGGCGAGGCGGACCGACCTGGCGCTGGAGGCCCGGGAGCTGTGGCGGGAGAGCGCCGGGGAGACCACCCGGCTGCCCGGGGTGGAGGCCCGGGAGCGGGAGCGGGAGGGCTTTCCGGTCACCGAGATCCGGGTGCTGGACCGGCGGGGGGAGAGGGCCCTGGGCAAGCCGCCGGGGCGGTATGTCACCCTGACCCTGCCGGGGCTGGAGCGCCGGGAGCCCGAGCGGCTGGCGGCGGCAGCCCGGGCGGTGGCCGCCGAGCTGGCCCCCCTGCTCCCCCGGGAGGGGGGCATCCTGCTGGCGGGGCTGGGCAACCGGGCCATCACGCCGGACGCGCTGGGCCCTCTGGCCCACGACCACACCCTGGTGACCCGGCACCTGCCCCCGGAGGCGCTGCCCCCCGGGAGCCGGCCGGTGGCCGCCCTGTCCGCCGGGGTGCTGGGCACCACCGGGGTGGAGAG
>CALXCP010000092.1 GCA_944386845.1 uncultured Oscillospiraceae bacterium | reverse complement strand
GGCGACGCGGAAGGGACTTGAACCCTCGACCTCCGGCGTGACAGGCCGGCGTTCTAACCAACTGAACTACCGCGCCAGGTAGTGGCGGCTCTGGTGGGAACAACAGGGCTCGAACCTGTGACCCCATGCTTGTAAGGCATGTGCTCTCCCAGCTGAGCTATGCTCCCGTTCCAAACGGCCGGTGCAACGCGCGAATGTTATTATACTAAAGCGGGCCCGCCCTGTCAACCTTTTTTCTGAATTTTTTTGGAACTTCTCACCTGCTGTCCCGGAGCGCGCACAGCTCCTCTTTCGTAAAGCGGTAGACCTTGTCGCAGAACTGGCAGGTGACCTCCGCCTGCCCCTGCTCCCGGATCATGTCGTCCAGTTCCTGCCGGCCCAGACTGATGAGCGCGGTCTCCACCCGCGCCCGGCTGCAGTAGCAGCGGTACTCCACCGGATGCTCCTCCAGGATCTCCAGGCGGAACTCCCCCAGCACCTGCTCCAACAGCTCCCGGGCGGTCATCCCGTGCTCCAGGGCGCGGCTCACCGAGCCCACCCGGGCCACGCCGCGCTCCACCTTCCCGATGATCTCCTCCCCCGCCCCGGGCAGCAGCTGGATGAGATAGCCCCCGGCGGAGGTGACGCTCTGGTCCGTCCCGATGAGCACCCCCAGGGCGCAGGCGGTGGGGATCTGCTCGCTCTCCACGAAATAGGCGGCCAGGTCCTCGGCGATCTCGCCGCTGAGCAGCTCCACGGTGCCCACATAGGGCTCCCTGAGCCCCATGTCCCGGATGAGGGTGAGGGTGCCCTGGCTGCCCACGGCGGCCCCCACGTCCAGCTTGCCCGGCGCCTTTTCGGTGAAGTCCACCATGCCGTTCTGGACATAGCCCCGGACGTTGCCCAAGTGGTCGGACACCGCCGTGATGGTGCCCAGGGGTCCGCCCCCCTTGATGCGCAGGGTGACGGTACCCTTCTCCTCCTTGAGCTGGTCGCCCATCATGGAGGCCCCCATCAGCGCCCGGCCCAGGGCGGCGGTGGCCACGGGGAGCAGGCGGTGGATCTGCCTGGCCCGCTCTACCAGCTCCGTCCCTGTGATGGCGGACGCCTTTACAAGGCCGTCCGAGGTGATGGCTCTCACGATCTGGTCTGACATGGCGTCCTCAGTCCTTTCGCGCGGTGAAAAAGATGCGCTGCTCCCCCTCCCGGGGGCGGCGCAGGGTGCGGTCGCCGTACCGCCGGATGTCCCGGAAGCCGGCCTGACGCAGATAGTCCTCCAGCTCCTCCGGCTCGTAGGCGTACTCCTCGTGGAGCTCCTCCCCCCGGAGCCAGACGTCCCCCTCCCGGCGGAAGAGGTCCATGCCGAAGGTGCACACCCGCCGCCGGGGGGACCACTCCCCCCGCCAGACGCAGTAGGTGTCCTCCGTCTCGTCCAAAAACACCTGCCCGTCCATGGCCCGGAGCTTCTCCGGGGTGTCGGCGTCGAAGATGAAGAGACCGCCGGGCATGAGGAACAGGTGGACCCGCTGAAAGGCCCGGCGCAGCCGGTCGGGCCGGGTGACATAGTTCACGCTGTCCAGGCAGCAGACGCAGGCGTCGATGGTGCCGTACAGGTCCAGCTTCTCCATGGGCTGGTGCAGCAGCAGCGGGGGGATGACCCCCTCGTCCAGGGCGGAGGCCTTCTCCCGGGCCACCGCCAGCATCTCCTCTGACAGGTCGGCCCCGATGGTCTCATAGCCCCGGCGGGCCAGCTCGCAGGTGAGGGAGCCGGTGCCGCAGGCCAGGTCCAGCACGGTGCGCACCGGGCACTTTGCCCGGCGGAAGTGCCGCTCCAGATAGTCAGCCAGCCCGGGGTAGTCCACGTCGGCGGTGAGCTGGTCGTAGCTCTCCGCCAGGAAGCTGTAGCTGTTCATCCCGGCTGCCCGTCCTTCTCCCCCCGCAGGCGGGGGAGCACCGCCCGGTACCCGTCCGCCCCGTACTGCAGGGCGCGGTTGACCCGGCTGATGGTGGCGCTGCTGGCCCCGGTGCGCTCCAGGATGTCGTTGTAGATCATGCCCTCGTCCAGGAGCAGGGCCACCTCGAACCGCTGCTCCATGGCCTGGAGCTCGGAGACGGTGCACAGGTCCTGAAAAAAGTGTTTGCACTCGTCCATGGTCTTCAGGGAGAGCACCGCCCGGTACAGGTTGTCGCTGTGCTCCTTGTTCTGCGCCTTCGCCATGCGCGCGCCTCCTTCCGCGGCCGTGCCGCCGGGGGATATTTTATCACAGTGAAGTATGAAAGTAAAGCCCGGGGACGAATTTTGTCCCCGGGCCTCGCCCTGTCAAAAGCAGCGCGCGGGAGCCGCTCCCGCAGCGGGCTCAGCGGGTCTCCTCCAGCTCGTCCCGCTTCCGGCGGCCCATGAGCTCGCCCACCACGGTGCGCACGTCCTTGCCGTGGTAGAGCACCTGGTAGGCCGCCTCGGTGATGGGCATCTCCACCCCCGCCTTCTCGGCCAGGGTCCGGGCGGTCTGGGCGGCGTAGTAGCCCTCCACCACCGCGCCGATCTGCTTCACCGCCTCCTCCACCGGGACCCCCTGGCCGATGAGGATGCCGCAGCGGCGGTTCCGGGAGTGCATGGAGGTGCAGGTGACGATAAGATCGCCCACGCCGGCAAGGCCTGCAAAGGTCTCTGCCTTGCCCCCCATGGCCACCCCCAGCCGGCACATCTCGGCCAGTCCCCGGGTCATGAGCATGGCCTTGGTGTTGTCGCCGTAGCCCAAGCCGTCGCTCACCCCGGCGCACAGGGCGATGACGTTTTTCAGGGCGGCGCAGGTCTCCACCCCCACCGGGTCGGCGCTGGTGTACACCCGGAAGCGGTCGTTCATGAACAGGTCCTGGACCAGCCGGGCGGTGGCGGGGTCCGCGCTGGCGGACACCACAGCGGTGGGCACATGGCGGCCCACCTCCTCGGCGTGGGAGGGGCCGGAGAGGACCACCACCGGGCACGCCTCCCCCACCTCCTGCCGGATGACCTGGCTCAGGCGCAGGGAGGTGTCCTTCTCGATCCCCTTGGACACCGAGACCAGCACCGTCCCCGGGTCGGCCAGCGCCCGGAGCTTGGCGGCGGTGGCGCGCACGGCGAAGGACGGGGTGGCCAGCACCACCACGCCGCAGCCCTTCACCGCGGCCATGTCGGTGGTGAGCTTCAGCTCCGCCGGCAGGGGCACCCCCTTGAGCATGGGGTTCTCGCGGGTCTCCCGCAGGACCCTGGACTCCTCCTCCGTATAGGACCAGAGGGTCACGTCGTGTCCGTTCTCCAGCAGCAGCAGGGCCAGGGCCGTCCCCCAGCCGCCGCTGCCCAGCACGGTGATCTTCATGGCGGTTCCTCCCTTTTCTGAGATAGGAGTGATGAGATAGGGGATAGGAGATATTTTTCCGGCATCTCCTATCTTCTATCTCCTATCTCCTAACTTTTCTTGTGGTGCAGTGAGAATTTGCTCTCCTTCCCCTGGACCAGGCGGACGATGTTGCCCCGGTGCTTCCAGAGGATGAGGCCGCCGATGAAGACGGCCAGCACGGTGAGCAGCACATCCTGATAGACGAAGCCGGTGGCGAAGGGGAAGCTGGCCCCCGCCCAGCAGGAGCCGAGAGACACGTACCGGGTGAGGACGGCCAGGATCAGAAAGCCCCCCCACACCACCAGGGCGATGCGCCAGTCGATCATAATGGCGATGGCGCCCCCGGACAGGATGCCCTTGCCCCCCTTGAAGCGGAACATGCAGGGGAACATGTGGCCCAACAGGCAGAAGATACCCGCCCAGTACTTGGCGAAGGCCGTCCAGAGGGCGACCGTCCCGGAGAAGGAGATCGCGTCCGTGTAGGTGATCCGGAACAGCCAGCCCACGGCCAGGAGGGCCACCACCGCCTTCACCACGTCCAGCAGGATGACCACCAGGGTCAGGGGCCCGCCGAAGGTGCGGTAAAAGTTGGTGAGCCCGGCGTTGCCCGAGCCATGCGTTCGCACATCGTCCCGCAGGACGTATTTGGAGATGATCACCGCCCCGTTGAAGCAGCCGCAGAGATAGGCGAACACCGCCGCGGCGGGAAAGACCCACCAGGGGGGCAGGCTCCCGTCCAGGAAAAACTCCAGCATCCCTTACCCCTCCTTGTCGCCCTTCTGCCGGATGGTCAGCCGCACGGGGGTGCCCTCCAGGCCGAAGGTGGCCCGGATCTGATTCTCCAGATAGCGCTGGTAGGAGAAGTGGAACAGCCGGGCGTCGTTGCAGAAGCAGACGAAGTGGGGCGGGCGGATGCCCACCTGGGTCATGTAGTAGATCTTCAGGCGGCGGCCCTTGTCGGTGGGGGGCTGGACCCGGGCGGTGGCGTCGGCCAGGACGGAGTTGAGCATCCCGGTGGTGATGCGCATGGAGGCCTGATCGTGGACGAAGCCGATCAGGTCGAACAGCCGGTCCACCCGCTGTCCCGTCAGGGCGGAGATGAAGACGATGGGGGCGTAGGTCATATAGGACAGGTCCCGCATGACCTCCTGGCGCATCCTGTCCATGGTCTTGCCGTCCTTCTCGATGGCGTCCCACTTGTTGACCACGATGATGCTGGCCTTGCCCGCCTCGTGGGCCAGGCCTGCCACTTTGGTGTCCTGCTCGGTGACCCCCTCGTTGGCGTCGATGAGGATGAGGCACACGTCGCACCGCTCCACCGCCATGGTGGTGCGCAGGACGGAGAACTTCTCGATCCGGTCGTCCACCCTGGACTTCTTCCGCAGCCCGGCGGTGTCGATGAAGCAGAATTTTCCCTTGTCGTTCTCGAAATAGCTGTCGATGGCGTCCCGGGTGGTGCCCGCCACGTCGGAGACGATGACCCGCTCCTCCCCCAGGATCCGGTTGACCAGAGACGACTTGCCCACGTTGGGCTTGCCGATGACGGCCACCCGGATGGTGTCGTCGTCCTCCTCCTCGTCCTCCTCCGGGGGAAAGTGGACCAGGCAGGCGTCCAGCAGGTCGCCGGTGCCCGCGCCGTGCATGGCGGAGACGGCGATGGGGTCGCCCAGGCCCAGGTTGTAGAACTCGTAGATGTCCGGGTTGGTGGGACCCACCTGGTCCATCTTGTTCACCGCCAGCACCACCGGCTTGCCCGAGCGCAGCAGCAGAGCGGCCACGTCTTGGTCAGAGGCGGTGACCCCCGTCCTGATGTCGCAGACGAAGACGATCACCGTGGCGTTCTGGATGGCGATCTCCGCCTGACGGCGCATGAAGGTGAGGATCTGGTCGTCGGAGTCGGGCTCGATGCCCCCGGTGTCCACGATGTCGAAGCTCCGGCCGCCCCACTCACACCTGGCGTACAGCCGGTCCCGGGTCACCCCCGGGGTGTCCTCCACGATGGACAGCCGCTGCCCGCACAGCTTGTTGAACAGCATGGACTTGCCCACATTGGGCCGGCCGACAATGGCTACTAATGGCTTCATATTATCACGCTCTCTTCCGGTCAGAGTGGAGAGTTGGGAGTGAGGAGTGAAAATATTGTGTCCGGCGAAGCCAGACTATTTAAAATCATTCGCCTTCGGCGAATTCCATTTCTCCACTCTCCGCTCTTCACTCTACACTCTATGGATTGTACTGGTAGTATTCCGTCTCCTCCCCGGGCGCTTCCGCCGGAGGAGGGTCGTAGGTCTGGTCCAGGATGGCGTCCACCAGGTCGAAGCCGCTCTCGGCCTCCACCACCCGCACAGGGACGCCCAGGGCCGCCTCCACCTGGTCCAGGGTCACATCGTCCAGAAAGACCCGCTCCCCCGCCCGAAGCATGTTGGAGGGGATCAGCAGCCGCTCCCCCAGGTCCTTCCCCCGGAGCTGATCCATGAGGTCCCCCCCGGTGATCAGGCCGGAGACGGTGATGGACTCCCCGAAAAAGCGGTTGACGATGGGGCGCACCGCTCCCCGGACCCCAGGGCACCGGGCCCTGCACAGCTCCACCACCTGTTCGATGAAGGGGGCGGCGGACACACCGGTGGCCACGGTGAAGGGAGACGGGGTCAGGGCGGACAGGTCCTCCCCCTCCAGGGCCAGCTGGGCCTGACTGAGGAGCAGCCGCAGCATGCCCACCCCGTTCTCCAGCTGGGCCATGTCCTCGTAATCCCCCTTGTCGGGCAGCACCCGGCCGGCCAGAAGGTAGAACTCGTCGGAGCACCAGGCCAGGCGGGTGCCGTGCTCCTCCCGGAAGCGGGCGGCGAAGCCTTCCACCCGGTCGATGACGGCGGCGGCGGTCTCCCGGGTGTAGGGATCGATGTGGCACAGACCCTCCCGGTATTTGGTCAGCCCCACCGGCACCACCGCCACGCTGGACACCGCCGGCCACAGCGCCCCCAGGTCGGACAGGGTCCGGTCCAGGGCGGGGCCGTCGTTGATGCCGGGGCAGGCGACGACCTGGCAGTTCATGGTGATGTGGTGCTCCGCGAACCGCCCCATGATCTCCAGGCACTCCCCCGCCCGGCGGTGCTTGAGCATCCGCTCCCGCAGCACCGGGTCGGTGGCGTGGACCGAGATGTTGATGGGCGAGATGCGCAGCGCGCAGATCCGGTCGATCTCCCGCCGGGACAGGTTGGTCAGGGTGATGTAGTTGCCCATGAGGAAGGAGAGCCGGGCGTCATCGTCCTTGAAATAGAGGGTCTCCCGCATGCCCGGCGGC
>CALXCP010000091.1 GCA_944386845.1 uncultured Oscillospiraceae bacterium | reverse complement strand
TTCGCCATTTTGAAGGTGCGGCCCACCCCCTTCTGCGTCATGGACGAGATCGAGGCCGCCCTGGACGACGCCAACGTCACCCGGTTCGCCCACTATCTGCGCACCATGTCCGACCGGACTCAGTTCATCGTCATCACCCACCGCCGGGGCACCATGGAGGAGGCCGATGTCCTCTACGGCGTCACCATGCAGGAGCGGGGCATCAGCCGGATGCTGACCATCAACCTCAACGACGTGGAGAAGGAGCTGCACATCCGGTAAGGGAGCGGAAGCTCCTGCATGCGGGGCCCCCGCCAAAGCCCAGCGGCGCAGCCGCGGGTTTGGTGGGGAGAGGACGAGCAGCGGAATGAATGAGCTCTGCCCGCAGGGCGGGGCGAACGATATGGAGCTTGCGAGGACGAAGGAGCGGGGCATCAGCCGTATGCTGACCATCGACCTCAACGACGTGGAGAAGGAGCTGCATATCCGGTAAGGGAGCGGGAGCTCCTGCATGCGGGAAGAGGACGAATATCAATATGTGTAAAGGAGAGAGAACTGCCATGTTGGGAGAACGGAGATGCTCCAACTGCGGCCGGGCGCTGCGCTTTATGAAGCGGGAGGACCTGCAGCTGGGGCGCACCGGCTGGATCCTGGGCGACCTGCCCAACCTGTTCGCCGGGGCGCTGGACGTGGAGATCTGGGCCTGCCCGGACTGCGGCAAGCTGGAGTTCTACCTGGCCCGACAGGAGGAGGGGGAGGACAGCGGCATCGCCAGGGTGAAGTGCCCCCGGTGCGGCCAGTCCTATGAGATGGACAGCCCCAAGTGCCCCCACTGCGGGGCGAAGAACGAAAACTGGTAAGGAGAGGTCCCATGGGTTTCTTTGACAAGCTGAAAAAGATCAACATCTTCGCCAATTTCGGCTCTGAGCTGGACGACGACTTCTACGACGAGCTGGAGGAGTCCCTGATCCTGGCCGACATGGGGATGGACACCACGATGAAGGCGGTGGACACCCTGCGGGAGCGGGTCCGGGACCAGAAGATCCGCACGGTGGAGGAGGCCCGGGACTGCATGGCCGGCGTCCTCACCGAGATGCTCCAGGTGGGGAACGGGGCCCTGGACCTGTCCACCCAGCCCTCGGTGGTGCTGTTCATCGGGGTGAACGGGGTGGGCAAGACCACCACCATCGGCAAGCTGGGCCACCAGCTGAAGGGGGAGGGGAAAAAAGTCCTCTTCGCCGCCGCCGACACCTTCCGGGCCGCCGCCGCCGACCAGCTGACCATCTGGGCCGAGCGGGGGGGCATCGACATCGTCAAGCAGCACGAGGGGGCCGACCCCGCCTCGGTGGTGTATGACGCTCTGTCCGCCGCCAGGGCCCGGAAGACCGACGTGGTGCTCATCGACACCGCCGGCCGGCTGCACAACAAGCAGAACCTGATGAACGAGCTGAACAAGATCAGCCGGGTGGTGGACCGGGAGCTGCCCGGCTGCGCCCGGGAGACCCTGCTGGTGCTGGATGCCACCACCGGCCAGAACGGACTCATCCAGGCCAAGCAGTTCCAGGAGACTGCCGCCCTCACCGGCATCGTCCTCACCAAGCTGGACGGCACCGCCAAGGGGGGCATCGCCATCGCCATCGCCCAGGAGCTGGGCATCCCGGTGAAGTACGCCGGCGTGGGGGAGGGCATCGACGACCTTCGCCCCTTCGACCCGGCGGAGTTCGCCCAGGCGCTGATCTGACGGCGCCGGGCGGGAAAACAGGCAAGGAGGACATCTCAAATGGAGAACATGCTCATCCCCGCGGCTTTGGGGGCGTTCCTGGTGCTCATGGGCATCTACATCATCCTGAACCCCAAGTTCGGCTTCAAGGTCAACCACTTCCTGGAGCGCAACCCCCGGGAGCCCACCGAGAAGGACATCCGGATGATGAAGGTCAGCGGCGCGGTGACCATCCTGGTGGGGGTCGTGGTGCTGGCCGGCACCCTTGGCATCCTGAAGTGAGCGGACGGAAAGGAAGGACAGACGATGACAGACCGGATCGACGGCCGGAGGGCCGATGAACTGCGCCCGGTGGAGATCCTCCCCGGGGTAAACAAATTCGCGGAGGGCAGCTGCCTGATCCGCTGCGGGAACACCCACGTGCTGTGCACCGCCTCGGTGGAGGACAAGCCTCCCCGCCACGTCCCCGAGGGGGAGGGCTGGGTCACCGCCGAGTACTCCATGCTCCCCCGGGCCAACCGGGAGCGCTCCCGCCGGGACATCTCCAAGCTGAAGCTGTCCCCCCGCTCCGCCGAGATCCAGCGGCTCATCGGCCGCTCCCTCCGGGCGGTGGTGGACATGAAGAAGCTGGGCCCCTGGAACATCACGGTGGACTGCGACGTGCTCCAGGGGGACGGGGGGACCCGCACCGCCTCCATCACCGGGGGCTATGTGGCCCTGTACCTGGCCCTGAAGAAGCTGGAGGAGGCCGGGCAGCTGAACGGCTGGCCCCTCACCGGCCAGGTGGCCGCCGTCTCCGCCGGCATCGTGGGGGACGAGGCCCTGCTGGACCTGTGCTATGAGGAGGACTCCCACGCCCAGGTGGACTTCAACTGCGTCATGACCGACAAGGGGGAGTTGGTGGAGCTCCAGGGCACCGGCGAGGGCCGGCCCTTCACCGTGGCCGAGCAGCAGAAGCTGGTGGAGCTGTGCGCCAAGGGCATCGCGGAGCTCCAGGCCGCCCAGCGCGCCGCCCTGGGAAACGGCTGAGCCGGAGGGAGGAGCGCCTGTGGACTGCCCATTTTGCGGAAAGCCGATGCGGAGGGGCGGCATAGCCGGCGGGGGAAGGCTGGCGTGGCCGCTGGATCAGTCCCTGGAGTGGGTCACCGACGGGAACGAGGGGCCGGACAGCGGCCTGGAGGAGCGGGTTCCGCTGACCAGCTCCATCTTCTTCCCCGAGGAGGCGGATGCCTATTACTGCCCCGACTGCCGGCAGGTGATCATCCCCGTCCCCGAGACCGAGCCGGTGACCCAAAAGCTCCGGCGGGCGGTGGAGGCGGCGGGGGACAAGCTGGACGAGCTCCAGCAGGACCTGGCGGACCGCATGGAGGAGAAAAAAGAGGAGAAGAAGTGGAAGAGACGGAGGGGCAAGGACCCGTGGGAGTGGTGAACATGGAGGGAAACGGTATGAAGCTGGTGCTGGCCAGCAAGAATCAGAAGAAGCTGGTGGAGATGAACGACATCCTGTCCCAGCTGGGCATCCAGGTCTGCTCCGAGGCCGAGGCCGGGGTGGACGTGGAGGTGGAGGAGACGGGCACCACCTTCGAGGAGAACTCCCTGCTGAAGGCGAAGGCCGTCATGGAGGCCAGCGGCCTGCCCGCCATCGCCGACGACTCGGGGCTGTGCGTGGACGCCCTCAACGGCGCCCCCGGGGTCTACTCCGCCCGGTACGGCGGCGAGGGGCTGGACGATGTGGGCCGCTACCGCCTGCTGCTGGAGAACATGAGGGGCCAGATGCCCCGGACGGCCAGATTCGTCTCGGTCATCACCTGCTGCTTCCCCAACGGGGACGTGCTCACCGCCCGGGGGGAGTGCCCGGGCACCATCGCCTTCGCCCCCATGGGGGAGGGCGGCTTCGGCTATGACCCGGTGTTCTTCCTGCCCCCCCTGAAAAAGACCTTCGCCCAGCTGTCCCCCGAGGAGAAGAACGCCGTCTCCCACCGGGGGAAGGCCCTGGAGCTGTTCCGGGCCAGGCTGGAGGAATACCTGAAAGAGAATTAGGAATTAGAAGTTAGGAATTGGGAATTGAGGATTTTTGGGGCACGACCACTGGGCGCGCCGCGCCGCCGGGCAAAACATAAGAAAACAGGAATCGAGGAACCATTATGGAAGAACTGACAAGCAAGCAGCGGGCGCAGCTCCGGGGGCTGGCCAACGGCATCGACACCATCCTCATCGTGGGCAAGAACGGCATCGGGGACGACCTGGTGAAGCAGGCCGACGACGCCCTGGAGGCCCGGGAGCTCATCAAGGGCAGGGTGCTGGAGAACGCCCTGCTCTCCGCCCGGGAGGCCGCCCAGGCCCTGGCCCCCCTCACCCGCAGCGAGGTGGTCCAGGTCATCGGAACAAAATTCGTTTTGTATCGTCCAAGTCATAAGAAGGACAAGAAGGACAGGATCGTCCTGGTGCCGGGCAAAAAGAAGACCTGACGGCGCCGGGCCCCGGACAGGGAGGGGGAGCCCATGGCAAAACGATCGGTGAATCTGCTTCTGGCGGCGCTGGCCGTCCTGCTGGTGGGATCGGTCATCTGGTACATGGTCCGTCAGAGCCCCCCGGACCGGCCGCTGGTGCCGGAGCGGAAGGGCTGGGGAGACCCGGTGACCGTGACGGCCGTGACCGATATCGTCGTCCGGGATGAGCAGGGAAGAGAGACCAGCGTCATCGCTGAGGTCAGCGGCATGGCCACCCTCAACGCCCTGCAGCTGCCCGGCGATCTGGTGGGCCAGATAGAGCCGGCGGAGGAGTCGGAGCTGCAGACCTATCCTCTGAAGATCTTTTACGCTGACGGGGACGGCCGGACATTCTGTGTGGCGGTGAGCCCGGAGGGCGCGGGCTGCTACGGAGAGGGGATCAGCGCCCGGCAGATGGCCGGCGGCACGGCGTGGCGGATGATGTCCAGAGGCATGGGGGAATACTTGGAATGACCCGGGAGGGCGGAAAAGCTGCGATGAAGATCGGGATCTACGGCGGGACCTTCAACCCGCCTCACCTGGGGCATCTGGAGGCGGCCCGCACCGCCGTGGAGGTGCTGGGGCTGGACAGGCTGCTGCTGATGCCGGCGGGGGAGCCCCCCCACAAGGAGCTGCCGCCGGACACCCCGGCGGCGGAGGACCGGCTGGCCATGGCCCGGCTCACCGCCGACGCCCTGGCCATGCCCGGCGTGGTGGAGGTCAGCGACCTGGAGCTGCGCCGGGCGGGGAAGAGCTACACCGCCGACACGGTGGCCCGGGTGGCGGAGGACTGCCCCGGGGCGGAGCTGTTCCTGCTGATGGGGACGGACATGTTCCTCTCCTTCCACCGGTGGTACCACGCCCCGGACATCGCCCGAAAGGCGGTGCTGTGCGCCTTCGGCCGGGCGGAGGGGGACGTGGAGTCCCTCTTCGCCCCCCAGCGGGAGCGGCTGACCCGGGAGCTGGGGGCCCGGGTGGTGACCTTCACCCTGCCCGGGCTGGTGGAGGTGTCCTCTACCCGGCTGCGGGAGCGGCTGGAGGCCGGGAAGGGCGGGGACGACCTGCTGCCGGCGGTGTACGGCTACATCCTGATGCACCGGCTGTACGGCACCCGGGCCGACCTGAAGCACCTGGCCCTGCCCGAGCTGCGGGCCTGCTCCTGGTCCATGGTGAAGGCCAAGCGGGTGCCCCACATCATGGGGACCGAGGAGACGGCCGCCCGGCTGGCCCTGCGGTGGGGGGCGGACGAGACCGCCGCCCGTCGGGCCGCCATTCTCCACGACTGCACCAAGTACTGGACGCTGGAGGAGGACCTGGCCCTGTGTGAAAAGTGCGGGGTCCCCCTGGACCCCATCGAGCGGCAGACGGTGAAGCTGCTCCACGCCAAGACCGGGGCCTGCGTGGCCCGGGAGGTGTTCGGCGAGCCGGAGGACGAGTGTGAGGCCATCTTCTGGCACACCACAGGCAAGGCGGGGATGACCACCCTGGAGAAGGTGCTCTACCTGGCCGACTACATGGAGCCCACCCGGGACTTCGACGGGGTGGAGGAGCTGCGGAAGCTGGCCCTTGAGGATCTGGACCGGGCGGTGCTCCTGGGCTTTGAGATGAGCATCCAGGAGATGCGGGAGCGGGGCAACGAGATCCACCCGAGGACAGTGGAGGGAAGAGATGAGCTACGGAAGAAGACAGCGCAGAGATGAGACGCCGCCGCTGACAGAGCTGCTGGCCCGGTACCGGGCGTACCGGAGCCGGCTGCCCCGGGGGGAGCTGATCCTGCGGCGGGTGCTGCTCATCCTGATGCTAATCTCGCTGGCGGTGATCCTGGCCGCCGCCGCCCTGCGCAGCTACATCCGCCCCCCCGACCTGCCCCCCGCCCCGGTGGAGACCGGCGGGACGGAGGGGCCGGGGGAGGAGAGCATGGGGGACGAGCCCCCGGTGGCCGCTGGCCGGAAGGACGGGGTGTACACCTTCCTGGTCTGCGGCCGGGACACCAGCAGCGGCAACACCGACACCATCATCCTGGTGACCTTTGACACGGAGAACGGGACCATCGACGGCATGAGCCTTCCCCGGGACACCATGGTCAACGTCTCCTGGACCACCAAGAAGATCAACACCCTGTTCAAGATGCTGGGGCCAGACGGGCTGAAGGAGCACGTGGGCCTGCTCACCGGGGTGACCCCCGACTACTACGTCCTGGTGGAGTGGGAGGCGGTGGGCGAGCTGGTGGACGCCATCGGCGGCGTGGTCTTCGACGTGCCCTACAACATGGACTACGACGACCCGGAGCAGGACCTGCACATCCACCAGATGGCCGGGGAGCGGGAGCTCAACGGGGACGACGCCATGCAGGTCATCCGCTGGCGGAAGAACAACAAAAACAGCCCCTACGGCTACCACAACGGCATCGGGGACACCGGGCGGATGGAGCTGCAGCAGTCCTTCCTCATGGCGGTGGCCCGGGAGTGCCTGAA
>CALXCP010000090.1 GCA_944386845.1 uncultured Oscillospiraceae bacterium | reverse complement strand
GGGGCGGGGGACTTGGCGTCCCACAGGCGCAGGGTGTTGGTGTGGTCGGTGGCGTAGCCGGCGATCTTCATGTCCATGGGGACGGCCAGCACGGCGGTGTAGCCGGTGTGCTCCGGGCGGTTCACCCCGTTCTCCCAGTGGTCGGTGATGGTGCCGCCGAAGCGGACCTCCTGGGCCTCGTCCACCTTGGGGATCAGCCAGGCGCTGCCGTACTCCAGCCAGTTGTCCGCCAGCTCCTGCTGCTGCCCGTCGATGATCTTCTGCTTGAAGATGCCCAGCTCATAGCAGATGGAGTACCCGGTGGCCGGGATCTCCAGGGTGGTCATGGAGTCCAGGTAGCAGGCGGCCAGCCGGCCCAGCCCGCCGTTGCCCAGCCCGGCGTCGGGCTCCGACTCGAACAGCTCGCCCGGGTCGAACCCGAGGGACTCGATGGCCCCCTTCAGGGGCTCCAGCACCCCGAGGTTGTAGGCGTTCTTCTCCAGCGAGCGGCCCATGAGGAACTCCAGGGACAGGTAGTGGACCTGCCGGGCGTGGGTGCGCTCCACCCGCTGCTCGGTGGCCATGGAGTGGGTGGCCATCATGTCCCGGAGCACCAGGGCGCAGGCCTTGAACATGTGGATGGGGTGGGCCTGGGCCACCGTGCGGCCGTAGTTGCGCTGCAGTTTGCCCACGATGAGCTGAGCCAGCTGTTCCTTGGTGTATTCTGCCATATCGAAACCTCCTGTTTGGGGAAGATGTCGTAAAAATGGGGCCCCGTTCCGCGGCGCTCCGCGGGGCAGGGGCCCCATTGTATCAAATCTCCTCCGGCGTGTCAATCGGGAACGGCGCTCCCGCCGGCTTTCAGTCCAGCACCCGCACCCGGAGCACCCCGTCCACCGCCCGGAGCTGCTCCCGGACGCTCTCGGGGATGGCGCAGTTCACGTCGAACACCGAGTAGGCGTAGGCCCCGGCGGACTTGTTGGTCATGTTCTCGATGTTCACCCCGTCCCGGGCGAAGATGGGCATGATGGTGGTGAGCATGCCGGGCAGGTTCCGGTGGATGATGCAGATGCGGGCGATGCCGGTGCGCTCCAGCACGAGTGTGGGCATATTCACCGAGTTTTTGATGTTGCCGTTGCGGAGGTAGTCGTCCATCTCCCGGGCGGCCATGATGGCGCAGTTGGCCTCGCTCTCCACGGTGGTGCCGCCCAGGTGGGGGGTGGCCACCACGTTCTTCACCTTCACGTTCCGGGCGGTGGGGAAGTCGGTGACGAACCGGGCCACCTTGCCCTTCTCCAGGGCGTCCAGGATGGCGTCCTCGTTGACGATCTCCCCCCGGGCGTAGTTGATGATGCGCACCCCGTCCTTCATCTTGGCGATGGCGTCGGCGTCGATCATGTCCCGGGTCTCGGCGGTGAGGGGGGTGTGGATGGTGATGTAGTCGCAGGCGCGCAGCAGGGTGCCCAGGTCGGGCACCCGCTCCACGTGGCGGGAGATCTTCCAGGCCGCGTCCACCGACAGGTAGGGGTCGTAGCCCATCACCTTCATGCCCAGGTCGATGCCGATGTTGGCCACCAGGCTGCCCACGTTGCCCATGCCGATGACGCCCAGCCGCTTGGTGTAGTACTCGGGGCCGGCGAACTGCTTTTTCACCTGCTCCATGGCCACGTCCACCGGCATCTGGCCGTCCTGGTAGCCGTACACCCACCGCATGCCGCCCAGGATGTCCCGGGAGGCCATGCTGATGCCGAACAGGAACAGCTCCTTCACCCCGTTGGCGTTGCCGCCGGGGGAGTTGAAGACCACGATGCCGCTCTCGCTGCACCGCTCCAGGGGGATGGTGTTCACCCCGATGCCCGCCCGGGCGATGCACTTCAGCTCGGGGTTGAAGTCATAGTCCAGCATGTTGGTGGCCCGGACGAAGATGGCGTCGGGGGCCTGGATGTCGTCGGCCATCTCATAGCGCTCGTCCACCAGCACCTCCCGGCAGACGGGGGAGATGTGGTTGAGGGTCTTGACCTTATATTTTCCCTGATACATGGCAGTATATTCCTCTCTTTCAGTTGGCCTTGTCAAAGCGGCGGATGAAATCGGCCAGCCGCTGCGCCCCCTCCAGGGGCATGGCGTTGTACACCGAGGCGCGCATCCCGCCGGACAGGCGGTGCCCCTTCAGGTTGAGGAAGCCCGCCTGGGCCGCCTCGGCCACGAATTTGGCGTCCAGCTCGTCGCTGCCGGTGCGGAAGGTCACGTTCATATAGGAGCGGCTGTCCGCCCGGGCGGGGGCGGTGAACAGCCGGGAGCTGTCGATGGCGTCGTACAGCAGCCCCGCCTTTTCCCGGCGGCTGGCCTCCATGGCGGTCACGCCCCCCTGCTCCTCCACCCAGTCCAGCACCAGCCCCAGCATGTAGATACACCAGCAGGGCGGGGTGTTGTACATGGAGTCCTTGTCGATCATCCGCTGATAGCTGAGCATCAGCGGGGTGATGGGCAGCTCATGGCCCGCCAGGTCCCGGCGGAGGATCACCACGGTGAGCCCCGCGGGGGCCATGTTCTTCTGTGCCCCGGCGAAGATGAGTCCGTATCTCGACACGTCCACCGGGGTGGACAGGATGTCGGAGGACATGTCGCACACCAGGGGGACCGGCCCGGTCTCCGGGACGTAGTGCCACTCGGTGCCGTAGATGGTGTTGTTGGCGCAGTAGTAGAAATAGCCCGCCTCCGGGTCCAGGTCCAGCTCCGACTGCGCGGGGATGTAGGTGTGCCCCCTGTCGGCGGAGGAGCAGGCCTCCCGGGCCTGACCGTACTTCTTGGCCTCCTGGAAGGCGTTGTTGGCGAAGTTGCCGGTGACGGCGTAGTCCGCCTTTCCGGTGCGGCTCATCAGGTTCAGGGGGACCATGGAGAACTGGGTGGAGGCGCCCCCCTGGAGCAGCAGGATCTCATACTCCCCGGGCACGTTCAGCGCCCGGCGCAGCTTCTCCTTGGCCCCCTGGAAGATGTCGTCGAAGAGCTTTGACCGGTGGCTCATCTCCATCACTGACATGCCGCTGCCGCGGTAGTTGGTGATCTCCGCCCCGGCCCGCCGCAGCACCTCCAGCGGCAGCATGGACGGCCCAGCCGCAAAATTGAACACACGTCCGTCTTCCATCGGTGAAACTCCTCTCCTCTCCTCCTCCGGGTCGGCCGGAGAAGGACGTCTGTCTCCATTATACGCACCCCCGGCCCCCCCGTCAACGTGCCGGAGGCCAAATTGGGAGAATTGCCCCCTTTCGCGAAAAAGGCCCCATGATTTTCGTGGAAATTTCCCCGGAAACATTGAATTTCCCGCGGTCGGATGGTACACTGGGGGTGGTCTTTCACGACCCAGATCTTCAACTGCAAGGCAGGTGCTTTCCGTGCTGATCCGAGACATCCAGGCCCTCCTCGGCGCCGCCCTTCTGTGCGGCGAAAGCCGGCTGGACGACGAGGTCACCTCCGGCTTCGGCGCCGACCTGATGAGCGACGTGCTGGCCTTCACCGACTCCGACACGCTGCTGCTCACCGGGCTGTGCAATCTCCAGACCATCCGCACCGCGGATATGCTGGACATCTCCCACATCGTCTTCGTCCGGGGCAAATGTCCCGACGACGCCATGCTCCAGCTGGCCCGGGAGCGGGGCATCTGTGTGCTGGCCACCCACTACACCATGTTCAAGTCCTGCGGGCTGCTGTTCTCCGCCGGACTGAGAGGGGGCGGCCGGGATGAGTGACTGTCTCACCCTCCGCTTTACCGTCCCCGCCGACGACTTCACCCGGGCCGGGGAGGCCAGCAGCTCCACCAAGGCCACCCTGAAGCAGCTGGGCCTGCCCGCCGACATCATCCGCCGGGTGGCCATCGTGATGTACGAGGGGGAGATCAACATGGTCATCCACGCCAACGGCGGCGAGATCACCGTGGAGATCTGCCCCGACCAGATCGTCATGGTGCTCAAGGACACCGGCCCCGGCATCCCTGACATCCAGCAGGCCATGCAGGCCGGCTGGTCCACCGCCAGCGGCGCCGCCCGGGACCTGGGCTTCGGCGCGGGGATGGGCCTGCCCAACATGAAAAAGTGTGCCGACAGTCTGGACATCGAGAGCACCGTGGGGGTGGGCACCACCGTCACAGCGGTGGTACGGCTGTGAGCGACTTCTCCTGAAAGGAGCATGTCCCATGGAAAAATTCTTTCACTCCGTCTATCTGGACGACAGCCTGTGCCGGGGCTGCACCAACTGCATCAAGCGCTGCCCCACCCACGCCATCCGGGTGATCGACGGCAAGGCCCGGATCACCAGCGAGTTCTGCATCGACTGCGGCGAGTGCGTGCGCACCTGCGGCTACCACGCCAAGAAGCTGCACCGGGATACGCTGGACATCCTGAAGGACTACGAGTACACCGTGGCCCTCCCCGCCCCGTCCCTCTACCTCCAGTTCAACAACCTGGATGACGTGAACATCGTGCTCACCGGGCTGCTGGAGCTGGGCTTTGACGACGTATACGAGGTGGCCGCCGCCGCCGAGCTGGTCTCGGCCGCCACCCGGACCTATGTGGCCGAGCACAAGGAGGCCTGGCCCTTGATCAGCACCGCCTGCCCCTGCGTGATGCGGCTGATCCGGGTGCGCTTCCCCGGCCTGGTGGCGCACCTGCTCCCCCTGAAGCCGCCGGTGGAGGTGGCCGCTGAGATCGCCCGCCGCCGGGCGGTGGAGCGCACCGGCCTGGCCCCTGACCAGATCGGGGTCATCTTCATCTCCCCCTGCCCCGCCAAGGTCACCTATGCCCGGGACCCTCTCGGGGTGGAGAAGAGCCAGCTGGACGGGGTGCTGGCCATCCAGGACGTGTACCCCCTCCTGCTGGGCGCCATGAAGCGGGTGCGGGACCTTCCCCGGGCCCTGGCCGGCGCCGGCCGGGTGGGGGTGAGCTGGGGCATCTCCGGCGGGGAGTCCCTGGGCATGGGCTCCCAGCGCTATCTGGCCGCCGACGGCATCGAGAACGTCATCCGGGTGCTGGAGGGGCTGGAGGACGACCGGTTCACCGGTCTGGAGTTCATCGAGCTGGACGCCTGCAGCGGCGGGTGCGTGGGCGGGGTGCTCAACGTGGAGGACCCCTTCGCCGCCCGGGCCAAGCTGCGGCAGCTGCGGCTGCGGCTGCCCGCCGTCCCCACCTCTCCGCCCCGCGAGGCCCCCGCCGACCTGAGCTGGGACGCCCCGGTGCGGTACGAGCCGGTGTTCCGCCTGGGCTCCAGCCTGTCGGAGAGCATCACCATGGCCCGGCAGGTGGAGGAGCTGACCCAGCAGTTCCCGGGGCTGGACTGCGGCTGCTGCGGCGCCCCCTCGTGCCAGGCGCTGGCGGAGGACATCGTCCGGGGGCTGGCCTCCAAAAATCTCTGCATCTATGTCCTTCGGGACCACATCCACGCCCTGTCCGACACCTGCGCCCAGCTGGCGGCCGACGCGGCGGCCCAGGAGGGGGACCCCTCCCAGGAGCGTCTGCGGGAGCTGGCCGGCCGGCTGGAGCAGCTGGATCAGGAGATCACCAGGATGGACGTGGGGCACCGCCCCGCCGTCCCCCCGGCCGGTGAGCCGGGCAGCCAGAAAGGAGAGCGCGAGACATGACAGTGGGAGAACTCATGGACAGCGGCCTGTTCCAGGTCGTGAACCGGGGAGACGATCTGGACCGGCCGGTCGAGCGGGTGTTCTGCTGCGACCTGCTCAGCGTGGCCATGTGCAACGCCCCGGCGGGGTGCGCCTGGGTCACCGTGATGGGCAATATCAACACGCTGGCGGTGGTGGCCCTCACCGACGCGGCCTGCGTGGTGCTGGCCGGCGGGGCCCACCTGGACGACACCGCCGCCCAGCGGGCGGTGCAGCAGGGCATCACCGTCCTGGCCACCGATCAGCCTATCTTTGAGGCGGCCCTGGCCATCCACCAGCGGCTGGCATGATCCCCCTGAGCTACGACCTCCACCTCCACTCCTGCCTGTCCCCCTGCGGAGACGAAGAGATGACCCCGGCCAACATCGCCGGCATGGCCATGCTCAACGGGCTGGGCGTGGTGGCCCTCACCGACCACAACACCGCCCGGAACTGTCCCGCCTTCCTCAGGTGGACGGCGGAGCATGGCCTGGTGGGCATCCCGGGGATGGAGCTGTGCACGGCGGAGGAGGTCCATGTGGTGTGCCTCTTCGCCCGGCTGGAGGATGCCCTGGCCTTTGACGGGTACGTCTATGAGCGGCTCCTGCCGGTGGACAACCGGCCCGAGCTGTTCGGGGAGCAGGTCCTCATGGACCAGGAGGATCAGCCGGCGGGCACCGAGCCCCGGCTGCTCATCAGCGCCACCTCCATCCCCTTTGACCGGGTCTATGACCTCACGGCCCGGTACCACGGGGTGATGATCCCCGCCCACCTGGACAAGAGCTCCACCAGCCTGCTGTCCAATCTGGGCTTCATCCCCCCGGACAGCAAATTCGTCTGCGCCGAGCTCCGGGACCTGTCCAACCTCCACCGGCTCCGGGCGGCCCATCCCTATCTGGAGGGCTGCCGCATCGTCAGCAGCTCGGACGCCCACCGGCTGGAGGACATCCGGGGCCCCGGGGGCCCCACCCTGCTGGTGGAGGACCGCACGCCGGAGGCCGTCCTGGACGCTCTGGTGCGGCCTGTGTGACGTTGGATACACAAAGGAGGGGGGAGCGCCTGCGGTGCTTCCCCCCCCTTTGCCCG